>CALKKK010000219.1 GCA_937995395.1 uncultured Sutterella sp. | reverse complement strand
CCGCAGATCAAGACGAGATTGCCTTCGGGTACGGAAGACAATTTGCGCACGGCAGCGTCGTTGATTTTCGTGCCGCCCGGCGCAAACGCAATCACGCGCCCGTTGTTGCCCGATCTTCTCACCAAGTCCAAGGTCTTTTTCAAGGGCTCGGCCATCATCACCATGCCGGGGCCACCCCCAAACGGGCGATCGTCCACAGTGCGATGCAGGTCTGTGGTCACATCTCTGGGATTCCAGAAATGGATATTCCAAAGACCGCGCTTGCGCGCACGCGCCGTGATCCCCTGATCGGTGACGGCGGCAAAAATTTCGGGAAAAAGCGTAATGACGTCAAAGCGCATGTCTTTCTCTTTTTAGACCCATTCGGGCTGCCAGTCGACCGTGACCGTTTGGCTCTCAAGGTCGATATCGAGCACATAGCTTTCGACATCGGGAATAAGGTAAATCGGCTCCTTACCGTCAATCTTTGGGCCGCCTTCGACCTTAAAGATGTCCTGCACGGTGTTGGAGCCGATGTCGGTCACTTTGCCCAACTCCACGCCTTCTTTGTTGACCACGCGGCAACCGATCACGTCCACGGCCCAGAATTCCCCTTCATCCGTTTCGGGGAAGTCGTCTCGCGTCACGCAAATGCGGCCTCGCAGGGCGTCGGCGTCTTCTTTGGTGTCGATGCCTTCGAATTTGGCCAAGAGCACAGTGCCGTGCACCTTGACGTTTTTGACTTTGACTTCGGTGACTTCACCGCGGATGCTTTGAATGAACCAGCGCTTGGCCACGGCCAAGACTTCGCCGTCTTCAAAGGGAACGATGCGCACCGAGCCGTGCACGCCGTAGGCGCCGTTGGTACGGCCGACAACCAAGAGTTCGTCAACGTTTTCGGTCATAACTTTTTTCTCTAAAGAAAAACGGCCTTCCTTTTGACGGGAAGACCGTTGGGATTTCGGTAGTTGTCGTCTTTTTGGCTTTCTTTTCACTCAAGGCGTTTCGAGTAGATACCGGACCGTGATTTTCACCAGAGGAAAACTCTTTCGATGCATTTGTGTGCTAGACACGTGTGGCACGGCATACGAAAAAGAAAAGGTCCCAGGAAACGCTTGGCTTGAAAAGCTTTGCCCGAAAGCGACTTTCTAACCGTTTTGTTCCGCTTTCAAATTAGGCGGCAGCCTTCTTGGCACCCTTGAGGATGCGAGCAACGGTGTCGCTCATCTGAGCGCCCTGGCTGACCCAGTATTCGATGCGTTCGGCATTGAAGGTCAAGCGGTTGGCGCCTTCAGCAATCATCGGGTTGTAGAAACCCAAACGTTCGTTGAAACGGCCGTCGCGACGATTGCGAGAATCGGTCACAACGATGTTGTAGAAGGGACGCTTCTTGGAGCCCGAGCGGGACAAACGAATGATAAGCATGGTTTTTTCCTCTTTAAATGCGCCCGTACCAGGCGCGTGAATTCTTTAACTTTGCCAACGAATGCGGATAACAGACGTTGCAAAGCTCGTGATTTTACGCCAAAACACCCTAAAAAATCAATGGCTTGGTTAAGTTTTTTTTCGATTTCCCTGCACCGACTTGACGGCAATCGTGCCTGAAAACGCAAAAGAGCTCGCCTTTGCAAGATTTGTACAAAGGACGAGCTCCGCAAACGGTCATGGCGAACGATTAACGAATGATTTCCGGTGTTTCTTTTGCGTCCATTGACGTCAGATCTTCGCCAAACACCATATCGACGCGGCGATTTCTCCAGCGACCGGCATCGGTGCTGTTGGTGTACTTGAAGGACTTGCCGCGCGCCTCAAGCGTTAAGCGAGACTCATCCACCCCGTGCGCAACGAAGTAGTCGGCCACGGCCTGAGCTCTGCGCATTGCCAATTTCTTGTTGTAAGCGTCCGATCCCATATAGTCGGTCCACCCGACAATGCGCACCGCTTCCTGCGGATCGCGAGACTGCAAGACCTCTAAAGCCTTATCCAAAATCGCCATGCTTTCGGCCGTGAGCACCGACTTGTCGAAAGCAAAGTTCACGCCGTAAATTTCGACCTGTTCGACCTTGGTGCAATCTCGATAGTAAATCTCGCGCACCATATCCTCAAAAGCTTGATCGTCGGTGAGCAATTGCCTCAAGTCTGCCGGCTTGGCACAACGATTGACATTGACCAATGCATCGAATGCCGCCTTTTCTTCGTCGGTTTGCGCTGCCGAAATCAGATGAATGCAACTTTCGGGATTGACGGCATAGAAGTTTTCGAACACTTGCAAGGGATCGGCCAACTTGTCGCCAAAGGCTCCGTCGGTGATCAAGAGTACGGCTTCGGGTTTGCCGACGGCCGTATTGAAGCGATCCTGAGCGCGTTTGCCGACCCAGGTCGGGCGGCCGAAGACTTCAAGCTTGGTATTGAGTTTTTCCAAACCCTGATCAAGCTCTTCTTGCGTGTGTTTGCCCATCTGTAACAGTTCGGCGTAAGGCCCCACGGAGTAAACGCCCGTGTCCAGATCGAAATCCTCGGACAAACGCTTGGCAATGCGCGTGTAAAGCTCTTTGGCCGCTTGCGCCTTTTTGATCTCGGTCGATTCGCCGTCTCGGACAATTTCCATATTTTGCATCATGGAGCCCGACATGTCGGTCATCATCGCCGTCGAGTCCACTTTGGAACCGCAATTTTCCAACGGTTGCGCCATGGCAACGCTTGCGATAGCAGCTGCTGCCAAAAGAGTCATCGTCATTTTTTTCATTTTCTCTTCCTTCGGTCAGAACTGGTATTTGAAGCCGATTTGTGCCGAGATTTCTCGGGTGTAATCGTCGCTTTCTTCTCGACTTAACTGTGCGTAGAAGCGCAGGTCGTTTGTTGCCTGCCAGTCGGCCATCACACCGTAGTACCAACGCACGCCGCCCATATCCAGTGCTTCAAATTTCTGAGAGATGCCGTCCGTTCCGGTAAAGCGCAAGCTCTGATCACCCAAAAATTCGTACTTCGCGCCGCCCATGACGGCAAATTGAAAGTATCGCTTGTCGAGTTCGTCCAACGTCCCGTAGGTCACCTTTTTGCCCAACACCAAACCGAGGCGACCGGTCAGGAAGTCTGCATTTTCCTGCTCTATCGCCATGCCGGTCGTTGTGCGATAGTCTTTGCCATTGGCATGGAAGTAGGCAAGCTGCGCCTGCGGTTCAATAAACCAATGCCCGTACCATGGACGGTCGTCCGCATCCTCAGCGTTACCGAAAGCAATCATGCGACCGATCTCAACGGAAGCGCCAAAACCCCAGGTTTCGTATTGAGCGCTATAGCCCGTCACGCCGTCATTGGCAATGCCGGTCAATTCCTGATCGTAATAACCGGCCTGGATGACGAAGTCGGCATAGTTGCCGTTGTCTTGCATCCAAGTCGCGTAGAGCTTGGCCGAATACTGTTCGAGTTCGCCTTCGTTATTGGCGGCATAGCCTTCCTGATCGCTCTTGGCGTAACGCAGTGCGCCGCCCACCAACCAGGCTTTTGTTTCGTCGGCACCGACCAGTCGGTCCAGCCCGATATGAATGCCTGTGGTCTTTTGTTCGAAACCCGCACCGCCGGCTCCCTTGGCATGGTCTTTCATCCATGTGCCGCGTGCCCATGCGCCGTCTTGTGCACCGTAACGAACTTCGCCCAAACGCGTACGCAAGTCTTCGATTTCGGAAGCAAAGCTCAATGCTTGTGTTGCGGAGATTCCCAGTTCAAGATTTTGGTCGATTTCCGGTGTCGTTTCTTTCGTGCGAATCAAATGCCAGTCGCCTTTGCCTTGACCGTGATTGGTGAGCGACTCTCGGAATTGTTCGTCACCGAGTTGATCGGACGTGCCATCTGCCACAAACTTAATTGCCCAAGCCGACACCATGCCGTTACCCGAAATGTTGTTCTGTCCACCGGGCCCCGTCACAGTCATATCGCTTTCGATCGCATCCTGATGAATGAGCCAATTTTCGCTATACATTTTGTCTTGAGCGATGCCCTCCAAACCGGTAATAAAGTTCAGCGCGACCTCATAGTTGCCCGTGGCAACTCCGTCGACTCGGATTTGGTCCGTATTCAATCGAAGCCATTCGTCCGTTTGCGTATCGTCGGTTTCCGTTGCCAAATTCATGTCCATCAAGAATTTCCCTTGAATATCGGAATCGACACCCGAAAGCGACTTCAAATAGATCTTCTGATAATGGGAGCGCTGCCAGTCTTCGACAGGCATTGAGCTCATGTCGATGAGAGCGCCGCCCGAGACCGTCAGACTGTTGAGCGCGCTGATACCGTCGGAGTAATCGATCGGAAGATTCCCGACGAAATCGTCCAGTCGCAGATCCAGGTTGTACCACTTGGCCCCATTGGCAAGCGTTAAGTCGATTTTCCCCATGTGAGACTTAACACCCCATTTGCCATTGGTGACGATTAAGCGTTGGTCCACATGTCCTTTAATGAACGAATCCTGACCGTCAATCTTGACATTAACCGTTCCGCCGGCCTCTGCTTGGATTCCGCCATGAATTTGGGAAACACACCCGGTTCCGTCAACGGTCACGGAGGGTTTTTTGGATATATTTGTCGAACCTATGGAATTGATGGCGACTTTGGCCGCACTCGAAAGGATGGCATCGTCTGCCAGTCGAGTGATATAACCGCCTTTGACTTCGATATGGCCGCCCGCATTCAATTTCAACGCATTCGTGTTTGTGTTGTAAGGAAAGTGCTCTGCCCAAAGTCCGTAGACTTTTCTGTCTTCTTTGGAAGCGTCGATGACAAGATCGGAATCGATCGTGACCGTCGATCCCCCGAAGGCGCCCACGCCGTAGGCATAATTTCCGGTCAAATCAATGTACGTGGTCTTGCCGGAAATATCCACTGCAGATTTGAGATCGGATCCTTTGGAGGCGTCATACAGTCCGCTGACGATCCCAAAAACATAATGGTTCTTTTTTGCCGAAACGACGATATTGAGTCGGGCATCTTTGTCGTCTTGCCCCAAAACGATGCGACTGTCTCGCGCGGCATAGACACCGGCGGTCAACCGATCCCAATCTTTGATACCTTCTGTTTTGTCGTTTTCGACAACGATATCGGTGCTGCCGCGAATGACCACGCTTGTGCGCTCTTTCGCATTAAACCCGTAGGCGAGAACACCGATCATTTTGTCGTCTTGCACCGTTCCGTTACCGGCAGTACCGAGCCCGCCGCCGACCGAAATCCTATTCGTTGCGCCGTCATCGCCCAACGTAATGTCGCCGAAAGCATGTTCGACACCGTACGTGTTTCCAAACCATGATCCGGAAACCACGCCGCCCGCTCTAAATGCTCCCGTCACATCGATATCCACCGCTCCGTTAATCGCAATGCTGCCGCCATGGGGCGAGCCGTTATCGAACACGCCTTTTCCCCATGCCACAGAGTGCATCACGCCAAAGACATGCCCCGTAGCCTCGATGTCAAGATCCAAACTTTTGTCAACAATGAGGTGCGCTGCCGAAGTCACGCCCTCCAAAGCCAAGATACCGATAGCAGGCGGATTGCTCTCACCTTCGGTTTTGATCCGAACGTTCAAGTTGCCCATGATATGGATATGTTCGGCCTCTCTTTTGTTGTCCGAACCGTGCAAGTTAATGCCGTGCACCTCCCCGGTAGCCGGGGGATTGATGTCGATGGAGACATCGTCGTACGAGCCTGCCTTTCTCAAGGTGGTATCAAAAGTTTGCGACAGACAGACGGGACTACTCAAAACAGCTAAAGCAACGCAGACGGAAATGTAAATGGCGCTGAAACGAAATTGACTGTGTTTTCCACAGACTTTTTGTTGTGTCATATTGTTCCCCTTTCGTCAGAACCGGAAACCAAACCGGGTTTTGCCGAAATGCCCCGCATGCGGACGTGTCCGTCACTTTGTGTCTTTTTTAGAGTTCTTTGCGATTGGGCACGCTTATGGCAACGCAAGACGCGCTCGCACGCAGGGACTGAATTCTTTTTATGGCCAACACTTTTTGTTATTTGACGGACGAATTGCCAAGGAGTGCAACGATGAGAATTTCGTCTCGCAGATGTGTTGGGTACTTCTTCTGGGGTGATGCAAGGCGCCGGTCCTAGACGACGGCTCAAAATAATGCTTTCTTGCGGATCGGGGTCAAAGGTACAAAAAAGGCTCCACGGTTTGCGGAGCCTCTTTCAGGTTCGGCCATCGGAATTGTTCCTGTACCGTACGACCATTGTAGGTCATAATTATGTATGAATTTTAATACAAATTTGAGGAAAAATAAATTTATTTCAAATAAACAACAAAGTTGAGAAAAGACTTCCGGGTCGAGTGGA
>CALKKK010000218.1 GCA_937995395.1 uncultured Sutterella sp. | reverse complement strand
CTGACAAGTAGCTCTTCAGCCAAATAGCTTCCCTAATTTATAGAGTTACAGTTTATATCGAATTTGCGGTCGACTTAATCGACGTTATCGACACCGCGTGCACGATCGGCGTAGAACTGTGCCTTCCACTCGTTAAAGCGTCCCTGATCAAGAGCTTCACGAATTTCCTTCATCAAATTCAGATAGAAGTGAAGGTTGTGGATGGAATTCAAACGTGCACCCAAAATTTCGTTCACTTTCTGAAGATGATGCAAGTACGCACGCGTAAAGCCGCGGCAGGCGTAGCAGTTGCAACTCGGATCCAACGGACGCATGTCGTCTTTGTATTTGGCATTGCGAATCTTCACGTCGCCGTAGCGGGTAAAGAGCCAACCGTTACGGGCGTTGCGCGTGGGCATCACGCAGTCGAACATATCGATGCCGCGAGAAACGCCTTCGACCAAATCTTCGGGCGTACCCACCCCCATCAGATAACGGGGCTTGTCGGCGGGCAACTGATGCACAATCGCATCCATAATGGCCATCATTTCTTCCTTGGGCTCGCCCACGGACAAGCCGCCCACGGCATAACCGTGGAAGCCGATGTCCTTTAACCCTGCCAAAGACTCTTCGCGCAAATGCGGGAACATGCCGCCCTGAACGATGCCGAACAATGCGTTGGGGTTTTCCAAACGATCGAATTCGGCGCGGCTGCGCTTGGCCCAGCGCAACGACAGGCGCATGGACTGTGCGGCTTCTTTTTCAGTGGCCGGACGATCTCCGATCATATAGGGCGTGCATTCGTCAAACACCATCGAGATGTCGGAATTGAGCACCTTTTGAATCTGCATGGAGACTTCGGGCGTCAAGAACAAACGGTCGCCGTTAATGGGAGAGGCGAAACGCACGCCTTCTTCGGTGATCTTTCGCAACTGGCCCAAGCTAAAGACCTGAAAGCCGCCCGAGTCGGTCAAAATCGGACGCTCCCAGTTCATGAAACGATGCAGCCCCGCATGCGCATTGATCACGTCAAGCCCCGGACGCAACCACAAGTGGAAGGTGTTACCCAAAATGATTTGGCTGCCGATATCTTCGAGTTCGGAAGGCGACATGGCTTTCACCGTCCCGTAGGTGCCCACGGGCATAAAAATCGGGGTTTCGACCACGCCGTGATTCAAAGTCATGCGACCGCGTCGGGCTTGGCCTTCGGTTTTAATCAGTTCAAATTTCAAAGACACTTTGTGTTTTTCCTGTCGTGTATTTTTTGTTATCGCGCCTTGGCCCAATCGGGCAACTCAAACATGCACGCATCCCCATAACTGAAGAAGCGATACTTCTCCTCAATGGCATGGCGATATGCTTCCAAGATTCTATCGCGACCGAGGATGGCCGAAATCAGCATCACCAAGGTGGACTTGGGCAAATGGAAATTCGTGATCATCACATCGATAATGTTAAAGCGATAGCCCGGCGCAATAAATAACTGCGTATCCATGGGGCCTGCTTTGACGATGCCGGGCGCAATGCTCGCGCTTTCAAGTGCGCGCAAAGAGGTGGAGCCAACGCTCACCACGCGGCGTCCCTCGGCTTTGGCGCGATTGACCTTTTGAGCGGTCTCTTCGTCGATTTCAAACCACTCCGAATGCATCACATGCGCTTCGAGGTTTTCTTCACGCACCGGCTGAAAGGTGCCCGCGCCCACATGTAACGTCACAAAGGCTTCGTCAATGCCGTCTTTGCGAAGCTCATCCAACAACTCTTCGGTAAAGTGAAGCCCCGCCGTGGGAGCAGCCACCGCACCGGGATGTTCGGCATAAACCGTCTGGTAGCGATTCACATCGCCTTCGGAAGCTTCGCGCTCAATGTAAGGCGGCAACGGAATCTTGCCCACGCGATCCAAGACTGTCAGTACGGGTTCTTCAAAGGCCAACTCAAAAAATTCGCCTTGGCGACCCGTGACGGTCGCAGTGCAAGTTGAACCATCGGCACCGTTAAAGAAAAGCTTGGTGCCGGGCTTGGGGCTTTTGCTCGCGCGACACATACTGATAGCGGTAAATTCGCCCGTGACGCGCTCAATCATGGCTTCCACGGCGCCGCCCGTTTCCTTGTTGCCGCGCAAACGCGCCTTGATCACCTTGGTGTTATTCATCACCAAAAGGTCGCCCGGACGCAACAAGCGCTTGACGTCGGTAAAGAACAAGTCTTCGATGACGCTCTCGGTCACGTGCAACAAGCGCGATGCCGTTCTGTCTGCTAAGGGAAACTGAGCGATAAGCTCGCCCGGAAGATCGAAATCGTAGTCGGACAAATGTTGCCCGACCAAATAAGAGGGGTGTAATTCAACTGTCATTTTGGCTGTACCGGCCAGAATCAAAAGAAGCGCATTGTACCTTCCCGGCAGCGCTTTTGCCATTTTCGAGGCTGTTTTTCTGCTTTGGTGCCGCGCCCCGGGCAGACACATTAGGCCGTTGCAAATGTGCAGTCAGTGTGCAATTTCCAAACACTTCAACAAATTTTCGAAATCAACAGCGATGATGACACCGACCGAATTTTTCCAATCCGCCTACGACTGCGAGCCCGTCCTTGAGGCAAGCGTCGACGATCTGAATGCACAAACACTACAAAAAGTTCTTTACCGCCAAAGACAAGCGCATCCGCGCATTTTCGGCCAAATGACCGATAGTGAAATGCTGACAAAGCTTGGCATTCTCAAAGAAGTCGAGGGCAAACGCCACCC
>CALKKK010000217.1 GCA_937995395.1 uncultured Sutterella sp. | reverse complement strand
TAACACTACCGAATCTTTTGCCCAGCTTTTTGAAGAAAGCCTCGCTAAGCAGGAAATGCGTCAGGGCGAAGTCATCACCGCCGAAGTCGTTCGCGTCGAACACAACTTTGTGGTCGTTAACGCCGGCTTGAAGTCCGAAGCATACGTTCCCGTTGAAGAATTCAAGGACGATCGCGGTGAAGTGACCGTTCAGCCCGGCGACTTCGTTTCCGTGGCAATCGAATCGGCTGAAAACGGTTTCGGCGAAACCGTTTTGTCTCGTGACAAGGCCAAGCGCTTGGCTGCTTGGATGAACCTCGAACAGGCTTTGGAATCCGGCGAACTCGTCACCGGTACCATCACCGGCAAGGTCAAGGGCGGTTTGACCGTCATGACCAACGGCATCCGTGCCTTCTTGCCGGGTTCTTTGGTCGACACCCGTCCCGTCAAGGACACGACGCCCTACGAAGGCAAGACCATGGAATTCAAGGTCATCAAGCTCGATCGCAAGCGCAACAACGTCGTTGTGTCTCGTCGTGCTGTCGTTGAAGCCAGCATGGGCGAAGAACGCGCCAAGCTCCTCGAAGCCCTCCAGGAAGGCGCTATCGTCAAGGGCATCGTCAAGAACATCACCGACTACGGTGCATTCGTTGACTTGGGCGGTATCGACGGCTTGTTGCACATCACCGACCTCGCATGGCGTCGCGTGCGTCACCCGAGCGAAGTGGTGACGGTCGGCCAGGAAATCGAAGCCAAGGTTCTCAAGTTCGATCAGGATAAGAACCGCGTTTCCTTGGGCTTGAAGCAGTTGGGCGAAGATCCGTGGATCGGCATTGCTCGCCGCTATCCGCAGGGTACCCGTTTGCACGGTAAGGTCACCAACATCACCGACTACGGCGCATTCGTTGAAATCGAAAGCGGCATCGAAGGTTTGGTGCACGTTTCCGAAATGGATTGGACCAACAAGAACGTCGACCCGAAGAAGGTTGTTCAGTTGGGTGACGAAGTCGAAGTCATGGTTTTGGACATCGACGAAGATCGTCGTCGCATCAGCCTCGGCATGAAGCAGTGCAAGGCCAATCCGTGGGAAGAATTCAACACCAACTTCAAGAAGGGCGATAAGGTCAGCGGCCAGATCAAGTCCATCACCGACTTCGGTGTGTTCATCGGCTTGCCCGGCGGCATCGACGGTTTGGTGCACCTCTCCGACCTCTCCTGGAACGAACAGGGTGAAGAAGCCGTTCGCAAGTACAAGAAGGGTGACGAAGTGCAGGCTGTGGTGCTTGCCATCGACACCGAACGCGAACGTATCAGCCTCGGCATCAAGCAGTTGGGCGGCGATCCGTTCTCCGAATTTGCCGGCCGTCACGAAAAGGGCTCCGTCGTCAAGGGTACCGTCAAGTCCGTTGACGCTAAGGGCGCCGTGATCGACTTGGGCGACGAAACCGAAGGCTACTTGCGCGCTTCCGAAATCTCCTCCGAACGTGTTGAAGACGCTACCACCCAGTTGGCAGTGGGCGACACGGTCGAAGCTCAGATCATCAGCGTTGACCGCAAGAACCGCTCCATCCAGTTGTCCATCAAGGCCAAGGATGCTTCCGAAGCTCGCGAAGCTTTGGATCGCGTCAACAGTGATGCCGCTTCCGGCACCACCAACCTCGGCGCTTTGTTGAAGGCTAAACTCGAACAGAAGTAATTTGGAGCTCTCACATGCCAGCCCTGACAAAGTCAGAGCTGATTGCGCGAATCTTCGAACGCTACCCCTGTCTGACCGAAAGGGATGCAGAGGTAGCGGTCAACGAAATCCTTCGCACGACAATCGGCGCACTGAGTCACGGGGTGCGTGTTGAAGTTCGCGGGTTCGGCAGCTTTTCCGTAAAGCGTCGCGGAGCTCGCCTCGGGCGCAACCCCCGTACGGGTGAACCTGTGAATGTCCCGGCCAAATTCGTTCCGATCTTTAGAGCCGGAAAAGAGGTTCGCAAACAAATGAACGACTCGTTCCAAAGCGAATCCGAAAAGTAAGCCGAGACTTGCAT
>CALKKK010000216.1 GCA_937995395.1 uncultured Sutterella sp. | reverse complement strand
CGATTTGCCCATGCATTTCTCAAATTCCCTTAACTTGCCAAAATCGGAATACGGCCCTTGACGATTCTGCCGCCTGCCAAAGACGCAAAGTATTCGCAGTTGGGAAGCTTTCCCAAGACGTCCTGCGGAATGATTTCCTCTCGCGAGCCCGCCAATTGCCTTGCGTAACTTGCGGTAAAGCGACCTGGGCAATCGGGGTTGGAGTTCGATGAAATCGTTGCCGACGTATTGGCTATGTAAGTGCGCCCGAACGTTTCAGCTACAAACTCCTGGGTGACGCGATCTTTGGTTCGAAGGCTCACAAGGGTATTGAAGTTACCCAAAGCCATACGCGCTTCGTTGACATTACCCAGACGCGCCGCAAAGTCGCTCACCGTCTGCATGGCGCAAGTCGTACGGATACCGGACTCCGCTCCTTTGTTTAAGAGTTCGATGAGAGAGCGATTCATGACGTTGCTACATTCGTCGACAAACAAACTCACGCGATGGCGATTGGCGTCCGGATTGTTGTAGCGCGCACCGGCGCAGCCCGCCAAGTCCGCGAGCATAATTGAGCCGATGGCAGAAGCCACCACCGGATCGGGCAGCGAATTCAAACACACATACAGCACCTGATTTTGATCCAACACCTGCCCCAAGGAAAGCGCCGGGCGTCTGTCATAACCCTCGGTGTCGGGCGACAGAGAATCTCGCAGAGCACCGCTTGTGAGCATTGCCAATGTGGGCATTAAACTAGCCGTGATCTTGGAGTAGTGCACCGGGTCGTGCGAAAACACGGCAATGCCCATGGCAATAACTTCTTCGTCGCCGCCACCTTCATGCCAAGCTTTGCAAAGTGCCAACATCGCATCTCTGCCTTTGAGCCCGCGACTTTCGATATCCTGCTGCATCATTTCAACGGCCGTTTCGCCTTTGTCAACTTTCATGGCTTCCAACAAAAGATCCTGAAGGCCGTGGGCCAAGGTGCTTTCCACCGCCGCAATGGTGGGTTGCCTGCCGCAGTAGTGAATGAGTTCGCAAACGACGTGCACGGCAGACCACGCAAAGGCCGTAAAGGGGCCGTTATCGTTCATGGTGGCGGTAATGCGGCTCGCGAGTTCCGCGGTGCGCGAAAAGTTGGCCAAAGGGTTTAAACGCACGTCGGACTTCTCCGACGGGTCAAACACATAGGGTTTGGCGCGTCCGATGGTTTTACAGGCTTCAAAGACGGCGTTTTTCAACCTTGAGCTGTTTTTCGGATCGATAATGATGACGGTGTCGCCTCGCCAGACGGCCTGCGTCACAAGGCTTGTGAGCAACACGCCTTTACCGGCTTGTGTTGTTCCCACGATAAGCGTGCCGCCTTCCAAGGTTTTTTCGGTGACGGTAACATCGACTTTGTTTGTTTCAAGACCGTCTAAAGCCGCCCAGCCGATTGCCTCCATGTCTTTGCCAACGGGATTACCTAAAAACGCCGCATGCATGATCCATTTCGAAGGAACAAGCGTGTCGGAAGAAATCTTGCTCAATTCATAGAGCTTTTGGGCGTGCTCCGGCGTCCAGTCGAATCCGAATCCGAACCACACGCCGTCGATCTTTTTGCCGGCGCGTTTTTCATTGTTCCGATCGACTTGCTTTAAATGCGCTTGCAGGGTTTTGTGGTTGATAATTTGTATTGGCGAGCCTTTTAACGCCGCGCGTGCTCGCAACACAAATCGCGCCGAGCGAAAGCGCTTGAAACTCATAGTCAAACAAGAGAAGCCGAGTCCGGAATAAAAGACGCTCGCGTATGTCACGCCTGCGCCCAGACAATAAAGTCCCGCTATCAGCCATATCCAAGCCGCGGGCAGTTCATAAGCAGCGCGCCACGTAAGGGTGGCCATCGATTCGGCCGCAGCCGTATCGAGTTGTCGTCGGGTATCGAGTTCGCTAGACATACAAGATCAGCTCCTTAAAGCCTCGGTCATGCGTTTTTCACGGTGATAAGTCATCATGGCCAATTTGAGATGAATAGCAGGGTGACGCTTGATGACGTCAGCCAAAGAGACATTGGCTGCCAAATCCATAAAGTCCGCGTCGTAGTTTTTGAGGAGTTTGTTCACGGCTGTTTGATTTAAAAAGGATTGACTGCGAGACTCAAGATCGGTTGCAACAGCCAAAGCCTTTTGACGACACTCGGCTAAACGCTCGGTCATTAGCTGTGCAACGGAGTCTTTCGTGAGGACGGCATCGTCTAAGACAAAAACAAACCCGCGCACGAACTTCTCTTTATAAAGAACCGGCCACGTCAGCGTGTCGTCAACATTGGGTTGTGCTGCCAAGGCTTTGCGCTCGGCAATGGGCAGAGCCAACTTTTGCGCATCGATCGTCTGACCGAATGCCACACCGTCCAAACGGGTATGTTCGACATAGTCGCAGGCTTTGACCAAAGCGTCAACTTGTAGCAAAGTACCTTCGGTCAAGGACAAAAGCTCGACAGGAACAAACACGGCCGACGGCGCAGGCGAAATGCTTGAACCGTTACTTAACAAATAAAGTGCAGATAAAGCAGGCGTTTCAACGAGGTGCCGTTCGATTTGACGCAAAGCTTCTCGCAACCGCATGACAACGGATGAGGGAACGAGAGACAACGTTAGGGTCGTCGACAAAAAGGAGAGAACGGTCACACCGCTATTGAGGCTTGCGACATCACGTGCGTCTTTCGTTGTTGTCACAAAAAGCGTTTCAAAGCCCGCTATCCGAAAGTCAGCGCAAACTTTTTTGGTGCGAATCAGTGCATGCAAATAAGCCTCGGTCAAGGCTAAAACCATCGTGTTCGGAAGCGTTCGAGTCCTGCTGTCGCCGGCGACGGGATCTGTCACCCAAAGCGAGCGGTCGCACAGCCCCGTCTGACATAACGCATGTGTAAGCGTCGATTCGTTGACATTCGGTAGGATCCTTTTCAATTGAGTCAACAAAAGCGACAGACGAATGAGTCCCGCCGTCATCAGCCCCGTCACCGGACTTTGCTCTAATAGCACCAACTTGGAAAAATGTTCCGCATCGGATTTTAAGAAGAGTGTCTGTGTCCGCACGACCGTCAAATAAGAAGCGTCTCTCATCGTCAATGTGGCGAGAGCTTCGACAAATTCGGTCAACGCGCACAGATCAAAGCGAGACCCGAGACGGGAAACGTCCGCACGAAATCGCAAGAGGTCAACGACGGCACAAAACAATGAAAAACTCTCGCGCGTGAGAGTGGATTTCAGCACCGAGAGGGGATTGGCATGGAGCCGATCAAGCGTGCGATGACGACGGAAATTTGCGACGCAATAATTGCCGCCAAAATCTTCTACGATGGAGGTGATTGCGATTGAGGCGATCAAAGCAATGATGTCGTCCACGGAAATCGCGCCCAAAGCCTTGAGTTTGCTCGATTCAACGAGCGTTAAAAATGTGCGCGCTGTTGCCTTGACGAGACGCTGATCGTCATGCATCAGCACTTTTTGCACAAAAGGGCAAAAGCGCGCAAAGAGGACCTTGAGTTTGGTCTCGATCAGGATGCATATTCCTTCCCGTATACCGGCCATTTGCAAATGTTCTCGCAATGTTCTGCCGTCAATGACAAGTCGCATAGGCTCAAAAGGCGAAGATATTTCGCAGAAGCAATCGACACTTTCGGTCGTGTGATTTTGGGAGGCAAAAAGGCGGGAGAGCATGAAAGGAACTGGAATTGAAAGAAAAGATGAGATAAGCCCAAACCCAACGCCCGGGCACCGATTCCGAATTCCGGACACAATTGTGGCTCATACGAACAGACAAAAGTGATTGAATGGAAATGGAATCGATTGCCGGGAAACGGGCGTTGGCTTAGGGGGCGCCGGTTCAATACAGGCGCGACTTGTCACGTCAACGCAAGCCGATAAAAGTGCGGGTGAAAAAAAACGATGTCGGGTTTCACCTAAACATCGTCTTTTTCCTCATCGTCTTGATCGACTTGAATTTCGATTTTGACATCGCACTTCATCGGCCGTTGCCGAAAGCCCGAAGTGAATTCGGCATGCATCCAATCGATCATCATCGACTCCTTTTCGGGCGATAGGCCTGCGGCAAGCGCAAGCTTCAGAGCGTCTTCCAGGATCGTATGACTGAGCGGATTTTCATGGAACTTGGCGACCGTGATTTCCATAAAGCGCACTAAAACGCGCGTGGAGATCGCAGGCAGCCGCACAGCTCTGGCAGGATTGACAGCCGCTTGGCGGGTGACGTTGGCAAAACGCACGGCTGCATAGACGATACTTTCGAAAGAGTCTTCTATTTGCAGACCGTAGAATCTAGCCAATCGCGCCGTCTTTTGCATCAAAAGCGAAAACTCCTGTTGAGCAGACGGCCACCGGGCCTCAACGTGCCAAAAACGCTCGGCCGAGGTCAGGTCCTGACGACGTCGCCCGATATAGTCGCGGTTGGTCGCCAGAGCCCGACAATTGTCGGTAATGACAATGCGTGTGTTGGGGTGCTTCGGAAAAGTTTTCCCAAGCGCATCCACACGCAACCGGCCGCCTTCAAAGAGGTCGTTCAAAGCCACCCACACAGGGGAGGGTGCCAACGAAAACTCGTTGATGACGAGCGTCAGACCGTACTTCCAAGCAGCGGTCAAGGGGCCGTCAAGCCAACTGTAACCGCCCTGAGATTCGGCACAAACGCTGTAGCGTCCCAAGAGATCGCCCAAATCCATATCGGGCCGACACGTGAAGTTCACGGCTGGCATACCGACACGTGCGAGAAACTGCAAAACCGTACTGGTCTTGCCGCAGCCCGACGGACCGCTCACGAAAAG
>CALKKK010000215.1 GCA_937995395.1 uncultured Sutterella sp. | reverse complement strand
CGTCTGCCAAAGCGAATCGTTTTTGAAACGCAAAAGATTATGGTGAAATGAAATGTTAGAAAAGAAATCCTTTCGTCTATTAGGTTCGATCCTTGCTGTGGGATTGGCCTTTGGCACCGTCTCGGCCGCCCCCGTGTTCGATATGCCGGAAAAAGTCGAGTTTTTGGCAAGTCTCGGCGTGACCTCCGACAGTTCGGTGACGGCCGGCCCCAAGGACATGAAAGCCGTGCAGCAAGTCTTTAACGAAAAGGTGGAGCAGCACTTTATGACCAAGCACGCGCAAAAAGGTTTGACGTGTGTGACCTGCCACGATCCCAAGAGCATCAATCGCACCGATTGGATGCTTAAAGTCACGGCCCCTGCCATTCAAAAGACGTGTCAGGAATGCCATACCGTGCAAGCCTTTGTTTTCTCCAAGACCGACACGCATGACAAAACCGACTGCGTGGGCTGCCATATGCCCAACCTTCCTTCCAAGGATCGTTTTGCTGCGGCACTGACTTCGACCGACAAGTTTGAAGCGATCCGTCGCTCGCATCTCTACAAGATTAATGTGGATGCCAAGGCCACGACGATCGTTGCCGGTGAAAAAGGCCCGCGTTACGCTCAAGACGCCGAAGGCTACGGCTTTAACAATTTGCAGTGGAGCTGCGGTCGACCGGCACCTGCCGACTATACGGTTTGCGAAGATCGCGGTTGCCACAGCCCGTCAACAAGCAAACTCGATCGCGGCCTGATTTATCAGAACCAGCAGGAAATCTATGACGAAGTCGTCAAGATCCAGCGTCCGATCAAGGCAAGCTTTAAGCGCATCACGCAAGACCTTGAACGCATCAAGAAGCTTTTGGAAGTCACGCGCTTATCTCAGGCCGATCAAACCGACATTCGTTTGTTGGTGGATAAGGCTGCCGACATTGCCGACATGATCGAAAAAGACGGCAGCTGGGGTATGCATGCTTCCCGCTTTACCAAGGATCGCATTGCTTCTGCCGAAAGCTTCCTGGCCAAGGCCCAACAAATGATCGATCAGGGCGGATACAAGGCTCAACAGAAGTGATTCTGAGCTTGGCTTGATTTCCGCTTCAGGCGAAACACTTACACCGACTGGCAACGGTGTTTCGCCCTCGATCAGGAGAAACCTATGACGACAAACAATCTCAGTCGCAGAACGCTTTTGGCGGGCGCTGCGGCAAGCCCTCTTGCGCTCGGGTTAACAGGATGCTCGTCCGAAAAACCCCAGGGTCGTCGTCCCAAGTTTGTGATGGTCTTTGATCAGAACAAATGCGTGGGATGCGGCGAGTGCAAAGAAGGCTGCAACAAAGCCAATCGACTGCCCGAAGGTACGGCGCGCTTGACGCTGCAGCTTTTGGGCGTTGCCCCCGACGGCAGCAACAAAAAAGATCGCCACTATGTGCGTGTGTCTTGTCAGCAGTGCGAAAACGCCCCGTGCGTGAAAGTCTGCCCGACGGGCGCCGCACACCGCGATCCTGTAACCGGCATCGTGACTATGAACCCCGATCGTTGCGTCGGGTGCAAATACTGCATTACGGCCTGCCCCTACAACGTGCGCTACATCCGTAAAGACACGTTGGTGGCCGACAATTGCGACTTCTGTTTGCATTCGCGGTTAGTTAAAGGCGAACAACCCAGTTGCGTCGAAGCCTGCCGGTACGACGCTTTGGTCTTTGGCGACTTAAACGAACCCAACAGTTATGTGGCCAAGCTTTTGGATGTGAAAGACACCGTGCGCGTTCGTCCTCACTTGGGCACGAAACCAACGTTGCGTTACATCCCGTTAAAGAAGGAGACGCTATGAATCCCGATGTTGACTTCACTATCGGTTTGACCGAGGGTGTGGCCTGGCCTTGGCCCATTGCCGTCTACCTCTTTTTAGCCGGTATTTCGGGCGGCGCTTTGGCGATTGCCTGCCTGATTCGCCTCTACCGCAAGGAAAAGACGATTACGCCGTTATTTGCCTCGGCCAGCGTCATTGCATTCGTGACGATTGCGCTCGGTATGGTGTGCTTAGTGGCCGACTTAACCAATCCCCTCTTTTTCTGGCGCATTCTGGTGTTCTACAACCCCACGAGCGTCATGAGTTTGGGTGTGATGGCACTTCTTTTCTTCATTCCGACCACGGCAATTTTGACGGTGATTTGCTGTCGCAAACTTGTCGTTCGCATCCTGCCGTGGACTTGGCTTGATACTTTGATCGGGTTGCTCTCAAAGCTCCTGCCGATTTTGGTTTGGGTGGGTCTTATCTTTGCCGTGACGATTTGCGCTTATACGGGCTTTTTGATCTCAGCTTTAGTGCGATTCCCCTTGATCAACACAGCCGTGTTGCCGGCGCTTTTTGTGGCTTCAGGTCTGTCTGCCGGTGCTGCCGCAAGCAAACTTGTTGCTGTGACGGCCTTCAGTGCCGGTCATCACGATACGGAACTTGCCATTTTGCACAAAGCAGAATGGCCCGTGATGGCTGCCGAAGCCTTCTGCATCTTTATGATCGTGGTGGCATTGGTGAGCGGCAACGCCTCTGCTCAGTTGGCGGCTAACGCCTTCTTTGAAGGAACGTGGGCTGTGGACTTCTGGGTCGGAACCGTGGCCGTCGGCTTTGGCATTCCGCTGGTTTTGGCTTGGGTGAAGGAATCAGCCATGACATTTTATGCTTCGGCAATGGCAAGCATTGTCGGCATGATGTGTCTGCGCTTATTTATCCTTTACGCAGGGCAGATGAATCCTGTTTTGTAATTTCTCAACTTGTTTATGAGTCAGGCGATCGAAGGCCGTTTGGGGAAACGGCGTCGATCGCCTTTTTTTGTGTGTCAGACAAAGAGATCTTCGAGTGTGACGAGATGCAATGTCGGATCGGTTTTGGCGAGCTCTGTTAAAGCATCATCAAAGCCCGATCGAGAGAAAAGGTAGCGATGCACTTTGACCGAGTCTTTGATCGGAAGTGCCTCGCATTTTTTGTCTAAAGCTTTGAGAACTGAGATGCTCGTTTTTTGTTGCCTGTACTTGCACTCGGCAACAAGTACATTTTCCCCCTTAGCATCCGGACCGACCAAATCGATCTCGACCGATTTGTGCCACCAACGTCCTAAACGCGCCGGCTTCATCGGAAGCGCGCCTTCAAAGCGTTTGCGCCAAAGGTACTGTCCACACACATCCTCAAATGCCTGAGATGCAAATTCTGAAAATACCGGTTCAATATCTTCGACCCAAATATCAATAGCTTCTCTTCGAGTCATCACCGGTTTCGTTTTTACCGCGACGAATCGAAACCAGAACCTTAAGAAATTGTCCGACAATCGATAAATACCCCTTTGGACGTTCCCAAATTCAGAAAGGTGCAGAAGAACAGGAAATTCTTTTACGACCAAATCCATGTCCTGAAGAACGCCAAGGTAAAACCCTAAGCGAGAAGACGGCACCTGACTTTTTTGTGCAATTTCATTGAAGGTTGTGGCACCAAAACTGATTGCCCTCAAGATCCCGTTATAGGTTGAAGGATCTCGAAACTCTCCCATCATAACCGACTGAAGTTCCTGATTTAGAAATCCGGAATCCAAAAGCATATTCATAGCAATGCTTTCTTCGAGCGACATATCGAGTCGCATCGAATCGTAGTAATAGGGAATGCCCCCCAAAACCGAATAGATCTTAAACTGGTCTTGAGCACCTAACTGCGGATATATCTTGGCTGCATCCACCAACGGCAATGGCGCCACCTTCATAATGGTTCTGGCCCGACCGTACAGCGGGTTTTGTTGCCCTAAAACTTCTTTAGCAATAAAGGATACGGCACTTCCGCACAAAATGATCATTAGGTTCTTGTACTGAAGATTGTGATCCCATAAATTTTGCAATTCTGAGAGGATGCTCGGACGCTCTTGAGCAATATATTGAAATTCATCAATGACCAAAACAAGGCGTTCTTCCGGATGTAAGTCAGACAAATAGTCAAAAGCATCCATCCAATCTTCAAACTCTATCGGACGACGTACATTGGCAAACTCTGATACTGCCTGAGAAAAAGCACGCATTTGCACAGCGTCGGTCCATCGTCTTGCACTAAAAAATAGCGTCCGTTTACCATTACAAAATTGAGTAATCAAAGCCGTCTTTCCGACACGACGCCGACCGTACACAATGGCCATTTCAGCTTTCGGACTGGCGTATTGTGTCTCCAAAATTTCAAGTTCGGCTTGACGCCCCACAAATCCGGTCATAGTTACTCCAATGATTCTTTATCAACGTCATCATATTTAACATCATCATATTTGTCATGGTCATAATGATGCAAATAAACATTAATATGGCTATTATAGTCTTACTAATGTGAATATGCATTACTATGGCTATTTACGTTTGCCACGAGTGCACTCGGCATGGTGTGCTTGGTGGCCGACTTAACCAATCCACTCTTTTCCGGCGCATTCTGGTGTTTTACAACCCCACGAGCGTCATGAGTTTGGGCGTGATGGCGCTTCTTTTCTTCATTCCGACTACGGCGATTTTGACGGTGATTTGCTGTCGCAAACTTGTCGTTCGCATCCTGCCGTGAACTTGGCTTGATGCTTTGATCAGGGTACTCACAAAACTCCTACCGGTTTTCGTTTGGGTGGGTCTTACAATTTGCGCTTATACGGGCTTTTTGATTTTGGCTTTGGTGCGATTCCCCTTGATTAACACGGCCGTGTTGCAGGCGCTTTTTGTGGCTTCCGGGCTTTCAGCCGGTGCTACCGCAAGCAAACTTGTTGCCGTTTCGGCGTTCGGTTCCGGTCATCACGATACGGAACTTGCCATTTTGCACAG
>CALKKK010000214.1 GCA_937995395.1 uncultured Sutterella sp. | reverse complement strand
GCGATGTACGACGCAAGCTACATTATCGAAACCAAGGCCGGTTTGGTCACGATGGAAGAACCGCTCTTTAAGGTTAACGTCAAGGAATTCAACGACTACTTGTCCAAACTCAACAAGGAAGTCGTGATGCGCATCACCGACTATCATCTCGGCGGCACTTTTGACAAACCCGTGACGATGGCTTCCGGCATGGGCACCTTTGTGAAGGGTCCGGTCTACGACGGCATGATGAAGAGCTTTGCTCAAGCTTTTGGAGATAAGATCGTATCCATTCCCACGGGTAAAGTGACCGAAGTTGCTTTTAACGCACCTCAGAACTGGGCCGGCGTCGACTACACCTTCACCAAGGGCTCTGCCACGGACTTTCCGGCCGCCAACATCATCATCGGCGGCAAGGTGTACTACACGCACTGGGCACCCATGAAGATGCACGGCAATCCCTTGCAGTTGGGTTCTCGCGCAGCGGTTGACGCAGAACTTGCTCAGGCTCAGAGGGCCTTAGAGAGCGGCGCCACGGTCTTTATCGGGGGGCACGGCGGTGCAGCCAAGAAGGATGCAGTGGAATTTAAAATCGAGTACCTCACCAAGGTGCAGGAGCTCTTAAAAGCCAACAAGACGCCCGACGCATTTGTGAAGGCTCTCAAAGCCGCATTCCCGGGCCTAGCCGGTGAAGACGGACTTGAGAAGTTGGCTGCCGGCTTCTACGCCAAGTAATCGGCGTCTCTTACCGCTCGAAATTGTTTCTCTCTCCTCGGGCTCGGAATGGGGGTTTGGTTATCTCTCATTCCGAGCTTTTTCTTATTTTGGACGAAGCATAAGACTATGAAAGATTTCCGTAACGTTGACGTACGGGGCTTGAAAGACGAGCTCTTTATTCTCTACGACTCAACAAAACTAAATCCTAAAAAGGAGTCGTCATGCAAAACTTTTCTCGTCGCAATGCTATCAAACTCGCCGGTGCTGTTGGTGCAGGTCTTTGTGCTCAAACCGTTCCCGGCATCGCTTCTGCCAACACCATCCGCACGGTTTCTTTGGCGCAAGTTAACCAACGCCGTACGTTGGGAGCCGGTGCCGCAGCCTTTACCGTTTCTGCCATGGGCTTCGGTTGTATGGGTTTAAATCATAACCGTAGCCAACATCCCGATACCGCCGCCGAAATCGCCTTGGTGCACGAAGCCGTTGAGCGCGGCGTGACGCTTTTCGACACGGCCGAAAGCTACGGTTACCACAAAAACGAACGCCTCGTGGGCCAAGCCTTAAAGGGCTATACCGACCGCGTGTTTGTTTCAAGCAAATTCGGTCATAAGTTCGTCAACGGCGTCCAAGACAAAACACGTGAAGACAGTACGCCCGCCAACATTCGCCATGTCTGCGAAGAAGCCTTGCGCAACCTCGGCGTCGAAACCTTGGGTATCTTCTATCAGCACCGTGCCGATCCGGAAACGCCCATCGAAGTCGTGGCTCAAACTTGTGCTCAGCTCATCAAAGAGGGGAAGATCCTTCACTGGGGCATGTGTGAAGTGAACGTCGAGACCATCCGCCGTGCACACGCCGTCTGCCCGGTGACGGTGATTCAAAGCGAATACCACCTGATGCACCGTAACGTCGAAACGAGCGGAGTGCTTGCCACCTGCGAAGAGCTTGGCATCGGCTTTGTACCTTATAGCCCCTTAAATCGCGGTTTCTTGGGTGGAAATATTAACGAATATACTGTTTTTGATTCTACTAATGACAATCGCCAAACCTTGCCACGCTTTCAACCCGAGGCCATTCGCGCCAACTTGCGCATTGTCGAGGTTCTCAACAATTTCGGTCGCACGCGCGGTCTGACGGCGGCTCAAGTGGCCTTGGCCTGGTTGATGAATAAGAAGAACTTCATCGTCCCGATTCCGGGCACCACTAAGCTCTCGCACCTCGAAGAAAACTTGCGTGCTACTGAGGTTCGCTTCACGGCTCAGGAAATTGCAGAGCTTGAAGCGGCGGTATCCAACATCCCTGTGGTGGGCAGTCGTTATGACGCCCTGCAGGAATCCAAGGTTCAGAAGTAACCCAACTCAAATAGCCATCCACATCATTTGAGCCATCCAAAGAGATATGCCCTCGAAACCGTCACCGGCTTCGAGGGCATTACAGTTTCAATTGCTCAGATTACTTCTTCATCTGGGGCTTCTCGTAATCGGGCGTCCGATCAATCGATCCGTCCTTGTGCACAAACCCCTGACCGCCGCTTTCAATTGCCGCTTCGGCATTCTTGGCGGCATCATCTTTTAAAGTCCCGTGCAAACCGCCGTCCGGATGCTGACGCGCATCGGTGGCGGAGTGAAAACTCCCGTCGGGCGCCATCACGGTATTGTCATCGGTCGTCACCGTACCGTCTTGATTGAGTTGAAACGCCTGCGCGGCGGCGCTTACAAACAAAAGCGCAAACAATAACTTTTTCATTTTCTACACCCCTAAAATTTCCCTGTGTTCCATTGCTCCAAACGCAACGGACTTTTTCCTGTCAAGATTACCAAACCCTAGCGAAGCGGGATGGTATTTGCCATCAGACAATGTAACAAACCCGAATTTTTGTCCCCAGAAGGGGAACGCTCAAAAGAAGTTCACCCCCGAAACCGTGTCGATCCCGGGGGTGAAGCATTTGAAAGTTATCAATTCAATTAGAAGAGACCGATCACCTTCCACCAAGCCATACCGACCGTGAGCCAAACAACGGTGTTGACCGTGCAGATCACAAAGCCGTTACGCCACCATTCGCCCTGAGACACATAACCGGCACCGAAGTAAACCGGAGCGGCACCGTTGCCGTAGTGCGTTAACGAAATGGGAAGGTTGGCAAAGATACCGAATGCCACGGCAGTCATCAGAGCAGGAGCACCGCAAGCCACGGCCACTGCCACGAAGGCGGCGTACATGGCCGAAATTCGAGCGGTAACGCTTGCAAAGCAGTAGTGCGAATACGTGTAGATCAAGCTGATGATCACAAAGGAAGCAATCCAACCCATGTGAGCAGACGAAATGCCGCTTGCGATAAAGGCTGCTGCCCACTTGATGAAGCCGGACTTAGCCAAAGCGGTGGCCAAAGCCATCAAGCCGCCCATCCAGAACATGGCGTCCCAAGCACCCTTTTCAGAGAGGATGTCTTTCCAACTCAAAACCTTGGCAATGAGCATGATGGAAACAGCAAGCATGGCAATGGGAGTGGCACCCAAACCGGTCCAGCTGCCCGTGGCCCACAAAACCAAGCACATCACAAACACAAAGGCCAAAACCAATTCGTCCTTGCTCATGCGACCCATCTTGGCGAGTTCTTCGGCAGCGAGGTTGCGAGCGTTCGGGATGCTGCGAAGTTCCGGAGGAGCAATCTTCAGAAGCACCAACGGCACCAAGAACAAGCAAACCAAGCCCGGAACGATGGCGGCCACAGCCCACTGCATCCAGGTGAGTTCAACACCGACTGCAGAAGCTGCCAAGCCCACGCACAAGGGGTTACCTGCCATGGACGTCAAGAACATCATGCAAGTCACGGCATCGGCATGGAAACCCACCTGCATCAGGTACTTGCCGATTTTGCCTGCCGTGGGACCCTGTTCAGAGCCGAAAGCCGAGCTCAAAGACTGCACGATCGGATAGAATACGCCGCCCCCGCGAGCGGTGGCAGAAGGCATAGCCGGACTGATGATGAGTTCTGCCAAGCAAATGGAGTAGCCCAACGACACAGCGCTCTTACCGATGGCCTTAATAATGCAAAAGGCAATACGGCGACCCAAACCGGTCTTGATGAAGCCGCGTGACAGGAAGAAGGCACACACGATCAACCAGATCGTGCCGTTGCCAAAGCCCATCAAAACGTCTTTGGTCTTCAAAATACCAAAGAACGCGCAAAGGGTGAGCGACAAAAATGCCACTGCACCCATGGGAATCGGCTGCAAAATAAAGCCCGCAATCGTTGCCACGAAGATGGCAAAGAGGTGCCAGGCAGCCGGCGTCAAGCCGTCGGGAACCGGTAGAAACCAGATGACGGCACCTAGGCCCAAGACGATGGCCCAGTTTTTGATTGCTGTTTTGTCCATAAGATTCTCCCTTGAAAATCCGGTACTTCTTTGTAATGTTTTTGTTTTCTGTTTCCTCAGCGTCCGAACGCAGAGGCAGAATCGAAGTACCGACAGCAAAATTGGTTAGTCAAAACCTCGAAACGAGGCACGTTTTGCCGATGCGACAAAACGTTGTTTACGAACGTTTCGAATTGTAAAACTTGACAGCCGAAAGGCGTAAGCAGAAATGCTTAGTTTTGCCACTTTGTGATTATCTATAGTGCGCGACTTATACCAAAGGCAAAACGGTTAGTGAAATTTACGTAGAAAAAATGAGGGCAACTATCGAGTGAACCTCAATTCATTGCCATTTGAAGAGAGAAGACGAAAACCGAAAAAATCAAATTTCGACCAATCGATACGTATTGCGCCCGACACTGTTTTTAGCTGCTGTCTCCGGCAAAAACGCCGAGTGATAGTCTTCCCAAGTAGCGCGTGTTCGGGCGTCGGCAGTCGCCCCGTAGCTGATGTCGCAGGCCAACTGATCCAAGGCCACCGGATCGAAACTCGCAAAAATCCCGATGTCGCCCAAGTCTTTGGCGTTGTGACACTCGTCGTCAGGGGTATGCGCGCACATCACCTGCACAAATGCCCAGCGACCTTGTTTGGCAGCCAAAGCCGCTTTGACTGCGTCGCTCATCGATTCGGCCGTGGTGACCTTGTCGCTACCTTGCCACGAGCGATCTGTTTTGCCGCCGCTATGCACCAAGGCTTTGCCTGCCATCGACCCCAAGCAGATCGACAGGTTTTTGAGCGTTCCGCCAAAGCGCACCACCGAAATCCAGGTGTCATAGTTTGCGAAATGCTTTCCTGTCTTGGTGTGCGTCAAGCGATAACCGTTAGGCACCGGCAACTCCATGTCGCCTTCGCCATCGAGAATATCAATGGGCGCGACCTTGTCATAGCCTTTGGCTTGGATGAGTTTCATGTGTCCTGCCGTGTTGTCTCTCGGCGCCGTAAAACCGTTACAGTCCACGAGCGTGCCTTTGACCTTGTCGCACAAGGGCTTTAAGAAGTCGGGTTCCAAAGCGGGACCGCCCGGCGACTCGAAACTGATTTTGACCGCCACTTTGCCTTCGAGCTTTTGCCCCAGAGCTTCGTATACCTTCAGCAGACCGGCTATTGACATGTCGCGCGTAAAGTAAACGAGGGGCGCGTCGGCCGCGTCTGTTAAATGCGCGAGCTTATCTGCCCAAGGCGCCTTGATCGCAGCCGGTGCGCTTTGGGCATGGGCAACCTGAAAGCCCAACCCCAAACTGCTCGAAACACCGGCTGCAACGCCACCCACTAAAAGTTCTCTGCGTTTCATGGTCTACACCTTGAGATGGGTTTTAAAGAACGACTCGATTTTGTCAAACGGAATCTTGTCCTTTTGATCGTAAAGATCAACGTGGCCGGCGTTTTTCACCTTATAGAGTTCCTTGGGCTCTGCAGCCAATTTGTAGGCGTCTTCGCTAAAGTACAGAGAGTGCGCATTTTCGCCGGCAATAAAGAGGACTGGGCGAGGGGAGATGTCGGCGATCTGTTCGAACGGATAAAAGTTCATCAAAGCAGGGATGCTCGTAAAGCGCGTGCCTGCGTAACGCGGATGGTAGCCGCGCGGGGTGCGGTAGTAGCCGTAGAACTCTTTGGCGATGTCGGAAGCATTTTCAGGCAACTTTTCCGGTGTGCCGAAACGAATGCGCGGTTCTTGTCCCATGAATTCCTTGTAGCGCTCGGCAGCCACTTCTTCGAGCAATGCCTTTTTCTGCTCCGGTTTCATGGCGTCCTTGAGCCCCAGACGCGTGGCGCGCCCCATGTCGTACATACTGACCGTCACCAACGCCTTGATGCGCGGATCCAAAGATGTGGCACACACGGAAAAGCCGCCGCTGCCGCAAATACCCAAAACGCCGATACCATCACGGCTCACCCAGCTGCGCGTGCCCAAATAGTCGACGGCGGCGCTAAAGTCTTCGACGTAAGCGTCAGGGGACACGGTTAAGCGCGGTTCGCCTCCGGATTCGCCGCCGTAGGACAGGTCGATTGCCAAGCACACGATACCGCGGTGCGCAAGTTCAGCTGCATAGACCGAGCCGCATTGTTCTTTCACGGCTCCGAAAGGATGGCCGATGATAATGGCGCGATGCTTTTCGGACCAGTTCATGTCGGCGGGCACATAAAGGTGGGCGGCCAACTGAATGTTTAATCGATTCATAAAGCGCACGGCAATGCGTGTGACGCCGTTATCCAATCGTACATGGTGTTCAAAGCCCGAGGGCAAAGCGTTGGCAGTTTGCGCATTGGCAGCGGGCAAAGCCGCCAGAGTGGAAAGAATACCGGCCGAAGCCAAGAAGTTGCGACGCGTGGTCATTTTGTTTTTCCCTAAAATCAGTTCGTTAAGCTGTCATGCCGATATCTTTGAGCCACTTGGAGACAGGGCTCAAATCGTTGACGCCGCCCCAGCCGTAGACGGCCAAACCCTCCAAAACGCGCGCTTGGGGCAAAAGACGCGCGAGTTCGCTTTGGCTGTCGCCTTGGCCCGTACCGCCGTGAGTGTTGAAATGCAGCACCGTCTTGCCCGAGAAATCGTTGTTTTCCAAAAAGGTATACATCCCCATGGGCATCTTTCCGCCCCAAATCGGGTGGCCGAGACAGACAGTGTCATAGTCGGCCAAGTTCACAGACAAGGGTTTGACAGCCGGACGGGCATCCGCCAAGCGTTCGGCTTTGGCCACTTGCGTGGTCGGACGGTACTCGCTAGGGTAAGGCGTGACGGTTTCGATGCGGGCAATATCGCCGCCCAATAAACGGTTAACTTCACGCGCAACCTTTTCGGCACTGCCCGACCATGTAAAGTAAAGCGTCAAGGTTTTCTTTTCTTGGGCTGCAATTGCGAAGCTGCCCGACAAACTTGCACTTAAAGCGCAAGCCCCCAAAAGAAATGCGCGACGATCAAGCATTTTTATCTCCTTATTGTTTGTACGGGTCAACGGCAGAAGCTGCTGCCGCCTTATATTCTTCATCGGTCAAGGCTCCGAACCACGTGACGTTTTTACCCGGTGCCGTATTGGTCAGAGCAATATGCGTCATGGCTGTGTCGGGTGCTGCCCCATGCCAGTGGACAACACCCGGCGGGCACCAGATGTAGTCGCCCGGGCGCACGACATCGACGCGATCCTTCGTTCCGACCAAGCCTTTGCCGGAGGTCACGAGCAAACGCTGACCTACGGGATGGTCGTGCCAGAAGGTGCGAGCGCCCGGTTCAAAGGTCACATAGCAGATGCCGCTGTTGCTGTACTCATCGGGCTTGGCCACAAAGTCTTGGCGCACGTGACCGGTAAAGATCTTGGCGGTGCCGATTTGGCTCGGGACGTCGCCGGCACGTTGAATGGTGTGTCCCGGCGTTTGTGCGGCTGCGGCGCCGATCATGGTCAAAGATGCCAAAAGAGCGAGTGCGGTGTGTTTCATCATTGTCTCCATCGGTGAAAGAGGAAATGGTTTTCGATGCAACACATCCTAAAGGCCGAGTCTGTCAGTGCGGTTTCGATGAGCCTACAAATCGTTGCCCGTTTCTTTCTTCCCGATGCCCGATTCTGCAAGGTTTTGTAAGATAGCTTGTGTAAGATTGAATCTGTCTGAAATCACACGGATTTTGAAGGCTATGACCGACGCAGCCACCCGCATTCTCATTATTGAAGACGACACGGAAATTTCCGAACTCTTGCAAGAGGGTTTGACCGCCAGAGGTTTTGAAACGTACGCTTTGGATTCGGGGAAGCGCCTGTTTGACGGGGCGCTTGATTTCGTACCCGACGTGATTTTGTTGGACGTGATGCTGCCCGGAGATGACGGTCTGACGATCTGCCGCAAAATGAGACAGGCCGGTTCGGGATTTGAAACGACGCCCTTGATTATCGTAAGCGCCTTGGGCGAGTTAACCGACCGTGTGGTGGGCTTGGAAATCGGCGCCGACGACTATCTCGTCAAACCTTTTGAAATGCACGAGCTCGTGGCACGCATTCGAGCACTGTTGCGTCGCACCCAAAGAACGACGGCCGCCGTTACCCAAACAGTCGCTCACACGACTGAGCCCCAACGCCGTATCTGGCAATTTGCCAATTGGCGCATCGACATGGATGCCAGAAACCTGATTGACGAGACGGGCGTGACCATTGCGCTGAGTTCAATGGAATTCAAACTTCTGGAATATTTCCTTCTCAATCCCCATCGTGTTTTGACGCGCGAACTCATTTTGGAGCGCATTGGGAGCCATAGCGAATACTACGATCGCAGTCTTGACGTGCAGATGTCGCGCTTAAGAGCCAAGTTGCGCGACTCCGGTCGCAATCCCACGCTCATTCGCACCATGCGCGGCGACGGCTATATGTTGGCCGTGTCGGTAACCAAAGACGCGTAATTGCTCGGGCGGAGAAAAAGCCGATGACCATTTTGCAAAAACTGACGCGTCAAGTCGACTCCTTCTACGGTCGCCTCATTTTGGTGATCACGGCCGGACTCGGGATTTTGATGTTTACCAATTACTTCACGGTGCATACCGTGCAGCGACTCTACGTGTACGAGGCCGAATACAGTCGGGCGCAGCACATTGCCGGATACGTCATTCTTTTGGAAGACGCAAGCGCCGAGGATCGCTCCGCAGCTGTCGAAAAACTCAACACCTCTCACTTTAACGGCACGACACGAGAAACCTTAGCCATTTTCGACACCAAACCCGACTGGGGCAAAACGCCCGAGACAATCGAGCGCCAAGTCGAGGTATTGAAAACCGTACTTGCCCAAGAAGGCACCGCCGTTCCGGAAACATTTGCCCGACTTGTTGATAAGGGCAATCCTTTGTTTGAAGTACATTTGCCAAGTGTTGAATTTGCCGTGCAGCTCTCCGACGGCAAGTGGCTCACCATCTCTACGCTCCTGCAGGTGGATGATCGCGTTGTGGTTTGGTCAGAGCGTGGGTTGATTCTCCTGGAAGGTCTCATCATTTTGTTGCTTTCGGCATGGCTCGTGCGGCGCCTGACGCAACCCTTGGACAGATTGAGTCGATCGGGTGTGCAGTTCGGCGAATTTCCCGAACACTCACAAAGCTTTCCCGAAGAAGGTGTCAAAGAAATTCGCGGTGCCGCCAAGAGTTTTAACCGTATGCGTGAGCAGATTCAAGGCAATTTGCTGGAGCGCAATCGCATTATTTCGGCCATGGCCCACGATTTGCGCACGCCCTTAACCCGCCTTCAGCTGCGTTTGGACAGAGTAGAAGACGAAACTTTGCGCGCCAAACTCACGGAGTCGGTCGCTGATATGAAGTCCATCATCGAGCAGGGTCTTGGCTTTGCCCGCAGTTTGGATACGACGGAGGGCGCCACGCGCATGGATTTATTGTCGGTGATCGCAAGCTTGGTCGATGACTATGCCGATGTGGGGCACGATGTCTCGCTTGCGGCCAATCTTTTGAACAATCCCCGAGCCATGGTGATCGAGGCTCGGGCTTTGTGTTTGAAGCGCTGCTTGGAAAACCTCATTACCAACGCCTGCAAGTATGGCGGCAGTGCCGAAGTCGATGTCCGGGAGCTTGACCGCGCCTATGTCGTCACTGTCGCCGACAATGGCCCGGGCATTCCCGAAGACTTGCTTGAAAAGGTCTTTGAGCCTTACTTCAGAGTAGAAAGCTCCCGCAACCGCACGACTGGCGGCACAGGGCTGGGGTTGGCCATTGCCCGCAACATGGCGCACTTAAACGGCGGCACTTTGACGCTCAAAAACCGGGTGCAAGGCGGCTTGGTCGCCACATTGACGCTACCCAAGCTCAAAGCTGAGTTGCCTGCGCATGCGGGTAGGGGGCAAAGGTCAAGGCATTAAGTTCGACTTGCGCAAGCTCGAGAGTCACCGTTTCAAAAGAGCCGGCAATAGTTAAAAGCGTATTTTCCGGCAACATATAAAAGGCATGCCGACAGAGACTGCCGTCGGGCAGATGCACCCGCGCACCGTGCGCAATACCTGTCAATTTGCCTTCGAGTTTGATGCCGCATTCATAAAGCCCCCAGGTCTTGTAGAAAAGTCCGACGGGGTCGTTTTCGGCATGGTTCTCCCAAGCTCCGACACCAAAGACCCGATCGAAAATTGCGGGTTTTGCTCGATGCTCCGCCATCACCTCCAAATCAATTGCAACAGGCGTGTCGCACACCGCCACACCGATCCAGGTTACCGTATGCGAGATCGTGGCGTACAAGGGTGTCGCACCATTGACAATTAAAGGCGTCCTAGGTGCTCGTTCTTGTAGTCTTGCATCAGCATCCGTCTTGTTCAACAGGTGCGTTAAAAGCGTGCGCCCCCAAAGAAAGTCTGCGCGACGCTTGTCGTTGGTCAGCGTCTCTGCACGCGCGAGTGCTTCCGAATTGACGTAACCGGATAAAAAAGTCGGGGGCGTCTCAAGCCTTCTGGGCATGATCGCCACGCGGCACAGACCTTTAGAGCTGTTCGACATGCACCCCCGCATTTTGCAAGAACTTGATACCGGTGTCTTCGCGGTAAAGCTCATGATAATAAACGGCTTCAATCCCGCACTTTTGGATTAACAACGCGCAGTGAATGCAAGGGGAGTGGGTGATAAAGATGCTGGCCCCATGGCTCGAATAGCCGTTATAGGCAAGCTTGGCCACGGCATTGAGTTCTGCATGCTGCACTTCGGGGCGCGTGACGAGTTTGCCGTCGACTTCCACCTCGCAGCAGTTGTCGTAGCCCGTGGGCATACCGTTCCAACCGAAGCTGATGATGGAATTGTTTTTGACAATCACGCAACCGACTTTGAGCCTTTGAGCATAGCTGCGTTCAGCAGCAATCTGCGCAATTTGCATGTACATGGCATTGTCTTTTTTCACGTCCATAGTCTATGTCTCCCGATAAATCCAACTAAAGTATATTCAATAGCATATCTTTAGAAAATACTTCAACTATACTAGTAATCGTCAAAAGCACCTTCCATCTGCGTGATTTCGAATTGGTCTGCGCCAAGCTCTTCGGCAACGGTTCGCCAACTTGAAAGGGCGTGCATGAATTCTAATCGCATGGTCTTGGCTTGGGCGGCATTGACCCCAAAGTAGCGAGAGACGGCAATGGCGTTTTCGCTCTCTGCCGCGATCTGCATTTGGCGCACCGGGGTGGAGAGTAGGCGCGGCGTCAAAAAAGAGGGTTGCGCACAGGGGCAATACATGGATAGTAATGTCCAGCCTGTTGGCAGTCTTCCAAACCAGAACTGATCCAAGCGGTCGTGGTGATTGGCCGTTAAAGTGTTAAAGAGCAGTCTCGCAAAGAGTTCGTGAAGATCTTCGGCGGCGTTGGCACCTTCGCGATTGAGAATATCAGCCATATCCAGATAGCTCATAGCCATGGGCTTTAATCGAGCAAATGCGGAGGTCTTGCGGCCTACGAGGGTTGCGGCTGACGCACAATAAATGGATTCACCCGTACTGTCTTTGTCAAAGCGCTCTTCGGCATAAAGTGTCGGAGTCAGTATCTTGGAGTCGACGACATCCAAGCCGCATTTCTGAGCCAGGCGGGCGGTGACGGCACGCCACAGTACCGTATTAAAGGGGGATTTTGCCGACTGTGTTCTGACCACATAGTCGGTTAATTCCGTCGGGCGGCCGTTGGTAATTAAAAGCTTTCCTTCATCTCCGGTAAAGGGCGCGGCATGCAGGAGCAAATTGCCCATCGAGTTTACCGTCGGTTGTGCGTGCCCCGAAACACTCATAGCAAAACTGTTACCCAAGTCACCGAGGTGTTTGGCTGAATTTAAGGGAGCTTTTTCCTCAAAGCCCAACAGATCGGTGGAGACTGAAGTGTGGGAATGGGGCAAAGACAGGGCGGAAAAGCGTTCTTTTTGCGTATTGACCGCAACCCACAAATCGGCCGGAGAAGCAGGGAGTTCGATGAAGGTGGATTTGAGGCCCTTTAAATGCGCCTCTTTCAGAACGCTCTGAAGCCATGTACCGACATCATGATCGGCCACAAATCCGAACTTGCCGTTTCTGGAACGCAAGACGGGGTCGGGGTTGCGAGAGTCGTCGAAGGGATAATGAACACCGGGTAAAAGCGGAAGGTCGGCGCCCAATGAAAAACCGTGTGCCAACCAACGTTCGTCATACTGAAATGCCATTTGCGCGCGCGAGCCCGTTGTCCGAGTGTCATCCCAGACAAGCTGACCGACGGAGCTGTCGCTTCCGCCTAATACGATCGAAACGGACAAAATGCGCGGCATAAATTATTCGGCCTTTTTTGCGCGAATTCTTTTGGGCAAAGCCTCTGCTTCGAGCGCCTGACCCAGGGGATCGACTTGAGCGATTTGTGCAAAGGGGGTACCTAGGCCTAACGCATTGATCACGGCTGCAACCGTGCCGATTGCAACGCCGCTATCGCCTTTTTCTATCTTCACCAACGTCGTCAAACCGATGCCGGCGCGTTCTGCGAGCACGGTTTGGGGGAGGCGTCGTTTCAATCTCGCGACTTTGAGATTGTAACCGAGCGCTACCAAAGATTCCTCAACTACAACAGACGGTCTCATACAATCACAATCCTGAAATTAAATACTTTTAATCACCATGATTATGTTAATTATGTCATATTTCAGAAAGATGCGCTACACCCCTGGAATTACCCGAAATATGTGAGTAAATAATCACTCACTTCCGTTGGTCATTGTTGGAATCCTGGTGATAAGATGAGATAACAACTGCAATCAGAAAAATAAACATATTTTTGAAAATTTGATCCAGTCTTTTTTGTAGACTCTTTGTTGCGCGTGCCTAAATTTTGTGCATGATTTTCGTCCGACTCGGCCTGTCTTTCCGGTTCCCCCTGAGTTTGAGCTGCTTGTGCCCATTTCATAGGCAATTTCTATGGGTTCGGCTAAGTACTGATTAAATTTTGTGCAGTCCTATTCGCGGTATAAACTGCCTAAAATTTGTGCGTGAATAAATTAGGCAATCTTTTGGTGTTGACCATCGCATTGAAAATTCGCCTGAAAGGCTCGCTTCGGATTGATTTTTGTCAAAGGTGTGTTTTCGAGGCTTCAAAATTTCCGATCGCCATTCGACACCGGTTCCGAGTCGGCAACCGGCATGGTTGATCCACCTCATGCCCTGATTCTTCAGGGTAAAAGAAAGCCGAGCCCTCATTCGAAAGACAGACTCGGCTTTATGGAAAAGTAGAAACAGATCAAATTATATTGAAAATACTATTTCATTT
>CALKKK010000213.1 GCA_937995395.1 uncultured Sutterella sp. | reverse complement strand
CCCGTCAACCACTGAGGATAAGCGCCGTGTTTGGCCGGTTCCGTCACACCCGACAACCCGGCCAAAGTACCGACGCCGACATCGTCAGCCGCGCGCGTCCAGAGCGCCGCCTGACGATAAGGCACCACCGCCGTCGTGTCGTTTAAAACGACGAAAGTAAATTCTCGTCTGTCAGCGGTTGTTCTGGCGCGATTTTCCAAACGAATGAAGCGCTCCAAACGCGCCACAGTGTCGCGCTCTTTGGAGAGCATTTCGGCCATGGCCTTTAAGCGCGAGGCTTGAGGCGAATCTTGTTTGACGGGTTTTGTGTCTTGAGCGCTCATAGAATTGACTACTGTTAGGGCGTCACAGGATTGAAATCAACGACACCGGGCACGGCATCGATAAAGCTCACGGCACCGCTCATGCCGGGCAACAACGGCAAAGCCGTCTTTTTATCGATCGTTTTGGGCAAAAGCAATCGCCCCGTTGCCTGAATCGATTGGCTGACGGGATCGACACTGCCGGCAATGCGGGTGATTTCAACGGGATAAACGCCGCCCGTTTCATCTACTTTGAGTTGCAATTTGGTACCGATTTTCAAAAACTTCAAGGCGCTTGAAGGCAAAATCGTTTCGACTTCAAAACTCGAATCGTCAAAAATCGTCAGAAGCTTTTGCCCTTCGCCCACGTATTCGTGTGCGCGTACAAACGTTTCGCCCACCAAGCCCGTAAAGGGCGCTTTGATGGTGCAACGCTCGACTTGAATCGCCTGTTCCTGGGCTTCGGCACGTGCGACCAAAAGCGCTGCGCGCGCTTCTTCAAAGTCGATCACGCTGATGGAATTCAAAGCTTTGAGCTCCCGTGCCGCTTTGAATTTGCCGTTTGCTGCCTCTTGTCCGGCCTGTGCGCGTGCCAAGCGAGCGCGCGCAACGGAGCAGTCGTAAGTCACAAGCGCTTCGCCTTTTTTAAAGCGCTCGCCCTCGCGAAAATGAACCTTTTCGATTTTGCCGGCAAATTCGCTTGAAACCGTCGCTTTAGCGATGCTCGTGACCTGCGCACGAAATCTGGCTTGATTCACGCCTGCGGGTGCCGTCATCAAAGTCGCGTCTTGGGCGCAAGCTTGGCCGGCACCGGTCAAGCCCGCTACCAAAACCAAGCCCAATCCCAAGACGGAAGTCAACTGAGAAAGTTTTCTCATGACCTGCTCTTACTGCTGAGCGTTACCGCGCAGAGAACCGAGACTTTCCCAGGGAAGGCCGCTAACCAAACGCACAGCGCTCGTGGGACCCTGAGGGGCGTTCGTCGGTTGCAAACGATAGCTTTCAGACGTTTGCTTGTAGTCGCCCGTGCCGTCAGCCAAAGCTTGCGAACCGTAGACGGCGTTTAACAAGGCGCCGTCGGCAATCGCACGATTCTGTGCGGCAATCGCTTGGGCAATGCCCGTGAGGCTGTCGTCGGCCAAGGTATCGGGCACGGTGTCAAAACCTGCAGCCTGATAGATGGCGTCTTGGGCATTGAGCATTTCGGCATAGCTCAAGTCGCGAGCGCGCTTGGCCAACAACGTTTCCACGCGGGTGCGCACAGCTTCCAGACGCGTTTCGCTGCGGCTCTTGACGGCGTTGGCCACTTGCGTGTCGATGTTGGTTTGAACATTGAGAATTTCGTCGGCGCGCTTAAAGGCCTTTTCAGCAGCAAAGCGCTGATGCCAAGCCACGTGCACCTGAGAGAGCACCGTCATGCGAATGGCCTGACGGCGAAGCGGAGCCATTTCTTGCTTGAGTTCATTACCCTTCAAAATTGAGGGCAGCGAGAAGATGCTCATCAAGTTCCAGCTCACCTGCGTACCCACGTCGGCCCAGTGGTCGTTCACCAAGTACTGGTTGGAGTCGTAGTTCAAACCGGCAAAAAGCTGCACATTGGGGAAGAGCTTTAAGAGCGACATTCTCGTTTCGAGCACGGCGTTGCGAGCCAAATAGCTTTCTTCGCGCAATTCGGGACGACGCACCATGGCCAAGACTTCCAAGTCGGAAAGCTTGTAGGGCACGGTCGGCACAACGTAGTCGGACTTGGAGCGCTTTGCCAATTTAAAGGGCGTACCGGGCTGCAGGTTCATTAACGTGGCAAGCTTTGCCTTGGCCTTCACAAGTTCGTTATCCAGGCCTTCGAGTTCGCGCACCATGTTGAGCAAATCGCGCTGATAACGCAATGCGTCCAAAGGCTTGACGAGGTTGCGAGTTCCCGCTTCCTTGGATTGGGCAAGCGCGGCATTGGCGTCATTTAATGCAGCAGCCACTTCGTCACGCAATTCTTCGGCGGAAACGGCAGCCAACCAAGCCGCACGCGTTTGGCGGGCAATATCTGCCACCACGCGGCGACGGCGCTCTTCGGCAGCCAATGCCTTGTTGCCGACAGCTTTGGCTTCGTAGTAGCTCAAACCGAAGTCAAGCACGTTCCAGCTCATTTCCAAGTCGGCCGTCGTGCCGTCGCGTTCGCTACTCTTGGAAGGCACCAAGGACTGTTGACCGGTGGCCAAGCTTTCCGAAGACGATGCCAAGTCGTTGCTGCGATCGCGATAACCGGCAGAAGCGGTCACCTTGGGTAGCAAACCCATGTTTTTGACGTCGCGCATATTTTCGGAAATGACACGCTCCATCATCGCCAAGCGATGTTCGAGGTTGTACTTCAGAGCGCGAGCCACGGCTTCTTCCATCGTGATGGCTGCCGTTACGGGTTCCTGAGCCCCGAACATCTGAGCCTGATCGAGATTTGCCAAGCGGATCATGTCGTCGGCAGCAAGCTTGTCGGGAGCCGTCACGGAGCAGCCCGTCAACATCAAAGCGGCTACGGCGGCAAGAGCACAAACGGAGCGCTTGAAAATTCTTTGGTTAGTGTTTTGCATGATGGATCTCATTTATCAAAAAATTGTTATGAATCGTCTGTGAGCTTTGGCGTTACACCGAAGCCTTGGTTGTAAATTCGCTTTCACGGTAAAGGGCACGACGTTCGATCGCCTTGTTGAGCGACGTATCTCGCTCCTGCGCCGTCGATTCGGTTAGAAGCAGTGCTTCGTCGATCACGGTTTCGCTCATGGCAAGACCCGCGAAATTGTCGATAGCAGTCGTGGCGCTTTCGGCACTTTCAGGTGCTTCAACGAGCGCGGGTGCCTTGATGTCGTGCTTGTCCACTTGCGTTTCCACCGCACGTTCGCGACGAGCTTCGTCAGCCTGCTTTTGCGTATCGGCATCCTCAATCGTGCGTTCAAAGACGCGCAATAAAGCTTCTGACGTATTGAGCTGACCGATATCCGAGACTTCGGCTGCCACGGGCGACGTGACCCCGTAGACGGGTTCCATCACCGGGCCGTCGGTGCCCAAAAGCGTTGCCGTCAGACGCACCGTTTGGTAGTCGTCGATATCGGCGTCGTCGCGCAACAGGTGCAAGCCCTGACCGTCAGCAGGCGTCCAGACACCAGCATCGGCAAAGCTCACCGTGTTCACTCGAATCATCACCGTGACGGTGCGCGTGACTGCTGCGCCGTACTGATCCTTGACGAGCACATCGACGTTAAAGGTCGTTTCCGTCGGAGAACTGCCCGAAATCACGCCCGTTGCCGCATCAAACGTAAAGCCTTCGGGCAACTGCGTTGCGTCGACCAATTCGAAAGTGAGTGCATCGCCTTCCGGGTCGGCAAACATTTGGTGCAGATCGGCCGCGAAGGCGCCTTCGGCGTTACCGAATGCCACGGATTCGGTTTGTGTCGGCGTGGCGTTTTCAACCACGGTGACATCGATTTCGAACGTACTGGCCAAGTTGTAGGGATCCACAGCTCGGATCGTGATACTGCTTGTGCCGGTTTCGCTCGGCGTACCGTAAATCACACCGGTAGCCGGATCAAAGCTCATGCCGGCAGGCAATCCTTGAACCGTAAAGCTCAATTCGTCACCGTCGGCATCCTTGATGTAGTCGTTCAAGTCGATCGAGTAATTGCCACCCACCACGAAACGATCCGTCGGCAATGCGCCGTTGTGTTGAGGCGCAGTGTTGTCTCTGACCGTCAACTTGAAGGTATAGGTCACAGGTTCGTTCGTGCCGTCGGAAGCAGACAACGTCAATTCAAACGTACCCGCTTGCTGAGCGATACCGCTGATCGTTTGACTGTCGGCATTCCAAGTGAGTCCTGCCGGCAAGTCGCCCGTTAACTCATAAGTTAACGTTTCGCCGCTCGGATCCTGAATCCAATTTGTCAGGGTGACCGAGTTTCGATTCGTGTTCTCCGTCGTATCGTTGAAGACAAAGTGCGGTGAAGCGATGTTTTCGGACACCACCGGCGGCTTGTTGGCTTCAATCGTCAACGTAAAAGTATGAGACGTCTTTTCACCGGAAGCATCAATGGCCTCAATCGTGATGTTGAAGTCGCCTTGAACATTGGGCTTACCAGTAAAGGTGCCGGTTTCCTGATCAAAACTCAAGCCCAAACCCGCCAAACCGCCGTCGACCGCCTCACCGTCCGTATTCGTGATATCAGTCACAGCCCAGCCTTCAACACCAAAGTCGTCGACAAAGAGATCTTCGGGTAACTTAATACCGTCTTCGCCAATCTGCATGTTGTGTTCGCCGACATTAATTACGTAATCGGAGTACTCGTCGGCATTAAATTGCGGAGCTTCGTTGTCAATCGTGAAGGTGAATTCCTGCAATGTCGATGCACCGTACTGGTCGGTTGCTTTGACCGTTACCGTAAAGGTGCCACTTTCCAAAGGCATCCCGGTGACTTTACCGTCGGCAAAAGTCAACCCCTCGGGCAAGCCCGATACTTCAAAAGTCATCGACTGACCATCAGGCTCGGTAAAGAGACTGTTGAGCTCGAGATTAAAGTTTTCTTTTGCCACCGGTGCTGGGAATACGGCACCGTCATTAACTCTCGGAGCATCGTTAACGATCGTCAAGGTAATTTCACCTGTCGTGGTCGCACCATGGGCGTCGGTTGCCGTGATCTTCACAGTATAGGTTCCGGAAAGGTCCGGCGTACCCGTCAAAATCCCTTCGGAAGACAAAGTCATGCCTTCCGGCAAACCCTCGGCACTGAAAGACATCGAGTCATCGTTGGGTTCCGTAAACAGAGAACTGATATCCTGATTGAATGCTTCGCCCGCATCCTTGCTCAAATTCGTCAACGGAGAGCTTTCGTTAAATACCGGCGGTTGATTGGCGTCCGTCGAAATATGCAAATCAAAGGTTTGGGTTGCAGTCGCGCCGTTGGAATCCGTCACGGTGATTGTGAGTTGGTGCGTTCCGACGGCGGCCGTACCGGTAATCGTCAAAGTATCAGCATTAAAGGTTAACCCGTTAGGCAGGCCTTCCAGCGTATACGTCAACTGAGAGCCTTCCGGATCCGTGAACAGATCCTTACTTAAAACGATCGTCACATTTTCGCCGGGATAGACTTCCAGACTGTAACTGTCTCCACCGTTCCAAACCGGAGGTTGATTTGCATAAACGGTTGCAGCATCCTTTTGTTCGATCAAAGTGTTGCCGTTAGCATCCTGAATTTGCAGATCGAAGCTGACAGCCGCGGAACTTGACGTGCTGTAGGTCAATGCCTGCAACACGCCGTTGACATTGGCTGGCGTTGCAGCACCGGTAAACGTCAGAGTCAGTTGACCGCTCGTGGTCGTGTAACTGCCGATCGTTTCCCCTCCCGATGTCGTAATGTTCCCGCCAGCAAAGGAATAGCCGCTGTTTACACCGACACTGAAATCAGCCCCCGTATCCGTCGTTGTCACAACAACCTTGACTGAATTAGGCTTCAAAGTTCCGGAGAAACTAATCTCTTTGTTCGGGAAAAGAACAACACCGTCGGCGTTGTAAGCCGAATGCTCACTTTGACCGTCAAGAGCAATATCGGCAGCCTTGATTGCCAAAACAGCGGTTGTCTCCTTATTGCCATCATTGACGGTCACCGAAAGCCTGCTGAGGACAGTACTGACGGCAGACTTATAAACCACCTGTTGAAGCACGGAACGCATAGCTTCGGCACTGACAGTTGAAGCCGTAAAGCTGATTGCGAGCTTGCCGGATTCATTTGTGTAGCGACCGACTTCATTTCCGTTATAGGTGATCCTCCCGTTATTGAATTCAACGGCATCGGAAGACTTAAACAAGAATGTATCGTTTTCATCGGCGCCACCCTGACGCTCGAAAGTCACCGATGTTCCGGAATAGTTGCCGCTTGTATCATTATCGATATCGGTGATCGTAATGTGCTCGCCGACATTGGCTCCGGAACCGACGTCAAAAACCGTCACCTGTGCAGATGCCGAGACAATACCTGTAACTTGAAGTGCTCCGCCCCAAAGAATATTCTTACCATCAGGTGTAACTACCATCACGTCACTTTGTTGGTAATACAGATACACATCCTGAGTGACCCCCGTGCTATTTACCGTTTGGGAAAGCGTCAGTTTTCCATCATCTCCAATGGAATATATGTCAACCGCTCTCTGTTGGTTACCACCCTGATAGAGGTACTTTCCGTCGTTGGACAATTGTAATGAGGCTGTCTCGCTATAAAACGCAGCGACCTGTATGGTATCAACGACTCTATACCCTTCCGAAGTTTTTTCAATGACTTGAATTGCTCTCCACCCATTGCGACTCGAAAAAGAGGTCACGGCATAAATAAAATTTCCATCCTTGGATACGACCAAATCATCGACACCACGATAATTTCCTAAATTATTAGCCTCATGATCGAACCCTACGTCAATACTGTTGGAATAAGTCAATTCTCCTGTATCCGGATTGCGCGTGAACACGCTAATTTGTGCGTCTTGACGCTCACTCGTCACCGCTTTATTTCCAACATATACCGTCAAACCATCGGATGAAATTTTGATAGCAGACGGATTAAAAATGTTCTCGGTAATCGTTTGAACGTAGGTCAATTTACCGGTACTTTTATCAATCGTGAAAACCGATAAATCCTGTTGCGAACTAACACCTCCGATAGCATTTGTTCCATTGATGGTGTATAGCGTTTGTCCATCGGCAGAAACAACAATCTCACTGACCCAACCGTTTAAGCCATCAATAGTTTTATCTCCCTGCTGTTCATCTTGAGTCGCAACCTTCCCTACATACTGCAGAATACCGTCCGAGTTACGGCTGAACAAAACTAAGGAATAGACATCTGAGTCACCGCTATTTCCGGCGACCCAAACATAGTTACCGTCAGGCGAAAATGCGACACTGGAAATTTGGTTGAGCCCGTCGGTGGTTCCACTTTGTGTAAATGTTTCAAGTAGCTTCATTGATCCCGTAGCGGGATCTCGGCTATAGACATAAAGTGTTGCCGCTCCGGTGAGACTCTGTGAAGAATATCCGACTGAAATCACGGTACGACCATCATCAGAAACCACGATATCGCCAGTAAAACCAGCAGAGCCTTCAACTAACGAACCACTTATGAAAGCATCCGGCGTCTGACCACCCTCTATTTCAATATTCGGAGCCGAATTCAATTCAAGCTCAATCGTTGTTGTAATCTCGGGGTTGACAGTATCAATACCACCATTGGCAGTACCACCGGTATCTTTAACTGACGAGATTGTGAAAACACGATCACCTCTTAACCCGTCTACGGTTTGACCGGCAACACCTTCATTGCCGTAAACAAAGTCGGAAAGCAGGTTGGAAACCGTCTGCACATTGGCGCCGTCACCGAAGTCAATCGTCAAAACAGCTGTGCCATTACTGTTAACAATGTAGGTGTAAGTAAATCCTCCGGCAGTTTTTCCTTGTGAGGTTTGCCCCAAAAGAATCTTGGTCGAATCCACCACTATGTATTCGCTTTCTCCAAGATTATCCAAGCCAGAAACATTGACGATCACTTCTTCAATGTTTTGTCCGAATTCCCCAGCATCAACAGAGACATTTCCGAAAATTGAAATTTCTTGACCTGCTGTGTCAAAAACTTGATTGTCTCCCCCGGTATGAGAAACTGAAGGAGGTTGGTTATCACCCAAGTAAACGGTGATTTCATGCGTATCCGAAACCTTATTGCCGTCACTCAATGTCACGCTCAAAGTCACGGACGATGAATCACTACTCGAGCCGCTACCCGTCAAATACGACCAACCATGCAAAATTGCCTGTGCATCCTGAGTCGAACAACCGGTCATATAGTTGATCACCAATCTGCCGTTTGCCGTCGTCACCGATGCCAACTGCTGTCCATTCTTGACAATGTAGTTGTTTGAAAGCTCATAACCATCCGAAGTAAAACGATAGCTACCAGATGTACTACTTGACGTCACCGTCACAACAGCCCCACCGTAGTTATTGCCTTTGTCGAGCTCTAGATCGGAAAGCGTCAGTCCCGATGTGAAATCGATCGAACTTCCCCACGTCCCTTGCTTATCCGTGGTCAAAAGGTAAGTCTTTTCACCGGAAACAACGACCGATCCGTCATCAGTAACGCTGACGACCTTACCTCCGGTCAATCCTGCCGTACGTCCGGTTTCAGTCAGCGCTCCTGTTTCTCCAACGGAATACGAAATCAACGTACCGTCATTGGTTAAAGCATATAAAGATTTACCATCTGCCGATAAAGCGATATTGACCGCACCGCTCACTGAGGTTTTGATACCTTCGGATAGAACTCCGTTTTCCGGGTAGAAGGAATGAATGCCGTCACCAGTTAATAAAAAAGCCAAAGATCCGTCTACAAGAACTGCAGAATCAACTGCAGTTGAATAATCAACTTTTTTACCAATAAGTTCTAGCTTGGCTTCATTGCCATCTTCTACGATCTCAAAAAGATATACACCTTTATAAGGGTATGGGAAACCTTGATAGTTACCGAAAATATATTTTCCATTGATCGTAAATTGATTCAAATAGTTAAGACCCGTATCAAGAGCATTTCCTTTCGTCAAACTACCGTCTGCCCCAATACTATAAAGAGTCACATACTTCATATTCGTAATTACCGCGTACTTTCCATCCTCGGTGACTACGACCTTCTCCATGTTATCCATGTCACTGCCGGTACTGATACTGAAACCCGTATAGCTCAGTGACCCGTTTTCGTAGCTCAGACTGTAGACCATGTGGGAGTTATTTATAACAAAGATGTGGCTACCATCCCCTCCCGTAGCAATTACCTTGGCGCTACCAAACCCCTCAATTGTCGAGGTATCAAAAGTCGCCTTTTGCGTCAATTCTCCGTCAACAAGCTCAAATACGCTTACCTTGCCGGCATCGTCCATGACAAACGCAATCGTACCGTCTGAAGAAGTGGCAATTTGTGTAGCAGTTCCAATGCCCGCAATCACAAGTTGATCGGCAATACTCAATTCATCTGTCGCATCGATCTGAGGCTTGTGGTTATATTGTGTAGTCACAGACAAAACACTTTCTTTACCCAATTCCGTTACTACGTTATTCTCATCGGAAATAGAGTCCAACGTCACGGTCACGGAACTTTCTGTTTGAGTCGTACCATCCACCGACAATCTCATGTTGTCGACAAGATTTTCGATGGAAGAAGAATCCATCCCAAACACGTCGATGACAACTTCATAGTTCCCGTTGACTTCCGATACCGAAACGGTAGCCTCATTCGACAACACAAGTTGAGCTCCATGCTCAAGATTGATTCTTTGGTCACCAAATACCAAACCGGATCCAGCCCCCACACCGGAAACTGTGAGTGTCAACTTACCGAAAGAATCTCCCGTAACAGTGACATCCCTGAAAATATCCACATCGCTTGCGCCGCCGTCCGGACCGATTTGTACCGTGTTCCCGGTTCCTGTTGCGTCAACACCTTCGCCGGCACGCGTTTCTGCTATCGGCGTCGCCTGGTCCTGCTGAGCCTGAACATCTTGCGCCACGTCGGCTGCCGTTGCCACTGCTGCCGCATCAAACATCATGCGCGGTTCAAGCGCAAGTTCCAAAGTTCGATTCGCATGTTTTGTCATTGTCTTTACCATTGGTTGTCGTTATTAAATCGGTCGGCTACTCAATCAGGCGAGCGTATGTGCTCTTGGCTTCCAAGTCGGCCGCCACTTGATTGAGTCGTTGAATAATCATGTTTTTGCCTCGCGCAATGCTTGGCGTCTTCACCAGTTGAATTTCATTTCCGGTGCGCTTGCAAGTCAGAAACGTCGGCCACAATTCCCTGTAGCGATCAAGCGCAACCTGTTCTTGCGTGGGCGGAATCATCAACAGATAGAAATAAAAATCTCGGTGAGTCTTGAAGCTGTCGCACAAATCGATGATGCGTTGACGTGTAAGTTCTTCTCCGAGCGAACCTTCCGTGGTTCCACCAAAAGTGTTCACATCCAAATATGTGTTATTGGAATCGCTATCAATATCCCAAAGAGGCCCTTCAAGATTTGCAAGCATGACGATGGCTTTCGTATTTGCCGTACCCGATTCTTCGGCAAAATCCATCGGATGATCCAAGTCGCCCCAACCGTCGGCACCTCTGAATCCGGGAGACAAAGTCATCGCGCCCCAACCCATGGCAATATTCATGTTGATGGCGTGATTCATTTCTTCATGATCCGGCACCAAACGCTCCAAACGAGCCACAAAGTCTTCACGAGAATCGGTCAATGGCAATACGGGCGTTAAAGGCACCGTGTTGTCGGCTGCGATGCGACGGGTATCGGTATCCCCGGAAATACCGTTTCCACTTGGAGGGATCATCGGGCCCACCCACTCAATGTAGGGCCATCCGCCCGGGTAGTTCGACATAATGCAGTTACCTGCAACGCAAGTCTGCGCACTGATTTCAAAAGAACCGCGCGGACTCTTTTCCCAGTCGAAAATCTCCCCGGGCAACATGCCGCGACGCACATGCAAAATTTCTTTGCGCACGTCAGGCATGCGAGGAGAAGCCATATTGGCTACGCCGGCACCGGATCGGATATAGCGCATCCATTCGGGCTGAAGTCGATCGGGCATGGCCCAACTGCGAATGCGCGCAGTCCCGTTTTCCGTATCCCAAACGTTCACACCGTCGGAATACGGCACCAAAGCCATCCAACGATCATTGCGCTGATCGATCAAGCGATCAAAGAACGCTTCACCAATGTCGACAATAGCCTGCATGTCGGCCGTATCCTCGTTCATTGTCGACGGCACGACGAAGGAAACTTCCATCGGGTTGTAGATAGCCACAGCGGCAGATGCCACTTCAATGGTTTCGCTCTTAACCTTGGGCATCACGGGCTTGGCGCGAAAACTCGCACGCACGCGATAACCTTCATAGTCTTGCCAGGCCGCAGGCTCCACCGTCACGGTGAGCTCGCGCTCCATCTGCGTACGATCCAAGCCCAAATTGCTGGACACATAGCGTTGCGCCATATCGACAACATCGACTTCCGGATCCTTGACCGCTTCCAAAGTGACGGCAACGGCAGCAGCGTCGGTTGCCTGCTTTAAGCGAGAAGCGTCGGCCGTCACGCGCGTAGCGTCGATGGCAAACGTGAGAATCGCAACGCCGGCAATCATGAAAAAGAGAATGCTCACGGCGGCAGCTCCTTCTTCATCGCGGCCGAATTCGCCCATGCGGCGCTTTAAAAGTCGAGCACTCAGACGAACTTTTCGAAGGACTCGATTCATTTAGCTACCCTCCTCTTCGTCATCGTCATTACTGGCAATCATGTTTTCGTCCGTTAAGGCCTCGTCCAGATTGATTTGAAGTTGTCCTGCGCGATAGATGTTTCTTACTTGAATCAAGCGCGGAAACACCATCTTGGCTTCGCTTTTAAGTAACGATGTTCTGCGGCAAGCTTCGACTACCACCATCGACATTTCGCTCACATCCGTTTCGTCTTCGCTTTCTTCAGGGGAATCCACCGGCAAATCGGCCGTAAAGCGATCGCCGTCCACATCGAGTTCGCAAAGCGCGGCACCGTCGCCGCGATGCAGCATCCAGTTGATGCGCCCGGATTGCAAGACGTTCATGATGATGATTTCGGTGTCTCGTGTCTGGCTTTGAAATGCGGCAGTGGTCAATGCATCCAACCCATATTTGGTGAGTTCCACCTGAGCGGCCACGCTTTGGGCCATTTCGCCCGCACCGGTTTCCAAACGCACACGTTCAAGACCGGAGGTATGCATATCCACCAAAATGGTCGCGACACCGAAAAGCATCGTGACGCCCAGCGCCGTTTCGACGGCCACCGAACCTTTTTTGTCTTGACCGAAACGGCGCAGTGTGCGAACAAATTTTTCAATTCCTTTGCAACGCATCACAACTCTCCGTTTTCGTCGGCTTTGTGGAAATAGGCAACCACACGCTCGTAGCGATAGGTGAAGTCCTTTCGTTCCGTCAAAATCAAGCGCGGCAAGGGTGTAATAAAGTCTTTGCGAATCACGACGACGATGTGCCAAGCAGGCGTCTGGCTTGCAAAGCCGCCGTCTTCGTGCTCATCATTGCCCGAATTGGCGTCGCCTGCGGGATTACCCATCTGATCCAAGGAGTCGTAGGGTTCCACCGTCACACGACCCACGTCGGTCGTCGCCAAATAGCCGAACGAATAAGCAGCCACACCTTGACGAATATCGTTTTCGGCCGTGGGCCCCAATTCACCCGCGTCACGGAAACGAATGAGAGCGGAATTCACGGCACTTTCGGTGATTTCCACCGTCAAGGCGATGTTGGCCAACTCCACCACCATCAAAAAGACGGCGATGACGACCGGAAAGGCAAAAGCGGCTTCGGTGGCAACGTTGCCGCGCTTGTCTTTTGCGAATCGAATCAGTTGAGCCAAACGTCCGAACTTCATGACTGCTCCTCTTTCGGACTTACTGCGCACCCTGCCCGTTGGCATTGGGCAAAAGCTTTTGAATGTTTTCGGGCGCTTGACTCAAAGGCATCGTCTTGGCCTTGGAACTTAAACCCGTTTCGGTTTCTTCGTGACCACCCACGAGTTCCACCACGGCCGGCACTTCGTAACCGTAGTCGGTATCATCCGTCTGCTTGGGACGAATGTCGATCAATTTGCCCGAAGCACGCAGGCATTCGTCTGCCAGCGTGCTTTCGCCAGCGTTGATGCGAGACTTCATTTCGCCGAAGGTCTTCATCATTTCTTTGGCCTGATCTTCGTTCATGATTTCCAAGAGCGTGGCACGTGCGCGTCTTTGGTTATTGGACATAAACTGGGTAAAGGCCAAATTCATGCGCACCGAAAGTCCTTGCACGTCGTTGCCGGCATCAAAGCTTTTGGCGTCGGTCAAGGCCTTTAAAGCACCTTTGACGTCGCCGGTCCCCAAACGGGAAATCGCAAGATTGTTTAAGACCGATACGTTGGCGGCTGACACCGTCAACGCCTTTTCAAAAG
>CALKKK010000212.1 GCA_937995395.1 uncultured Sutterella sp. | reverse complement strand
CTGATCGTCACTCTAGTCGACAAAGGATTGGCCGACACCGAGTTTTTAGAGCACTGCACTACGGGATCGGACAAATTCTTGGCTTACGCCATGGGCAAAAACGACGGCGTGAAAAAAGATGCCGCGTGGGCAAGTCCCATCACGGGGCTGTCGGTTGAAGAAATCGAAAAACTGGCACTTTACCTCAAAGAAAACCGCACGCTTTTGATGATGGGCTGGGGACCGCAGCGCTCGCGCTTTGGCGAACAAGCGCCGTCGATGGCCTACGCCTTGGCTTGTGTCTTGGGGCACATCGGTCGCGCGGGCGGCGGCATCGGAACGCACTACCACTACTGCGACGGCGGTGTCCCTGTCTATCGCGGCGTGAGTGTGCCTGAAATCAGTAGCGCCGTGACACCGCAGTGGTTTCATGCGGCAACGGGAAACAGACTCGCAGACACGATTCCGGTGGCCAAGTTTGCCGACTGTTTCTTGAATCCCGGCAAAACGATCGACTACGCGGGCCAAAAGGTGACGTATCCGGACGTCAAATTCGTCTTTTGGGCGGGCGGCAATCCCTTTGCCCATCAACCCGATACGGGCAAAGTCGTGAAAGCCTTCCAAAAACCCGAAACGGTTGTGGTGGTGGAGTCCGTCATGAATGCCACGGCAGAACACGCCGACATCATTTTGCCCGCTTGCACAAGTTTTGAGAGAAACGACATCACCGGCATCGGCACTTATACGCAAACCGGCATTTGCGCCATGCAGCAGGCCATTGCCCCCTTGGGCGAATCTCGCAGCGACTGGGCGATCTTTAGCGATTTGGCCGAGCGTCTCGGATTACTTGAAGCTTTCTCAGGGGGGTTAACGGAAAACGAGCGCATTCGTGCAACATACGCTTCGGTTTTCGATGCGGCTGCCGATCGTGGCATTTCGATGCCCGAGTTCGAATCCTTCTGGGAGGCGGGCAGCCACTTCTTTGACAAAGACGCTTCTCGCACGTTTGCCGATCCGTGGGTAGCTTACCGCGAAGATCCCGAAGGCCATCGTCTGGCGACCCCCTCGGGCAAAATTGAACTTTATAGCGAAACGCTTGCCGCCATGGGCTATAGCGACGTGCCGCCGCATCCGGCCTATTTGTGCGATCGGCAAACATGCGGGACGGATGACGATCGATACCCCTTGGTTTTAATGAGCATTAAAGCAACGGAGCGACTCCACAGCCAATTGGACGACACCATCGAGAAGCCTAACGGCCACTATGAGCCTTGTCGCATCAGCGCTGAGGATGCCAAGTTGCGCGGCATCGTCGACGGGCAAACGATCCGAGTCTTTAATGCCCAAGGCTCGGTATTGGCCCAAGCCCATGTGTGCGACGATGTGGCACCCGGCACCGTTGCCATGGGGCATGGCGCCTGGTACGAGCCCACGTTGATCGACGATATGGAAGTGGACGCCGGCGGCAACACCAATACCTTGACGCCCGATATCGAGACGTCACGTTTGTCCGGCGGCAATGTCGCCTCGGGTGCCAAAGTGCAAATCGAGCCTTTTGCGGAAATCTGAAAAATGTCGCATTTTTTCTCCCTTCTCTTTTAGAATTGGAGACTGTAAAATGCGACAGAAATCTAGGCACAAATACCTAGAAACGGTTTTAAATTCAATTTTTTAGAAATCCTTGGTATGTCCGAAATCCAAAACACAACGCTTGTGAATGAAACGCTCGATGGCATGGTGATTTTCTACGACGTCAAAAACGGCGTCGGTCAACTCAATGCCGTCGACGGCACCAAGTACAGTTTTAGCCACAAAGCTGTTGAAGGACTTTGGATTCCCGGTGCAGGCGACATGGTGACCTTTACCCTTGCCGACCCTGACACCGCTGAAGAAAGTCTGCATCGTGTGCTGTCCGTCGCTTTTAAAGAGTCTTCGCAATCCTCCGAAGAGCAAGACTCGCTTATTCGTTGCCCCAAGTGCCACCATTCGGTGCGTCCGCGCGTTGTCATGTACGAGGGTCAGCCTGACTCGAGTTTCTGTCCCGATTGCGGTGCCCAGATCGGCGATTACGCCAGAAACGACAAGGTCTTTTGGTTGGTTTTGTCTTTGACATTGGTCGGCGTCATGGCCATTGCCTAT
>CALKKK010000211.1 GCA_937995395.1 uncultured Sutterella sp. | reverse complement strand
ACATAGTTAAGATCGTCGCTCCAATCGTACAGCTCCCAATAGGGTTCACTATCGAACTCGGTAAAGTCGACAAAAACATTAACTTCAGAAGCATTACATGCCATCGCCCCTGAAACTGCCAAAGCGATCGTCGCCACCTGCATTAATCGATTGAGTTTGCACTGCATAGCGGTCTCCTTATCGGAGTTGGAACCCAACCACAGTAACACAAACTTTGTTGTGTTTATTTGACGATCTCTACAACTCGTAACCGAATCCCCGCTTTTATTGATCGAAAGTAATCTTGTCTCATTAGCGCTTCATAAAAAAAACACCTCCTCGCGGAAACCCCAACGAGAAGGTGTTGTATGTCAGCGCCGATACGAAAAAATCCGATCGGCTCAAAACAGTTGCCGAGAACCGATTAGTTCTTGGACTTGTCAACCAAACGGTTGGCGGCAATCCAGGGCATCATGGCGCGCAACTTGTTGCCCGTCTGTTCGATGCCGTGTTCGGCCGTCATACGGCGTTCGCTGCGCAAAGAGGGATAACCCAAGGCGCATTCGGCCAGGAAGCTCTTGGCGTACTGACCGTTTTGAATCTGCTTCAAGCATTCGCGCATGGCTTCGCGGCTCTGAGCGTTCACAACTTTGGGACCGGTGTAGTACTGGCCGTATTCGGCATTGTTGGAAATGGAGTAATCCATGTTGGCGATGCCGCCTTCGTAGATCAAGTCGACGATCAACTTCATTTCGTGGCAGCATTCGAAGTAGGCCATTTCGGGTTCATAGCCGGCTTCGACCAAGGTTTCAAAACCGGTCTTGATCAATTCGACCAAACCGCCGCAAAGCACGGCCTGTTCGCCGAAGAGGTCGGTTTCGGTTTCGGCCTTAAAGGTCGTTTCGATGACGCCGGCCTTGCCGCCGCCGTTGGCGCATGCATAAGACAATGCGACATCGTGAGCCTTGCCGGAGACGTCCTGATAAACGGCGATCAACTGCGGAACGCCGGCGCCGGCAACATAGGTGGAGCGAACCGTGTGGCCCGGAGCCTTGGGAGCGACCATGATGACGTCCAAGTCCTTGCGCGGATCGACCTGACCGTAGTGCACGTTAAAGCCGTGAGCGAAAGCCAGCGTAGCGCCTTCCTTGAGGTTGGGTTCGACCTGTTCGTTGTAAACCTTGGCGATGAATTCGTCAGGCAAAAGCATCATGACGACGTCGGCGCCCTTGGTGGCGTCTTCCACGGACTGAACCTTCAAACCGGCGGCTTCGGCCTTGGCCCAGGAAGCGCCGTTTTTGCGCAAACCAACCGTCACGTCGCAACCGGAATCGCGCAAGTTCTGAGCGTGGGCGTGGCCCTGGCTACCGTAACCGATGATAGCGACCTTCTTACCCTTGATCAAAGAGAGGTCGGCGTCCTTATCGTAAAAAACTTTCATGATTTTCCTCAAGTAAAGTGTTTTTCCGCATCTGCGGAAAAGTAATCAAAAGATGTCGGCAAAATTGCCTAAAAGTTAAGCCTTCAAAATACGTTCGCCGCGTGCGATACCGCATGCACCGGTACGAACGGTTTCCAAAATAATGTCGGGAGACACCGACGCAATAAATGCATCGAGCTTACTTCTGTCACCCGTAACTTCAATGGTGTAAGTCTTATCCGTCACGTCAACGATGCGAGCGCGGAAAATCTCAGTGATGCGCATCATCTCGTCGCGATCGCGTCCGACGGCTCGCACTTTTACGAGCATCAGTTCGCGCTCAACGTAATCGTTTTCCAAAAGGTCGTAGACCTTCACGACGTCAATTAAGCGGTTGAGCTGCTTGGTGATCTGCTCCATCTTGGAGTCGTCCGAGACGCTCACGATCGTCATACGGGAAATGTTGGGATTTTCCGTCGGGGACGCCGTGACCGAAACGATGTCGTAGCCGCGGGCGCTAAACAGCCCCGCCACTCGGCTCAAGGCACCCGAAGTATTGTCAAGAAGCAGCGAAAGAATATGTCGTTTTGCCATTTCTCAGTTCTCCTCGGCAAGTACCATGTCCATCAAACCCTGACCGGGGCCGACCATCGGCAACACCGGTTCTTCGGGGGCGACGTGCACGTCGATAAAGACCAATTCGTCTTTGTATTTGGTAAACGCCTCGTCGATGGCGCGATCCAATTCTTCGTAAGTCTTGACGCGAAGACCGATATGGCCATAGCTTTCGACAAGCTTCACGAAATCGGGCTGCACGTCCATGACGGATTCCGACATATGGCCCGAATAGTAGGCGCGCTGCCAAACGGCAACCATGCCCAAATAGCCGTTATTCAAAAGCACGATCTTGGGTGCAAGACCATACTGCTTAGCGGTAGCAAGCTCCTGAATATTCATCTGAATGGAGCCGTCGCCGGTAAAGCACACGACGGGCTTGCCCGGGTGCGCCACGCAGGCGCCGCACGCGGCCGGGAAACCGTAGCCCATGGTGCCAAGTCCGCCGCTTGTCATCCAAAGCTTGGGCTTATCGAGCTTCAAGTATTGCGCCGCCCACATCTGGTGTTCGCCCACGTCGGTCGTGTAATAGGCCTGCCCCTTGGTGTAGCGGCAAACACGTTCGATCACGGCCTGAGGCTTGATCGCACCGTTGGGATCGGTCTTATAGTGCAGACTCAACTTGGCCTTCCAGGCGGCGATCTTCTTTTTCCACTCGCTCGTCAATTCGGGATCGGGTTTGGCGCCCGAGCTTTCGAGCTGACTGACCATTTCGGTCAAGACTTCCTTGACGTCGCCCACAATCGGAATGTCGGTGGGCACGCACTTGGAAATGGAGCTCGGATCGATATCGATCTGAACCACGGTGTGTTCGTTACGGGCAAAGTCTGCCGGATTGCCGATGACGCGATCGTCAAAGCGAGCGCCGATGGCAAGCAACACGTCGCAGTTTTGCATAGCCATATTGGCTTCGTAAGTGCCGTGCATACCGACCATGCCCAAGTTCTTGGGGTCGTTGCCGGAATAAGCGCCGATAGCCATCAACGTTTGTACGAGCGGATAGTCCAAATGGTTCACAAGCTTGGTCAGGACTTCGGCAGCGTTACTCAAGACTGCGCCGCCTCCCACGTAAATCAACGGGCGCTTGGCATTAAGAATGACCTGCAAAGCCTTTTTGATTTGCCCCGAGTGCCCCTTGACGACCGGACGGTAGCTCACGATATCGATCGTTTCGGGATAGTCAAACGGAGCCTTGGCGCACTGCACGTCCTTGGGCAAATCGATCAAAACCGGACCCGGGCGGCCGCTTCTGGCAATATAGAAAGCCTTCTTGATCGTTTCGGGCAATTCGCGCACGTCTTTGACTAAGAAGTTGTGCTTGGTACAGGGGCGCGTAATACCGACCGTGTCGCACTCTTGGAAAGCATCGGTGCCGATCAGAGCACAGCCCACCTGACCGGAAAATACAACCATGGGAATGGAATCTGCGTAAGCGGTGGCAATCCCCGTCACGGCATTGGTTGCGCCCGGGCCAGAGGTGACGATCGCCACACCGATTTTGTCGGTGCAACGCGAATAGGCGTCGGCAGCGTGTACCGCAGCTTGCTCGTGGCGTACCAAAATATGTTGGAAATAGTCTTGCTTATAGATTTCGTCATAAAGAGGCAAAACGGATCCGCCGGGATAACCGAACACATGCTCGACTCCTTCGGCGTGCAGCGCCTCAATGACCATTTTGGCGCCCGTCATCACGGGCACTGAATTCTGATCACTCGGTTGCATTTCAACGATTCTTTCCTGAATTGGGGTTAGCCAAGATAGAGCTCTCGGAAAACTGTCGAGGTTGCAGAGCGGCAGGAATAAGACCGATAAAAAAAAGCACGTTTTTGGGCGTGCCGATCGGGATGGCGACTCGCAGGTTTAACGACACTTATTTTTAGGTCGAGCGAATCGAATTATCCCTAACGCTGCAACTGTTCGCGGTAACGAAACAGCACCCGAAAGGTTGGTCGTGTGCCTTGGTATGCATTTTGTGTCTCACGACCTTAAGAAGGCAATATAGCCAAACCGAGACATTTCTCAAACCCTTTTATTGAGGTTTTCATCAATTACTTTGCAAAAGTTTCGGTTTTCTCAAATGATTTAGGTAAGATGCTGTACACGAACTGAAAAAACTATCGCAAACGGCGCGCGCATTCCCATGCGGGCGCGTTTTGCGTTATCTTTTTTTGTGTTTGCATTGTCTTTGAGTTTGATTTCAATCGAACCGACGACAAAAAATCGATAAGAAAAAGTCGCCCGCGCACGGCCTACCCTTTGAGGCGCGACGGGATCTAACGAAAGTGAGTAACAATAACCATGTCTAACCAATCCAGCCAATGGGGCTCTCGCATCGGCTTTATTTTGGCCGGGGCCGGTTCTGCAATCGGGCTCGGTGCCATTTGGAAATTCCCCTTCTGGGCCGGCACCAACGGCGGTGCAGCCTTTATCGTGCCCTACATCTTCTTTACGTTTACGATCGGCGTTGCTCTGTTGATGGCCGAACTGTGTGTGGGGCGTGCCGGACGCGGCTCGGCCCTAAACGCGTTGAAAGTGTGCGGAGGGCCGCTTTTTGCCGTCTTGGGCGGTTTGGCCGTGCTGTCAAGCTTTGTGATTTTGTCCTACTACTCGGTCGTGGGCGGCTGGTGCGTGAAGTACTTGGTTGACAGCGTTTTGGGCAATTTGGTCACGAACGACCCGAAGCTTTTGAGCGCCAACTTCGGCGCCCTGGTCAGTAACGGGCCTGTGAATACCGCTTGGCACTTCGTCTTTTTGTCGATGACCTGCGGCGTGATCGCTTTGGGTGTGGTGCACGGAATCGAACGTTTGTCGAAATACCTGTTGCCGACACTTTTTATCCTGATGATCTTTATCATCATCCGCTCTTTGACGCTGCCCGGCGCCATGGAAGGCGTGGAATTCCTCTTTAAGTTCTCTTGGGATCAGGTGACGCTGCAAGGCGTTTTAAACGCCATGGGCTTTACGTTCTTTTCTTTGTCGGTGGGCTGCGGCATTATGGTGACGTACGGCGCCTACTTAAAGAACTCGACCGACATTCCCAACTCCACTCTGTGGATTGCCTACTTGGCCGTGCAGACTTCGATTCTGGCAGGTCTCATGATCATGCCCGCCGTGTTTGCTTTGGGGCAGGATCCCAACGCGGGTCCGGGTTTGGTATTTGTGACCGTGCCCTTGATCTTCTCGCAGATTCCTTTCGGGTGGTTCTTTGCCATTCTCTTTAACGTGTGCCTGTTGGTGGCGGCGTTAACCAGCGCCGTGTCGCTTTTGGAAGTGTGCGTGGCCTATTTGCAAAACGAATGGGGCATGTCGCGTCGCGGTTCGACCTTGCTGTGCTACATCTCGCTTTTCCTCTTGGGCGGGGTGTCTGCGATTTCGTTCGGTCCCTTGGGTCACATCACGATTTTGGATAAGAACATTTTCGACTTCCTCGATTATGTCTGCACCAACCTCCTGATGCCCTTGGGCGGTTTGGCCATTGCTTTGTTGGCCGGTTGGAAGTCTTGGGAAAAGACCAAGTCTCAGATCAACTTCAATCATGTCTATCCGGAATATGTCACCACTTTCATCAAATGGAGCTTGCGTATTCTGGCGCCGGCATTGGTGCTTGTGGTGATTGCCACCGGGCTCTAAGCCCCCGGACTTAAGCGCAAACGATTAGAGCGCTTGCGCAAAAGCAATGCTAATGTAATGACAAGGCCGAAGACCCGCGAATCGGTGTTTTCGGCCTTTATTATTAGCGGATTATTTGAACCCCAAAAAAGGACAGACAATGTCTGAAAGAAGTAATT
>CALKKK010000210.1 GCA_937995395.1 uncultured Sutterella sp. | reverse complement strand
CTTTGGGCAACTACAATAAGCTAAAAGCTTGCGAGTTCACTCGCGAGTTGTTTACCAAAATCATCGGCACACCGATCATCGGCGTGCCGGTTGATTCGCTAAAAAAGTTTGACGAATGTTTCAGGTAAAGTAGCGCGATGATTGGACTAACTGATGTGCGCGAGCAATTCCGCGGATTTTGTTAAATCTTTCTGTAAGACGCATACTTCTTAAAGAGTTTCTCCATTTCGTCGTAACTGACCAGAGCACTTAAGTTAAAGAGATCTTCGATAGCTTCGGGTGGAAGAATATTTAATTCCAATGCAGCTTGTTTGCAGGTCAATCCGTGAGCAAGGGCGTAGTGCGCAACCTTGGTGCCGATGTCGTAACCGAAAATCGTTGAGATCACTGTGGAGATCGATGTCGATTGATTGGCAATGGCTGCACAATATTCTCGGTTGGCGGTTATGTGATTGATCACTTTTTCCGCAAAATATCGCATGGCGTTAGACAGCATATCGACACTGGAAATGATGGCACGTATCGGCATGCCTGACGAAGCTCCCAGGTCAAGCCAGCCGGCCTGAACCCCCATGAGAACGGCCGAATTATTGGCCGAAACTCGATTGGTGACGGAAATCAAGACTTCCGTCCAATCGGGATCGCCGAAAGTTTGTTCAGGAAAGTTGATCTCACGCAGTCCGGAACGCTTGCCCGAAGCCATGAGGCGCAGATCTCGTGCGACTTTCCACACTTCGGTTGACAAAGCAACAACATGGGCATGAGCCAAAATCAAGCCGTCCAAAGCCATCATGCCGTCAAAAAGGTTTTCCTCGGCTTGCATGGGGCGTGCGAGAACATCGGACAAGTGTTTGTGAATGACTTCACGAAAGCCGGGCATGCACCCGATCCCGGTGCCGACGGCCGTCCCGCCCAGGCAAGAATGGTTCCAACGATTTTTTTCTTCGGAAAGGCGCTTTTGCATGCGACGAATTCCATGGGCGTAGGCTTGTAAAACCTGTCCCAACGTTTCGGGAACCGCGTCTTGCAGTCCGGTGCGCCCAAGTTTGAGGACGTCGGAAAACTCTTCAGCTTTGTTTTCCAAACTGCCGGCTAATAAATCGGTCGCTTCGATGAGTTTTTCAAATTCCCAGAAAATAACAATGTCCTTGGCAGAAGGAATAATATCGTTACTCGACTGAGCCATATTAACGTGGGTATTGTGATGAATACCGCCGGTCATTTTGTTACCGGTCATCAGTTCATTGGCTCGGTGCGCAATGACCTCGTTGACGGCAGCATTGAGCGGGGTGCCGGAACCTCGAAAAATGTTGATCGGAAAATTTCCTTTAAATTTGCCATCGGCAACCTCCCATGCAGCCTGTTCAATGAATTTAGCCTTATCGGCTTCAAGTGCGCCGATTTCGGCATTGGCACGGGCACAGGCAATTTTTAACAGTGCAACCGCTTTAATGTAGATGGGGTAGTCATCCAAATCAAAGGGGCCGACAGGGAAAGCAACGCGATGACGTTCGGCTCCGCATCCGTAATATGTATCATCCGGTAGAGCAAGCTCACCCATTCCGTCTCGTTCTATACGCATTGTTGTTCCTCCGGATCAGAATTTTTTCAAATAGCGGTTTAGCGTCTGCAGGGATATGCCGCTTTGAGCCAAAGTCATGGTATCGAAAACGGTATCGACTTCACTTGAAGTCATGACGCCTAATTCGATACAGGCTTCTTTTACGGTCACGTTCTTAGTTTGCATCAGACTGCGAATTTGGTTTTCAACGACTTTTCCCTTTAAAAGTCCCACAATGCGAGCAAGGAACAGGGCATTTTCAACGTGTCGGCGATTATTTTCGCTTTGAACCGAAAATCCCGTCAGGCATTTTTCTACGAAAAGATGCCCGGCTTTACCGAGAAGCTCCAGAGCTTCTGCAGCCATTAAAAATGCTCCAGCAGACTGCCAACTTTGATCAAAGTCGTACTCGTTGTACGAATATTGCGCCATTTGGTCAATTGCCGAGAGGTTTTGACAGGCTTGTTCAAGTAGCATGGCCATACTGGGATTGATTTTTCCGGGCATGATGGTTGAGCCCGGCGCAATAGCCGGCAGAGCAATTTCAGCCAAACCGGCACGCGGGCCGGAGCCGTAGATAAAAAATCCGTGGACAAAGCGCTGATAGACCATGGAGAGAATGTGCAAGTCCGAACAAAGCTCCATCAGTCGGGAGCTGCCCATCAATATATCGGTGATTTCGACTGCTTCTCTGCTAGGGCAATGATATGTTTGTCCGGTAAGTTTTTCGATGGCTTCAACCGTGGCTTGGGCATACTCCCGGGGAGCCTTTAAATCGTCTTGAAAGATGCTTCCGGCCAAGACAGTGACAAAAGATTTTTTGTCGCTTTCAATTCGATCCAATGCATGTTCGACGGAGTCGGCTAAAGCTTGAAATACCTGAGCCCATGTACCGGGTGTCGATTCGCAGACATGTACCCGAGTCAGACGAATTTCATTTTCGAATTCCTGAGCTTTGCTTCGAAGTGCGTTAATCAGCTCTCGGTTGCCGTCAATGGCACTCTTAAGTCGAGCTGTGATGACCAGGCTTTCGATTGTTTGAGAAAAAGCCGCATTCGAATCCAATAAAGAAACTTCACTGATATCGACATTTGCTTCAGCGGCAATCCATTGATTGATGCGGGTATTGAGAACTGAAAAGTCGTTGCTCCACATCTCCAAAGAGCAAAGGGCCGGCGGCAGATGCTTTTGAGCTGAGATGATCAGCTCTTCAATTTTTTGAGCAACTTGAGCGGATAGAAAACCGAACCGGGCATTTGTTTGCACTTGTGCCAGTTTGATGATAAGACCGGCTTGAACGATATCGGGGAACTTGCCAAGCGTTTTTCCCGTAATCGGATGGTTAGTTGAAATCATAATAAGCTCGACAACTTGATCGGAAAAGAAAATCGGCCTCGGAGAAAAAAGTTCTGAGGCCGATTCTGCGATGTGCGGTTTATGAGGAGATCATTGCATCGGTTGCTGCATCCAATTTTGCCTTTGCCTGGGCAAGTTGGGCTGCTCGGTCTGCAGTGAGCGCCTGATCGATTTTCAATTGTTTTTCCAAGGCATCCAGTTGATGATTGACTTCTTCTCTGGCTGTACCGCCGATGCATTTCTTTGCTTGTGCGATACGCATCGGATCCAGCGCTTCCTGAATCAGTTCTTCGGTCAACTTGGTTTGCATGTGGAATTCTTTTTCCAACACTTCGTTGAGAACGGATCGGTTGATATCCAGCCCCGTAAGACCGCGATCGCACAAGTTGCCGACGACAGCCGCTACGGTTTCATGTGCTTTACGGAAAGAGATGTTGTCGTAACGAACCAAGTAGTTGGCCAGTTCCGTCACCGTGCAGAAATTGCGACGGGCATCTCGTAGCATGGTGTCACGTTTGACGGTCAGCGTGCGCAGAGTCAGCTCGGCCAAAACGAAATCGGCTTCCATTTCCTGCATCGCCAGACGCAGGTGCTTGGTGGCTTCCACACTCGTATCTTTGCTGTGAGAGTAGAGAATATTCTTCATGCATGAGTACATAGCCATGGTGTAGCCGTGCATATGGCCGGCCTTTGCCTTGATATGCTCGAGCGTAAAGGCATTCTTCTTTTGCGGCATGATGGAGGAGCACACTGCCACCGAGTCGTCGACTTCAATATAGCCGTATTGAGGCGTAGACCAAATATAGAGGTCAAAGGCCAAGCGAGACAATGTGTTGGCTGCCATTGCCAGTGTGGCAACGATTTCCAAAGCGAAGTCGCGCGAGGCGGTCGTATCGATGGAGTTGGGCATGGGACGGTTAAAGCCCAACAGGTCGGAAGTCATTTGGCGATCAATGGGAAAAGAGGTCGAGCCCATTGAGCAACCGCCTAAAGGACAGATATTCAGAGAGTCCCAACATGCGGCAAAGCGATGAAAGTCTCGTTCCAGTCCCGTGAGCACTGCCGAAAGGTAGTGCCCGAACGTGACGGGTTCGGAAGGCTGCATATGGGTGTAGCCGGAAAAAACGGCATCGACGTTTTCACGAGCGACCGCGAGTGCCGTTGCACGGAACTGATTGAAAAAGTCGCACAGCTTCAAATAGTAGTCGCGCGTATCCATACGCAATACTGTCGCGCCCAAGTCGTTGCGAGATCTTGCCGTGTGCTGTTGTCCGCCAACGTCAAGCCCCACCATCTTAATCAGACGGCGCTCCAGAGTTGTGTACAGATCTTCAATGCCGCAATCCTTGGAGAAGTCGGGGGCAATGGGGTGAGCCTCGATTTCATGCGTTGCCGCGAGTATCTTTTGGCAAACGTCCTTGCTGATGATGCCTTGTTTTTCAAGCATCAGAACATGGGCGCGGTTGGCCATCAAATAGGTGAAGTACGAGGTTTCGTAATCCGATTTGGCAACGGGATCGTTGATGTACTTGACAACTTCAGGTGCAATCGGTTTTCTGATGCGACCGCGATTGTTTTCAATGGAAGACATAACTTATCCCCTCAATTAGAAGACGAAACTTTGCAGAAGGAATGCAACGATCACACAGGTTGTTGTTGCCGTTACACACGGAACGAGGAACGAGTGGTTGATCACGTACTTGCCGATATGGGTCGTTCCGGATTGGTCGAATGCGATCGTGGAAACCACAACACCGGACGTCGGCAGGAAAGAAGTTCCGTTAACGGCCGGGTACAGACCCAACAATGCCGGAGCGGGAATACCCATGGCAAAGCCCAAGGGCATCAGTGCACGAACCGTGGCAGCCTGAGAATTCAACAGCATGGAACCGAAGAACAAGACGAAGGCAAACAACCACGGCATGGACTTGACCAAGTCGGAAATTTCACCCATCCACAAGGTCTTATGTGCAGAAATGAAAGTATCGGACATCCAAGCCAAGCCGAACACACAGATGACGGCAGTCATACCGGCACGCATAATCGGGCTGGTGATCGCCTTGTTGAGTTGAGGTTTGCAGACCACAAGAATCAGGCCGGCCGCTACGAACATACCGATTTGCAAGAAGGTACCCATACCGATGGCCTTGCCGCCGTCGGCAGGAACGCGCAGTGACGGGAAAATACCCGTGACAACCACTGCTGCCACGCAAAGCACGAAGATCAACGCAGCCCAACCGGCACGAGGAGCCAAAGGCGCACGTTGTGCCTGAGCGACGGTGGCCTTGACAAGACCGGCTTGAAGACGTTGTTGATATTCAACATCATCCTTCAGATCCTTGCCGTAACGCAGCATGACGGCTGAGACAACCAACACGGCAATCAGAGTGGAAGGAATTGTGATGCACAGAATTGTTTGCAAACCGTAGTCATAACCGTTGTGGGTATACAAACCGATCAAAGCAGCGGTACATGCAGCCACAGGAGATGCTACCAATGCCTGTTGAGCGGCAACGCCCGAAGCCGTCATGGCACGTTCAGGGCGAATACCCACGCCGTGAGACACTTCATAAATCACAGGCATCAAAGACTGGGCAATGTTGGCCGTACCTGCCAAAAAGGCAAAAAACCACGTTACCAAGGGGGCGACAAAAACGATGCGATTCGGATTGGCGCGAATGATTCTTTCGGCAATGCGCACCATAAAGTCAACACCGCCGGCAGCATCCATGACGGAAGCAGCAGTGGCTACGGCAATCATGATAAGTAAGACGTCTACAGGTGCAGAAGTCGGGCGTAGCCCGAAAACAGTCACAAGAATACAAAGTCCGATACCGCCCCAAATACCCAAACCGATACCGGCGTATCGAGAACCGATGGCAATTGCGCCGAAAACGACGATCACTTCCAAGATAGTGCTGAGCATGAATCTCTCCTTTTGGTTTATTTCGAGAGTCCGATGGCATGGCCTCCCGATGGAGGCAGTATCGGTATTTCGGATAAGTTGCGCAAAGACTTTCCGATATACGAATGCCAATTATGCGTTTGGCGAATATTCTAAACGACTCCCCTCTGAAGAGGGAAGGTTTCCGACCAATCGGTAGCTTTTCCA
>CALKKK010000209.1 GCA_937995395.1 uncultured Sutterella sp. | reverse complement strand
GATTTTGACCGTTGCCTTTGCAGCTATGGCCGTGATTTTGTTTACTATCTACAAAAAGCAAAGTTTGCGTATGCTCGTTCCTTCCGCTTTCGGCATTTTGGCAACGTTGGGCTTTATCGGGTGGTTTGCCGTCCCGTTTTCGCTTTTTACCGTTTTGCCTTTGATTTTGCTTTTGGCATTGGGTGTCGATTATTCGATCCTGCTTTATTCGCGAACATCAAACACGACGGTGCATCTGTCGGTGTTTTTGGCAGCAACAAGTACAATACTTTCATTCGGCCTGTTATCTTTTTCCGCTACGCCGGCGTTGCATTATTTCGGTGTGACGCTCTGGGTGGGGATTGCTGCTGTTTGGGGGATCACGATGGTGATGAGGCCGCTTAACAGGGTGAAATAGAATTCGTCAGTTTATTTTGTGAGGACTTTTATGAAAAAACAATTACTGACTGCTGCTTTGATTTCTCTGGCTGCCGTTCCGGCTTTGGCTGCCGAGATGCAGGTTTTACCGCAAAAGCCTTTTGTTTGCCAATTGCCGATAGACAATGCCCGCGTTGTCGTGATGGATTCTGCCCTGCGTTTCAATTGGCAGGTGACGGAAGATTCCAAAGGCAAAATGAAATTGCGTTACAGCAAGGGCAGTAAATTTTATGCCGACATCGAAGTTGTTTATACGGAAAAGAACTTCCGCATCAACTACGTCGAATCTTTTGGCTTGGGCTACGAAAAGAAAGGTGCGGGTGCCGTCATTCATCGCAACTACAACCGTTGGATTCGCAATCTGGACAAGGAAATTTCTTTGCGCTCCAGTGCCGCTTGCCTGAAAAAGTAATCCTTCAAATGTTGCGTTTTCTCAAACGAGCCAAGTACAAAAAATCCCGAGTCGAATCGGGATTTTTTGTGTGAAACGGAGTAGGTGTCCTTATTGTGCGGTAGGTGCGGACGCACGCAACGATTCGTCATCAGTAATGGTTTGACCGTCTGCGGGTTTCATGACTTTGCGCGAGTCTTCTTGGTTGAAGTCTTCTTTTGCGTTATAAAGTTTGCTCGCCATGCTGTTTTGATTTTTCATCCACCAAGATCTGCCTTCTTCATTGATTTTGACAAGTTGAAGTGTGGAGGCTTTTCGGCTGGCCTTGAACCAGTCTTCCCCGCGTTGGACTAAAAGATGAAAGCGTGCTTTGAGCCAGCCCATTGCTGGTTCGACAATTGCATAGTAGCTTTTACCCGCTTCGACTTCGGCAGTCATCATATTGCTAGATTCGCCGCCGACGACATAGGTGTATTTGCCCGGCGCAATCACATCTTCGATACGAGTATCTTTGCTCGAAACCCCCACAAATTCGAATCCAGCGGTAGACTCCCGCGCAATCGGAGCTTGAATAGCGCCTCCGAAGGATGCGGTACGATAAAAGGTGATCACAGCTTTATCGGAGGGAATTTCGGTTTGTTCTGCCGGGCTCATCAAAGAGCTCGCACATCCGCTCAATAAAGAGGCGACAGCAAAAGAGTAAAAGGCAATCTTAAGAAGTTTCTTCATGAGTTTTTGTCATTGTTGGGTTGTAAAGAGAGTGAGTCGACTATACCCCTATCGTATGTAGGTGTCGATGGTATCGAGATTCTGTCACAGTTTTCTTCAGATTCTTGTTTCGTTTTAGGCTCAAAGATCGCTAAAATGAGTTCTTTATGAGTAGTTTGGCCTAGTGGGACCGAATTTATCCTTTTTCTGACGATGATTTTTCGAAGACTTTTTGTCAATGAGCTTGCAAGCAGCGCGGGAGCAGTGTTCACCGTGCTCTTTTCTATCGTTTTGACGATAGGGCTTGTGACGATCTTGGGACAGGCTGCGGGCGGCTCGGTCGACTCGCGCTCGGTCTTCGAATTGATGGCCTATTCGTCGTTAACGAACCTTCCGATTTTGTTGTCCTTGTCGCTTTTTATTGCCACGTTGATGGTGATGATACGCAGTTGGCAGGATAGCGAAATGGTGGTGTGGTTCAGTTCCGGCGGCATGAGTCTGTTGCAGTGGCTTTGGCCCGTGTTGCGTTTTGCCATCCCCATGGTCGCCTTGATCGCCGTGCTCTCCCTCAGTGTGACACCTTGGGCAAAAGATCAGATCGAACGCACTTCGCAAATGTTTGAGCAGCGAGACGACGTGAATCGTTTGGCTCCGGGGCGCTTTATCGAAACCGAGGGCGGTCGTCGCGTTTTTTTCATTGAAGAAGTCAGTCCTGACGGCTCTCAAATCCGCAATGTCTTTATGAGCGAACGCAACGGCGAAGGCGAAACCGTCGTGCGTGCTTCTACAGGTGAAATCCGAGTTTCCGACAAAGGCATTCGCTATGTCGTTTTAAGAGACGGCCGGCGCTACGATACTGATCCGAGAAGTCAGGCCGCCTGGCGCGTGATCGACTTTAAAACTTACGAAATTCGTCTTGAATCCAAGGCCGATCAAGCCTACGCCAGCCGAGACGTCGAAAATCTTTCTTTGGAGCGCTTGATCCAGCTTGAAAACCCTGTTGCCAGAGCCGAGCTTGTCTTTAGAATCTGTTGGCCGTTGGCGGCGCTGAATCTCGCACTTTTGGCAATTCCGCTTTCATACTCCAATCCCAGAGCCGGTCGAAGCATGAGTTTGATCATGGCGGTTTTGGTCTTTATTTTGTACTTAAACGGCATTTCCGTGGCCGAAACTTGGGTCAAGACCGAGCGGGTGAATTGGATCGCAGCCATTGTCACGCTCAACGGCGCCGTTTTTGCGTTGACGGTGTTGCTGTTCGTCCGTCGAATTTGGATGCAACGTTGGCTGCCTTTGTGGCTCGTCGAGTTGCCCTACAAACTGATGGGGAAGGCATAAAGTGAAAGTCGTTACCCGTCATTTGACCAAAGAAATCCTGATTGCCACGGGTTTTGTGCTCGTGGCTCTCGTGGCACTCATTGCTTTTTTCGATCTGGTTTCCCAAGCCAAAAACATCGGCAGTCGCTACGACATCGGGATGGCGCTCTTTTTGACGGCTCTAAAGCTTCCGTCTCGTTTGTATGAGGTCATGCCGATTGCCGTGCTTTTGGGGGCGGTCTACACGATGAGTCGTTGGGCGCAGACTTCCGAATTTACGATTTTGCGCGTTTCGGGTCTCTCGCCCATGCGATTGGCCGGGATGCTGTGCGTGCCGGCTGTCGTGATGATTGTGATCACATACGCCATGGGAGAGTGGTTGACGCCTGCTGCCGATAAGCTTAGAAGCGAGATGACGACCGTGATCTTCGATAAAACGCTTTCTGCGCGCGGATATGCCTCGGGTGTTTGGGTCAAGGACAATGTCAAGCAACCGTCGGCAGACAACGCCGTCATGCGCTTTGTCAACGTGCATAACCTCATTGCCGGCGAAGACAGCCGTACCGGTGCCTGGCGCGTGTTTGAGTTTGATATCGACGGCGATTTGATTCGCGTTTTGAGAGCTCCGGAAGCCAATTACATTGCAGGACGCGGCTGGCACCTGAAAGATGCCACTGTGGAAACATTGCCCAAGATCGCCAACGACGATCGTCCCATGACCGAAACGGCAGGACGCCGTGACGGGGCCGATTTGCTACTTGTTTCCGAGATGCGTCCCGATATTTTAGGTGTCTTGACCATCAAGCCCGAACGCATGGGTATTGCCGATTTGTGGAGCTACATCAGTCATTTGCGCGATACGCGCCAGACGACAGAGCGATATGAAGTGGCCATGTGGACCAAAATCTTCTATCCTTTGGCGATTTTCGTGATGCTGGCCGTTGCCATGCCCTTTGCGTATTTGAATGCGCGCTCGGGCGGGGTTTCCATCCGAATCTTCGCAGGGCTGATGATTGGCATCATGTTCTATGCCTTTAACAACATTTTCTCGTTCTTGGGCGTTTTGAACACGTGGCATCCGATGTTGGTGTCGGTGGTGCCCACAACGGTGATGTTGATCTGTGCTGCCGTTGCACTGTGGCTGGTTGAAAGGCGCTGATGTCCGATCAAAGCGCAGCGGTCAAAATTGCAAAAACATCGTCTTGCGTCAGCGGTACGTAGGCTCTGGACAGTTTGCCGATACGCTCGGCTTTTTTAGCCATGACATCGAAGAAACGATCGTCGATGCCGATTTCTCCGAGTGTTGTCGGCATGCCGACTTCTTTGAAGAATTGTGCAGTGGCCTCGATGGCAGAGTGTGCCATGGCAAAACGATCGTCAGATGCTTCGATATTCCAAACGACTTGACCGTATTCGCAAAACTTTTCAACGGTATCGGCATTGAGCACATGACGCATCCAGTAAGGCGTCAACAGAGCCAGTCCCGCACCGTGCGTAATGTCATAGTAGGCCGAAAGCTCGTGCTCGATATAGTGCACGCTCCAACAAAAGTCTTTTCCCGTCGAGCCTAACCCGCTTAAAGCCAAGGCGCTGGCCCACATCAATTCAGCACGAGCGGCGTAGTCTGTCGGGCACGTCAAGGCCCGAGGCAGATGTTTGATCACGGCCTTCATCAATGCCAGATTGATACCGTCGGCAACCGTTGCGCATTCCCGATCGAAGAAGTTTTCCAGAAGGTGGGATAGCGTGTCGCTTGCGCCCGCAGCCGTGTGGTAGCCGGAGACGGAAAAGGTGTTTTCCGGATTGAGGATCGAAACGCGCGGCATCAGTGACGGGTGAACGACAAAGAGTTTTTCGTTTGTCTCGATGTTGCTGATGACGGCAAAGGGATCGAGTTCGCTGCCGGCGGCCGATATGGTCGGTACGGCAACGACAGGCAATGCCTGCGTGATTTTTTCCATGTCCAGAAAAAGCTCCCAAGGATCGCCCTCGTAACAGGCACCGGCAGCGACGGCCTTGGCGCAATCGATAGAACTTCCGCCGCCTACGGCCAGCAAAACATCGATTGAATGCGCTTTGCAAAGTGCCACGCCGCGTCTTAAGGTTTGGACTCTGGGGTTGGGTTCGATGCCGGAGAGTTCAATCACTTCGAAGTCTGTCAACAACTTGCGGATACGGTTATAAAGGCCGCTGCGCTTGATGCTGCCGCCTCCGTAGCACAACAGAACGCGTTTGCCCAACGGGGCAAGTTTGTGCGGCAGCTGAGCTTCCTGTCCTTTGCCGAAAAGAACGTCGGTGGGGATACTGAATTCGAAGTTTTTCATGGAAGAAATTTTTTACGGGATCGACCGCTTCATTGTAGGACTTGATCGGGTAAAAAAATCGGCTCGTCAGGGCAAACCTGCGAGCCGATTTTTAAAAGTCTCGATTGTCGAAGTCGTTTAGTGCGACAAAATTTTTGACAAGAATTGCTGCGCGCGCGGGCAACGCGGGGAGCTGAAGAATTCGTCTTTGCTCGCGTCTTCGAGGATTTCGCCGGCTTCCATGAAGATCACGCGATCGGCCACCTTGCGGGCAAAGCCCATTTCGTGCGTGACCACCATCATGGTCATGCCTTCCTTAGCAAGGCTGACCATCACGTCCAGCACTTCGTTAATCATTTCGGGGTCGAGAGCCGAAGTCGGTTCGTCAAACAACATGCAAACCGGATCCATGGCCAAGGCGCGGGCAATGGCCACACGCTGCTGCTGACCGCCCGAGAGCTGTCCCGGGAACTTGGGAGCATGTTTTAAAAGACCCACGCGATCGAGAAGTTGCAAGCCGCGTTCGGTTGCTTCTTCACGGCTGCGACCCAATACCTTCATTTGCGCCAGAGTCAAATTGTCGGTGATGCTCAAGTGCGGGAAGAGTTCGAAGTGCTGAAACACCATGCCGACGTGAGAGCGCAACTTCGGCAAGTCGGTCTTGGGATCGCCCACACTGACGCCGTCAACGAGAATATCGCCTTGCTGGAAAGGTTCAAGAGCATTGACCGTCTTGATTAAAGTGGATTTGCCCGAGCCCGACGGGCCGCAAACCACTACCACTTCGCCTTTTTCAACAGAGGTGGAGCAGTTTTTCAGAACCTGAAATGAGCCGTACCACTTGCTCACGTTCTTAATTTCAATCATCGGCATCGGACACGATCCTTCGTATGTTGGGTTTTGGTGAAAGAAGTCGGTTTGCAGATCATTTGCGCAAAACAACCCCTCGCTTTTCATTATTTGCGAAATATTGCGGTCATTTTAAGGCAAAACACGCGGGGCGAAAAGCAATTTTGTCGATTGACCGTTTTTTTGTGCTTTCCAAGGCGTTAAACTCGGTGATGTTCTCTTCAACGAACGCTTGTATGCATGGTTATGTTTCAGAGAGTTTTCACTTCTATCGGCGTTTGTATCGTTGCCTTGGTGACAACAAATGTTTCGGCATCGACTGCACCGATCACAAAAGACACGGACAGTGCACGTCCTCGTGTGGGTTTGGTATTGTCGGGCGGCGGAGCTCGAGGCTTTGCCCATATCGGGGCATTGAAAGCCTTTGAAGAATTGAGAATTCCCTTTGATGTGGTGACGGCGACAAGCATGGGGGCGATGGTCGGAGGTGCTTACGCTGCGGGGTTGAGTGCAAATCGGATCGAGAAAATCACACTTGGTGTGGACTGGGGAAAGATGTTTGCGCCCCGTCCCGATCGCAAAAGACTTTCCTGGCGAGAAAAAGTCGACGATCGCAAGGGATATTCCGCTGTCGAGTTCGGTTGGGGTGCCTTGGGTTTTAAACTGCCCTCCGAAGTAGTGCCTTCGCAAGAGCTCGACATGTTCTTGTCACGATCCAATCAACCGTTTAACTCGATAAACGACCTGACACAACTCTCAATTCCTTTTGCGGCGATGGCTACCGACTTGGAAAACGGAGAACGAGTGGTTTTGTCCAAGGACATTACGCTGACATTGGCCATGCGTGCTTCGATGTCGATTCCCGGTGCTTTTGCACCGGTCGAATATCGAGGGCATATGCTTGTCGACGGCGGGCTGGTGGATAATCTTCCTGTAGCGCAAGCCAGAGAAATGGGCGCCGATATCGTTGTAGCCATCAATGTCGGAACTCCCTTGATGAAGCGAGACAAGCTCAATAATGTCGTGGGCATTATGGGGCAGATGGTGAATCTTTTAACGGAGCAAAACGTACGGCACTCCAAGAGCCTGTTGACGGACAAAGACATCTATCTGGAACCCGATTTGGGCGAGTTGACGGCAGGCGACTTCAGACGCTCCAAAGACATCATCGAACTCGGCTATCGCGCCGTGATGGGGCATAAAGATAAATTTGCGGCTTTTGCCGTTCCGGAAAAAGAGTACCGACAATGGCTACAGGCGCGTGCGGAAATTTCCAAGTCCGACAATGTTCACAAAGTTGCCGAAGTCGAGGTTCGAGGGCTTAAAACCGTCAACCCCAAGCGCGTAGTGGCCGAAATCGATATTGATACGACGCAGCCCGTGACCAACGACCAGATCGAAGAGGCGGCGCGCGACGTATGGGCGATGGGCGACTTTCAAAGCGTTCCGTTTCATTTTGAGCCCGGTCCCCGCGGCACCGAAGTATTGGTGTTCGAACCCACGGAAAAAGAGTGGGGTTACTCGTCGTTTCGTATCGGCGGCAACGTCCAAACGGACTTTAAAAGCTCCAATACCTTTAACGTGCTCTTGGCGCATACCTGGGGTTGGCTCAACAGCTGGGGCGCACAATGGCGCAATGAAATTCAAATCGGCGAAATCAAGCGTTTGGCCACCGAGTGGTACCAGCCTTTGGGGGCTGCCAGCAATTGGTTTGTGAAGCCAGCCGTGAGTTATGAATGGGAACCCTTTGACGTTTATATCGCGCAACAAAACGATCCGATTGCACGCTATCGCAATGAAAGTTTGGATGTCAGCCTGTCGTTGGGTTATGAGATCGGACGCATCGGACACATCGAGCTCAACGGCGGTTGGTTGGACAGTCGCTCGAACATGGAAATCGGCCTTTTCGATCAGGGTGCGCGAGCCCAGGCCGTGTATACGGGGCTTGGGATTGAAATCGATACGTTGGACAATCCCAGCTTTCCGAGATCGGGCTTTGCCCTCGAAGCCCAGGCCTATCACACGTTCGATCCGAGTCAGCAGAATATGAGCGAAATCAACGGTACGCTCTATTCCGTGAAGGCATCGCTGCCGGTGCCTTTGGGACAAAACACGACATTGCTGTTGTCTGCCAAAGCCGGTAAGGCACCGCAGGCGGGCAACTTCAATATGGGCGGGGTTTTCAACCTTTCGGGCTCGGCCTACGGGCGCTTTTCGGGCAACCGCATGAATATGGCCAGAGCCATGGTCTATCACGATGTCAGTCGTGTGATGCGCGAAATGCGAATGCCCGTGTATGTTGGGGCGACATATGAAACGGGGCGTGCCTGGGATGAAGCCGATTACGCTCAAACTTGGGGACGCGGCAAGAGTTGGTTGCAGGCTGCAAGCGTCTTTGTTGCGACCGACAGTTGGATCGGCCCGATTTATTTGGTGGCGGGGCGAACCTTCGGCGAGGGCGAAGCCATTACGCTGTACTGGGGACGCTTGCAGTAAGCCGTCAACGATTCTCGTGGCAAACGGGGCAATCGGGATCGGGACTTAATCCGAAGATGTCCGTACTCCAATTCAAGGTGTCGATCACCAAGAGTTTGCCTGCCAACGAGCGGGTGCCGGCGGCAAACTTGAGCGCTTCTCCGGCGGCGATCATGCCCGAAATGCCGGTGACCGGTGCAAAAACACCGGTTGCGGCGGCCTTGACGTCGACTTCTTCGTCTTCCGGGAACGTGCACTGGTAGCAGGGCGCGTCGTGTGTGGAAAAGTCAAAGAATGCAATCTGCAAACTGAAGCGAACGCTGGAAGCGACGATCAGCGGTTTTTTGGCTGCGTGTGCCGCACGATTGACGGCGTGACGCGTTTTGAAGTTGTCCGAGCAATCCAAAACAATGTCGACGTCTCGGACGAGTTCGGCTAAAAGCGCATCGTCGGCCCAACGATCGACGGCCGTGACCGCAACATCGGGGTTGAGGTCGTAGAGCGCAATCTTTGCGCTTTGTGCTTTGTTCATGCCCACGCGCGCGGGCGTGTGCAGGATTTGGCGCGGCAAATTGGTGACGTCGGCCGCATCGGCATCGACAATCGTGATGCCGGCCACACCGGCTTCGGCCAAACACAATGCGGCAGGGCAACCGACGCCGCCGGCGCCGATCACCAAAAATCGCGTCTTTTCAATACGTGCTTGACCGGCATCGCCCAACTCCCGCAACAGCTTATGGCGGGAGTAGCGGCCGGTGAGATCGGCTGTCGTCATTTACTTGTTGCTCCCGTTCTTTTTGGTTTGGGCTTTGTCGGCTTTGTCCTTTTCAGCCTTTTCCTTTTCACGCTGAGCCTTTAATTTGGCTTGCGTTTCTTCGTGCGTAATGACTTTTTTACCCAGAAGCTGAGCTTGAGCTTGTTGCAACGGGAAGTCTTTTTCGTCACCGAAGACATAACGCAATGTCGGCATCTTGGCGTCTTCCTCGCTCATTGCATCGAAGTCGTCGGCCTCGCGCTTTTTGTCGGTTTTCTTGCCCTTGGCATCTTTGTCATCGACTTCGATGTGGTGAGCCAAGTCGGCTTCTCGCACGGTAAAGGACGGGTAGTTGCCTTCAGGCGTGTCGTCGACGGCAATGTCGGGCGTAATTCCCTTGGCTTGAATGGTTCGACCCGAGGGCGTGTAGTAGCGAGCCGTCGTAATCTTGATACCGGTCGTCTCGTCCTTGTGCATGCGCAAGGGCATGATCGTCTGAACGCTACCCTTGCCGAAAGAGCGTGTGCCCATGATGACGGCGCGTTTATGGTCTTGCAGGGCGCCCGCCACGATTTCGGAAGCCGAGGCCGAAGCCGAATTGATCAAAACGACGACGGGAACCGTTTTTGCAACGGCAGGCAATGTGGCGATATTGTCCTTGTAGCCTTTGGACGTGGCGTAGTCGGAAAGACTTGCCGTGAATTTGCGCTCGTCTTCGGCATTGCGACCGCGCGTAGACACGACGAGCTCGTCCTTAGGCAGGAAAGCTGCAGAAACACCGATAGCGGCATTCAAGAGACCTCCCGGATTGTTGCGCAGATCCAAAACGATGCCTTTGACATGCTTTTTGGCGTTGAGATCTTCAATCGCTTGCGCGACGTCTGTTGCCGTTCTTTCCTGGAATTGAGAAATACGGATGTAGCCTAAGCCCTCGGGCAACGCTTTGGACTTGACCGAGCGAATCTTGATGATGTCGCGCATGAGCTTGATGACGACGGGTTTGGCAACACCCTTGCGGGCAATCGTCAAGACAATGGAAGTCTTGGGCTTGCCGCGCATGAGTTTGACGTTTTCGTTCAGGCTCAAGTCGGCCGTGGACTTGTCGTCGATTTTGATGATCAAGTCGCCTGCCATGACACCGGCACGGGCTGCCGGCGTATCGTCAATGGGAGAAATCACGCGCACGCCCGAAGGATCCTTGGTCACTTCGATTCCCAAGCCCCCGAATTCGCCCATCGTGCTTTCCTCCATGTCTTGGAAAGCTTTGAAATCGAGATAGGACGAATGCGGATCGAGTCCTTCGACCATGCCTTTGATGGCATTTTCAATGAGCTTGCTGTCGGAAACTTCATCGACATAGTAGTTTTTAATTGAGCCGAAAACGTCGGCAAAAAGCTCGATATCTTCCAAGGGCAGTTTGTGCGGATCGTCTTCGTCGGCCGAAGCGGCAATGCTTACCGACAGGATCAATCCGGCAGAAAAACTGGCGGCCATCAGTGCCGCAACACGAGACAAATGTTTCATAGGCGTTTCGAAAAATTAGTTTTTGGCAATCCATCGAGCAGGATCAAAGGGCTTGCCTTTATAGCGAAGTTCAAAGTATAGGCCAGGAGAGTCCTCGCCGCCCGACTGACCGACACTGGCAATCGTTTCACCTTGTTTCACGGCCTGGCCGACCGATTTATAAAGCGTTTCGTTGTTGGCGTAAACCGACAGGTAGTTGGAGCCGTGATCGAGAATCAACAAGTTGCCGAAGCCGCGCATCCAGTCGGAAAAAACAACGGTTCCGGCAGCGGTTGCCACCACGTTTTGGCCTTGCTTGGCACGAATCAACAAGCCGCGCCAAGAAAGATCGGAGGCGGCTCCCTCACGTTTTTGCCCAAAACGCGCCACAACTTGGCCGCGGGTCGGCATGGTGAGCTTGCCGCGCAATTTGCCGAAATCGCCCGAAATCGGTGCCTGAGCGGTCGGACGAGAATCCTTGGTCGGCGTTTTTGTTGTCGATTTGGCTGTGTCTTTTTTGCGACGTTGCTCCTCGGCTTTTTTGCGAGCGGCGGCTTCTTTTCGGGCTCTTTCCTTGGCTGCGGCTTGGGCAGCGGCAATTTGCTTGTCGATGCTGGCAATGAGGTTGGTCAACTGTTTGTCGTTTTTCACCAACTGCTCATAACGCTCGCGTTGGGTGTTGAGTTCTTTTTTCAGTTCGTTGAGCGCCACTTCGCGACGAGACTTTTCCTGTTCGAGTTTTTTGCGATTTTGTTGTTCGTCTGACTCGATTTTGACCAATTCTTTTTGCGTCGCGTTGGTTTTTTCAGTCACGGCCTCGATGTTTTTGCGTCGATTGGCCAAGTTGTCAATCGTACGATCCTGTTCTCGGGCCATGTAACTTAAGATGGCCGACATACGCGTAATGTCGTTGGGATTTTTTCCCGAGATGGCGGCTTGCCACGGGTGACGTCTGGAATTGGCGAATTGTGCTTGACTGATGACGCTCACCAAATCTTCGGCCTCATCGACATGCATGTTGACGATGTCGGCTTCGCGCTTTAAGTCGGAGAGCTGATTTTCGACGGCAGTCTTCTTTTCGCCCAATTCTTTGAGCGTGCGATTGCTGCTGGAAATGGCTTTTTCAGACTCTCGCAAGGCGCTGTTGGCATTGTCAACGCGCTTTTCTTTCTGCGAAATGTCTTTTTTAATTGTGGAGATTTGCCCCTTGATGTTGCGTTGCTCCTTTTGCAGAGAACTTTTTTCTTTGGCCGATTTTGTCTGCGCAAAGGCCTCGGGCGCAGGCAGTGCGACCGAGACTATGGCAACCGAAACGGCCGCCGAGCAAAGCATGTATCGAAATCGGTTAGACATCCTCGATGAAGGGGAAAACAAAAGGGTTGATCGAATTATTGAAAAAATCAACGTGCAAATAATCTCAACATTCTATAATGCTTGGATTGACTCGAACAAGAACACTTGTGAGAGTTGTTTACATAGACTTAAGTTGGAAACGTATCGTGTCGCAATTTTTGATTGACAACATCTTGTTGCTTGCCATCATTTTAGTGTGTGCCGTGACGTTGATTTCGCCCTATATTGCCAAGCGTCGCTATGGCCCGGAAATCGACAACAGCTCGGCTACCGAACTTATCAACCACAAGGGCGCTCAGATCGTCGATCTGCGCAACCCCAAGGATTTCAAGAAGGAATGTATCGCTCGCTCGGTGAATATCCCGGCCGATCGCATTCATCATGAATTCGAAAAGATTGACAAAACCAAGCCGGTGCTTTTGGTCGACGAAGACGGGCGTCGTTCCCGTATGGCCAGCCCCTTGTTGCGCGGCTTGGGTTTCAAAGAGGTGTACATTTTGCAGGGCGGCTTGAACGCCTGGCGACGCGCTTCGCTTCCCTTCACTCGATAATGTCGTCGAGTAAAGGTTTTCACTGTAACGTTTTTTAATCCCTTTTTTACGGAAAATATACAAATGGCTGAAGAAAATCAGAATGCACAGGCTCCGGAACAGGCTCAGCAGAACGCCGATCCGTTTTTCCAACTCGTTCGTTGCTACCTGAAGGACGCATCGCTCGAAATGCCCAACGCGCCCGAAATCTTTATGCAGGCGCCCGACGAACAGCCCAATGTCGACATTCAGTTCGAAGTTTCCAATCGTGCTTTGCCCGTGGAAAATACCTATGAAGTCGTTGTGCGCGGCACCATCACCGTGTCCGTGAAGGATCGCGCCATGTTCTTGGTCGAAGGCAAGCAGGCCGGTATCTTCGAAATGCGCAACATCCCGGCAGAAGGCGTTCAGCACATTGCCAACGTCGTGTGCCCCAACATCTGCTACCCGTACCTGCGCGCCAATTTGGCCGACTTGATCAATCGTACCGGTTTGCCGCCCGTACACTTGCCCGAAGTCAACTTCGAAGCTTTGTATCAGCAGCGCCTTGCTCAAAAGCAGGCACAGCAGGAACAGGCTGCTGCCGGCGAACAGCCCGCCGATCAGGCTCACGCTTAATCGGTCGATATCGCAGTGTGTAAAAAGAGCGTTTGCGTTTGCTTAACGCAAACGCTTTGCGAAAGCCCCGAGAATCCATTTTCTAGGACGACAGAATGATGAACGTCGAACCCCAAGACCTCAACCGCAAGATTCGTATCGTTTTGGTTGACGACCATACGTTGTTTCGCAGCGGCTTGAAGGCATTGTTATCGCGTCAAAACGATTTTGAAATTGTGGGCGAAGCGGCCGACGGTTTGGAGGGCGTGAAGCTCGTCGAACAGGTCCGCCCCGATTTGGTTTTGCTTGATCTTGATATGCCTACCATGAACGGGCATGAAGCCTTGGCTCAGATTTTGGGCTACGATCCCAACATGGCCGTTTTAATGCTCACCGTGAGCGAAGACGGCGACGATTTGGCCGAATGTATGCGTTTGGGCGCTCGCGGTTATTTGCTCAAAAAGATCGATGCAGACTTTTTGCTGCAAAGCATTCGCCATGCCGTCAACGGCGACTCTGTTATTTCTCCCGAAATGACCAGCAAGCTCGTGATGAAGTTGCGTCGCGACAATTTCCATGCACCGGCCGCCATGGCTCCCGATGTGGAATCTTTAACGCCGCGCGAACGTCAGACGCTGGCTTGGTTGGCTCGCGGCGTTTCCAATAAAGAAATTGCTCGTGCACTCGATTTGGCCGAATCGACCGTGAAGGTTCATGTGCAAAGCGTCTTGCGCAAGCTCAACATCAAGAGTCGCGTGCAAGCTGCCGTTTTTGCCGTCGAGCACCATCTTGACAAGCTGTAAGAAAATACTGCTTAAGGTAAAAATCGGGGATCGAGCAATCGGTCCCCATTTTTTTGCAGTACACTGAAAAAAAGCAAAAAACAATTTTTTTGGGGAATAAGAAGATGATCGGATATGCGAAAAGTTTCTTGTGGTTCGGCGCCGCGGCCCTTATTGCCGTTTTGACGGGTTGTGCGCACCCGCAGTTGATCGATATGGGTCAAAGCGAAGAAAGCGTCTTGGCCGAATTGGGGGAGCCTCAGGCCAAGACGCCGATGAGTGACGGCACGGTACGTTGGACTTATTCGGCTCAGCCTTTCGGGCAAGAAGTTTGGTGGCTTTTCATGGACGGCGAACATAAGGTTGTGGCGCGAGAACAGGGCTTGCAGGAAAAGTATTTTCCGATGATCAAAATCGGTGAGTCGACCGAAGCCGACGTGTGGGCTTTGTGGGGACGATGCGCCGAAAAGTACACTTTCCATTTGGTTAACGAACATGCCTGGATGTACCGTTTCCGTGATAACGGCGGCTTCGATATGGCCGTTTGGCCTCAGTTTGATGTCAATGGAGTGGTGCGTTCCTTGGACGTGACGATTGATCCGTGGAAGGATCGCGACAACATCGACTGGCGCTGACGGCGGAGTCGGTATGGGACAGTTCGGTTTTAAAGAACGGGTGCGTCGTGCTTGCGCAGCGGCAAACGGGCGATGGCACGAGATTTTTGTCAGCATTGGCATCGATGCGCAGTTGGTAGACGGCAAAGCACGGGCCTGCCCTTTGTGCGGCGGCAAGGATCGCTTCGTATTTGACGACAAACACGGTCGCGGCAATTACTTCTGTCGACAGTGCGGTCCTGGGGACGGCTTTGCTTTGGTGAGCAAATATTCCGGTTACAACTTTGTCGATACACTCGAAGTCATCGAAAGGTTTTGCGGCATTGAAGTCGTTAAAGGCAAAGCGACGAATCCGATACCCAAAGAGGTCCGAGAGGATATCGATCAAAAAGCTTCGATTGAAAAACGTCAACGCCTTGAGATGACCGAGCTTTGGGCGCAGGCCGAGCCGATTCGTAAGGACGATCCCGTATACAAGTACCTGAGGGGGCGAGGACTCGATCCCAAAATGGCAGGCTACGAAATTCGGTATCACAAAAAGCTGGCCTATCGTAGCGACGACGGCCAAGAAGTGTTTTTCCCGGCAATGCTCTCTCGCGTTGTCGATCGGACGGGGTGTATTGTCAATTTGCATCGCACTTATTTGACCGAGGACGGTAAAAAAGCGCCCGTAGACAAAGTCAAAAAATTGATGCCGGGGGGCGTGCGCGGCGCTTGCGTGCAGTTGGGCGGTAAGGTGACGGATACGCTTAATCTGGCCGAAGGTATTGAAACCGCCATGGCCGTGGCAAAAATAACAGGAAAGCCGACATGGGCGACGTTGGGTTGCGTCAATATGAAAAACATTGAGAAAGTGCCCGCAGGAGTCGAAACGGTCAATATTTTTGCCGACAACGATGCATGCTTTGTCGGTCAGGCGGCGGCATACGACTTAGCGCATCGTTTAAGTGCCAAAGGTCTTCGCGTATCGGTGCATGTGACGCAAGGTGTAGACACCGATTGGTTGGACGAGGCGCTCGACAGGGGTCTTCTCTGAGTTTTTTGGAGCTTGGCGCTCTTGGCGGTGTAAACTCCGTAAAAGCGTAACGTTTTGAAAACTTTTTAGGGAATAAATGCTTCTTGTTTGTGTTTATTCTCCGATCACAGCGCGCGCACGGACATACGGTTGCGCTTTTCGACGAATTTGTGTGCGCCTATCCGCGATTTGTTTTTGTTTTGTCGGCAAATGAATCGCGAGAGGAGAGTCTATGTTCTTTCAGAAGATTCGAGCCATTTTCGAATGGTTTGCTCAAAAGCGCGCCGCGAAAGATCGCGAGGTGCTCAACTACCAGTGGACGACCTACCGCTCCAATAAACAAGCCGAGGAACCGGATCCAACGCCGCCTCAGTCTCAGCAAACTCCCGCCAAGCAGCGTAAACGTCCTGTCGGTAAAACCGCTACCCAAAAGGCTGTGGCACCCGACGATTTTACCGCTACGGTCTCCGCAGACACTTCGCGTATTGAGCCTCAAGTCGAAATCGACGTAGATGCGCTCTTTGACGAAACCAAGGCCGAAACCGCGCCTAAAGCAAAGCAGCGTGCCGCCAAGCCCAAGGTGGCAAAGACAGTCGGCGTGAAAAAGGCAACGACCAAAGCAGCCAAAGTTACCAAGACGAAAGAAGCCAAAGCCGAGGTAAAGGAAGTGAAAGAAGCCTCCGCACCCGTAGCCGAAGAAAAGCCCGTGGCCAAAAAGCGTGCAACGCCTGCCAAGCCGCGAGTTCGCAAAACCGTTGCAAACAAGCCTGCGGTTGCCGTAGAGGAAAAAACGGCACCGACTCCCGCGGTGGTCGAGTCGGTCGAAAAAACGCCCGAAGCTCCCAAGAAGACGCGTGTGAGAAAAGCTACGAAGCCGGCCGAGACACCCGTACAAGAAGTTGTTGCGACCAAGTCCAAGACAACGAGGACGACAAAAGCCAAAACCGCGAAAGCGGCATCGGCAGAAGCGCCTGCCGCCGACTATCGCGAAATCGTTCGCGTCAATACGTTAAAAGGGTTGCAGGAACTGTTGCAAGACAGCCACCCGGAAGTGGCGGCTTTCCGCAAGAAGTTTGACATGTCTGCCTATTTGCGCGACAAGCCCGAAGTGGTGGAAGAGCTCAGGGACAAGCTCACCAAGACGAAGTCCTAAGACGCCTTGATGTAAGCAAAACGCCCGCACGATTCGGTTTGTGCGGGCGTTTTTTTGCGGCATTTTGTTTTATTCGCCAAGGTGCTTATGTACCGACATGCCGAGCGCTTTCAAACTGATGTTGACTTCTAGCGAGAAGAAGATCGTCGAAATCACGATAAGCCCCACCGAAGCCAATAAGAAGATGTGCTTGGCCGTATCGAGATCAAGCCCGAAGATAGCTTCAACCGTGCTCGTCAACACCAACAAGCCGGAGCAGGCTGCAGACAAAACCACAAACAAAATGGCTTTGCGCAAAAGTTCGGCGCGGTGATAGATTAAGCGGATCGAGTCGCGCAATTCCGGACTCGGATCGGCCGTCATGACTTTGGTTTTGAGTAACTGGCGAACGCGTTCGGCCGTATGGGCGTAGCGCGCCGACATGGTCATTAACAAAAGGCCGACGCCGGAAATCAAAGTAATCGGGGTCAGAGCGGAACTCAAAATTAGTGAAAAATCAATGTGTTGCATGATAGTGGGGTCTCTCTAAAAATTATTTTTGTTATTCTTCCGAACTTCTCAAAAAGTCGATTTCACGCGGTTGAACAATGCGATGGAAGTCTTCGGTATTGATGATGATCGAAGTATCGCGATGTCCGGCATTGAAGGCGATTTCTTCATAGCGGGTAAAGAGTGTGGGGTCGGCCACATTCAAAAGTTTTTCATGAAATGCCACGGGCGGAACGGCGCCCAAGATGCATCCCGTCAACTCCATGACTTCGTCGGGACTGGCCAGTCCGGCACGATTGGCGCCGAGTGTTTGTGCAAGTTTTTTCAAATCTGCCTGTTTGTCGGCAGGCAGGACCGCCAAAACGTATTGTTTGATGCCGTTGCCTTTGGCCATGCACACCAAAGCTTTGGCACCTTGGCCGAGCTCGGTGCCGCGAACTTCTGCAACCGAAGCACTCGAGCGCTCGCAAGCCGGGTGATGTACGACACGGTAACGGGCATTGCCCGCATCAAATAGAGCACACAGTTTTTCCAAAACGTTTTCAACCATCATCGGCCTCGCAACAAAGAGCAGACAGCTTTCGGAATCGAAAGCGACACGCGAACTCTAGCGCAGAGACGAGTGAATGGAAACGTGTACATTTGCAAAAAATTAAGTTTCGGCGAAGTTTTTTCAATCGGCGAATTAAAATGATGCGATTGTCAGAGCATTTTTTGTCATCGCGCGTCAGGAGGAAAAAGAGTCGGGATGGAAAACTTAACCGGGAAATTTCTTGTTGCCGCTCCCAATATGAAGGATCCGGCATTTGAGCACACTGTTGTTTTTATTGCAGGACACGGTGCCGAACAAGGCTCGATCGGCATGGTGGTTAATCGTACGGCCGGCGTATCGTTGCAAGAGGTGTATCGACAGCTCGGCATCGAGGATCCGATCGGGGACAACCTTGAGCAAACCATGATCGGTTGGGGCGGTCCCGTGCAGACCACGCACGGCTATATTTTGCACTCGCCCGATGCTGGGCAAAAGTGGGAAGTCACCATCTATAAAGGCAAGCGCATTGCCGTGACCGTTTCTCCCGACATCGTTTTTGCTTGTGCGCGCGGCGAAGGCCCTCAAGACTTTGAAATCGTTCTGGGTTGCGCGGCTTGGGTGCCGGGGCAACTTGAAGAAGAGTTGGACAAACAAGCCTGGTTGGTGGCACCAGCCGATCCCAGAGTGATTTTTTCTTTGCCTGTGGAAGACCGTTACGATGCGGCAATGGCTTTGGTCGGGCTCGACGATACGAAGACGGCCGAGGCTTGCGGCGCTTTCGCAAACTTGACACAGGCAGGTCACGCTTAATCGTTTTGAGTGATGGTCGGACTGTAAAACACAAGGGTTGCAGCGGTAAAATATTCCTCTTTTCTTCCTGCTCCAAATTTGACAGATGGATATCGTATTAGGGTTTGATTTCGGCGAAGTACGCATCGGCGTTGCTTTGGGTAACGGTATTACGCAAAGTGCCAAAGCTTTGACCATTGTGGATGCGCGCACCAATAAGACGAAATGGGGCCAAATCCAAAAGTTGATCGAAGAGTGGCAACCCGGCGCTTTGATTGTGGGCGTGCCGCGTCACAGCGACGGGCATCACGAGAAAGTGACGTTCAAAGCCTTGCGGTTTGCGCGTCAGCTCGAAGGGCGGTTTGCCTTACCGGTCAACGTGGTCGACGAACGTTATTCGTCGGTGGCGGTGGACGCTGACGAAGATGATGGGCCGATTGACGATTTGGCGGCAGCAGTCATTTTGCAACAGTGGTTTAACGAGGGACAACCCGTCAGACCGCCGCAAGAAGAAAGCTTGGACGCAGTTGCGCAAAACGAAAATACAGAGAAATAAAACATGAGAACAATTGTAGGAGCGGCCCGTTTCTTAGCCGTCTTTATTTATACGATCTGCTGCTTGGTGATTATCGCCTTTGTTTTTCCTTTTCAGGGACCGGAATCGCGCGGGCGTGTGATTCGTCGTTGGGCGGGAAGACTTTTGCGCTGGTTGGGCGTCAAGGTCAAAGTCAACGGTCGATTGGAAGAGAAAGCCGCACACGACACCGGCATTACGCCGGGTAAGACCGGTCGATTGATTTTGTCCAATCATGTGTCGTTTTTGGATATTTTTGCGCTTGACTCCGTTTTGCCTTCGGGCTTCGTGGCTAAGGCTGAGATCGCCAAATGGCCGGTTTTCGGCGTCATCGCCAAGCACGTGGGCACAATCTTTATCGAGCGCGGTAACAAACGCGCTTTAATCGGTATCGGTCAAGGGATGCAACAAGCGCTCAAAGACGGCAAAAATCTTTTGATGTTTCCGGAAGGGACGACTTCCGACGGTACGAAATTGTTGAAGTTGCACGCCAATTTGATGGAAGCGGCTGTGCGTACTCAGGCCGATGTGGTGCCGGTTGTTTTGCAATATAAGTCGGGCGGCGAAATTGCAGTCAAAGCTGCCTATGTGGGCGACACCGGTTTGTTCGAATGTTTGTGGCACGTGGTGACGATGCCCGATTTGACGGTGGAAATCACGATTTTGGCACCGCGAAAGGGAGACGATCGCCATACGTTGTGTCGTACGGTGAGTGCCGATATGTCGGCCGTGATGGGGGTGGCCGATCCTATGCCGCCGCTGCTTGATACGACCGTTGCCAAGGCGCAAGTTGCCGAGCAGGCGCAAGCTGTCGTTGCCTAAAGGAATTGCGATACAACCGAGGAAAAGAAATGCCTGCAATCGTGACGAAAGTTTTTACGGTACAGCAAAGCGATCTCGACGAGTTGGAACACGTCAACAATCGCGTGTACTTGCGTTGGATGGAAGAGGCGGCGCGCCACGCTTCGGCTGAAAACGGCTGGCCCACGGAGCGTTATTTCCAAGAGGGAAACGGCGCTTGGGTGGCGCGCGAACATTGGGTCGAATATTTGCGATCTTGCAAACTGGGCGACGAGATCACGGTTTATACGTGGGTGCAGAGCTTGGCCGGTCCTGCGAGTTTGCGCCGCTATGTGATGAAAAACGGCGCCAAGATCTGCTGTGTGGCGGCAACGGAATGGAATTACATTAATTTGACGACGCGTCGTGCCGAACTTGTTCCCGAAGCTTTGGCAGCTTGTTTCGAATTGGTGCCGCAAGACGACGTTCGCTTAAAAGAGCTTGGGGTGGCAAGATTTGTGAGATTTGCTCCGAGCGATGCTCTTCTATAAGTTTTCCCGTAGGTAAACTGTTGCGAAAAAGTGGCATAATAGGAGACTGTTCTCATTTCTGAACGATCATTCAGAAGTGAGCGTTCAACTTATTTTGAGAGACATCCGATGGCTTTGACCGATGCATTTTTGCAGATTCAGGACGTGACGTTTAGTTACGGCAGTCGCATCATTCTCGATGATGTGACGCTGTCGTTCGGTCGCGGACAGGTTGTGGCCATTATGGGCGGTTCGGGCATGGGTAAAACCACGCTGCTAAAGCTTATCGGCGGGTTGATCAGTCCTCAAAAAGGCAAGATTCTGTTGGACGGTAAAGAAGTGCATGCTGCCGATGAGAAGTCGCTTTATGCCATTCGCCGCCGCATGGGAATGCTGTTTCAGTTCGGGGCTCTTTTTACCGATATGTCGGTATTTGAAAATGTGGCCTTTCCTTTGCGCGAGCAGACCGATTTGGACGAAGAAACGATTCGTGACTTGGTGTTGATGAAATTAAACGCCGTCGGTTTGCGCGGTGCGGCCGGTTTGATGCCTTCGGACATTTCGGGCGGTATGGCTCGCCGCGTGGCTTTGGCTCGCGCCATCGCATTGGATCCGGCACTCATCATGTATGACGAACCTTTTGCCGGGCTTGATCCCATCTCGATGGGCGTGACCGCTCAGTTGATTCGCCGCTTAAACGATGCTTTGGGAGCCACGGCCATTATCGTGACGCATGACGTTGCCGAAACGTTTGCTATTGCCGACTATGTTTACATGATCAATGCCGGGCGTATTTCCGCACAAGGTACGCCCGAAGCACTGTCGGCCTCGCAAGATCCGTATGTGCGTCAGTTCCTGGATGCTCAGCCCGACGGGCCCGTGCGTTTCCATTATCCGGCATGCACGATTGCCGAAGATTTCGGAGTCGAGGTCAAATGACAAGCTTTCTCTATCAAATGATTGCCTCGCTCGGGCACTATGCCATCAAGCAAATTTGTGCCATCGGTCGATTGACGCTGTTTGCTTTGCAGGTTTTCCGTTGTGTTCCTGCGGCTTTGACGCGTTTTTACCTGATCGTTCAGCAAACGCACTTTATCGGTAACTATTCTCTGATCATCATTTCGGTTTCGGGCCTTTTCGTGGGGTTCGTCATCGGGCTTCAGGGATACTACATTTTGGTGCGCTACGGCAGTGAACAAGCTTTGGGCGTGTTGGTGGCAGTTTCCCTTTTGCGAGAGCTCAGCCCTGTTGTGACGGCGCTTTTGTTTGCCGGGCGAGCCGGGACGTCGCTGACTGCCGAAATCGGTTTGATGCGTGCAGGGGAACAGTTGGCTGCGATGGAAATGATGGGGGTTGATCCTATCCGACGCATTGTGGCGCCGCGCTTTTTGGGTGTGGCCATTTCCATGCCGATCCTGACATTGATTTTTTCGGCAATCGGCATTATCGGTGCTTGGATTGTCGGCGTCGGGTTGATCGGAACGGATAACGGTGCTTTCTGGTCTCAGATGCAAGACGGCGTGGACTTCTACGTCGATGTGGTCAACAGCATCTGGAAGTCGATCGTCTTCGGCATTACGGTCGGTTTGATTGCGCTTTTCCAGGGTTACAGCGCACGTCCGACGCCCGAGGGAGTTTCTCGTGCGACAACGCGCACCGTCGTGGTCAGTTCGCTTTTGGTTTTGGGACTTGACTTTATCATGACGGCCTTTATGTTTTCGTCTATTTAACGTGATTGAGAAATAAACATGCAACGCAAGGTTTTGGAATTTTCCGTCGGACTGTTTGTCTTGTTGGGGTTCGTTGCTTTACTGTTTGTGTCGATGCAGGCAGCCAATTTGGGCAATTTCAGTTTTAGCACCCACACCTATGAGGTCAGTGCCAACTTCGACAATATCGGCGGTCTCAAGCCCCGTGCTCCGGTGAAAAGTGCCGGGGTCGTGGTCGGTCGCGTCAAGTCCATCAGTTTTGATCAGGAAACCTTTCAGGCCAAGGTGATGATGGATTTGGACGATCAATTCAAGTTTCCGGCCGACAGTTCCGCCAATATTTTGACTTCGGGCCTGTTGGGCGAACAATATATCGGGATTTCTGCCGGCGGCGATGACGCGGATTTGAAACAGGGCAGCAAGATCGAGCAGACACAGTCCGCACTGGTTTTGGAAAGCCTGATCAGTCAGTTCCTCTATCAGTTCGCTGAAAAAGGCGGCGATAAATAAGCATTGAACGACAAAGCCAAAATACGACAAAGGGAAAAAATTTAAATGAAGTCGTTGAGACAAATCGGTTTAAGCGCACTTTGTGTTTCCGCACTGATGTTGGGCGGTTGCGCTCAAATTCCTGAAGGGTCCGGAAGCGATCCTTCCGATCCGTGGGAAACGATGAATCGCCACACGTTTGCCTTTAACAATACGGTCGATACGTATGTGTTGCGTCCGGTCGCCAAGGGCTATGAAGCGGTGATGCCGCAATTTGCCCGCGATCGAATTTCCAACATTTACGTCAATTTGGGAGAGCCTTCCAATGTGATGAACAATGCCCTGCAGGGTAAGGGCGAAGGTGCGTTGGTGAGTCTCTTTCGCTTTTTGATCAACACGACTTTGGGGGTAGGCGGCATGTTTGATGTGGCCGGTACCGCCGGAGGTCAGCCCGTACGCAACGAAGACTTCGGGCAGACGCTTGCCGTTTGGGGTGTGCCGAGCGGTCCCTATTTCGTGATTCCCTTTTTGGGACCCTCGACCGTACGCGATACGGCAGGCCTTGGTGTGGACTATTTGAGCCAACCGCAAACGTATACCGACGGCGGCTGGATCGAATGGGGCATGTGGGGGCTTTACGGGTTGGATACGCGTGCACGTTTGTTGCCGGCAACCGATTTGCTCAAAGATGCAGTCGATCCGTACGTGATGGCTCGAGAGGGCTTCTTGTCGATGCGAAACAATGCCGTTTGGGACGGCAATCCTCCGTTTGAATTCCCCAAAGACGAATTCGAAGACGAAGAGGATGATGTCCCGCAGGAGCCGGTAAAGTAAGTCCGAACAATTGGAACGGGAGAAAATGATGTTGACACGTCGTGAAATGATTGCAGTTGCGGGAAGTTTGGTTTTGGCAAGTGTCACGCCTTGGGCAATGGCAGCAGCCGATGCAACGGGCGATCCTGATCAGTGGATTTTGGAAATCAGCAACAATATTCTCAATGCCATTAAAACCGACAGCGAACTTGCCTCAGGGGATGCTCAAAAGGTCAAGAAGTTTGTCGACGAACTCGTGATGCCCGTCGTCGATTTTGAACGCATGACCAGAACGGCTGTGGGTCCCAAGTGGCGTCAAGCCACGAAAGAACAGCGTGCCGAACTGCAAACGCTTTTCAGAGAGCAGTTGACGCGTGTGTATTCAGGGGCTTTGACGACCGTTAAGGATCAGGGAGTCAAGCTTGCTCCCAATCGTGTCAAGCCTACGGCAACCGATGCTTTGGTGCGCACGCTTTTAACGACACCGGGCAAGCCCGACGTGCGCGTGAACTATCGCTTGAAGAAGGTGAGCGGTTCTTGGCGTATCGTTGATGTGGACGTCGAAGGTATTTGGCTAGTTGAAAACTACCGTACGCAGTTTGCCGGCGTGGTCAACCAGTCGGGCATCGAGGGTTTGATCAAGACGATGCGTGAAAAGCTCACCGAACCCGTGGAAGGAACGCCCAATGTTGGTCAATGAAACGCGCGTGACGCGCATTAACGCTTCAGCGGTCAAATCCCGCGTGATTCAGGCGGCCGAAGCGGGGGATACCGTTTTGGATTGGAGTGGCGTCACGGCGGTCGATTCATCGACTGTGGCGATTGTTTTAGCTTGGTTGCGCGTGTTGCAAAAGAAAAATTTGGTGCCGCAACTGGTTGCTGTTCCTGAAAAAATGCTCTCGCTTATGCGGCTTTACGGGACATATCAGTTGATTGAGCCGACTTTTGCGAAAAAGTAATAGTGCGGCACTTGACAAAACAGGAAATTCCTGAAATAATTTCAAACTCAACGGCGCATTAGCTCAGTCGGTTAGAGCAGAGGAATCATAATCCTTGTGTCCGCGGTTCGAATCCGTGATGCGCCACCAGAATTTTTATTGCAGCCTAAAGCGGCTGTGATTGAACGCCGGAGGCCCGAAGTAGGTTTTCGGCGTTTTTTTGCATATCGGAAATGTCGACAAGTTTTTCTTTCGTTTCAATCCCGTCGGATGTGGGCGCAAAAGAGATCAGTCGGCTAAAATCTAGGTTTCCGGAGGACAGAAAATGTCGGACCATGAAAAGGTCTCTTTGGAGTTGCCCGAGCGCGATCTCGGGACGGTGTTGGGGCAGATTGCCGATGTGATCGAAAGTCGCAAAGGTGCGGACCCTTCTACGAGTTATGTGGCGAAGCTTTTTTCCAAAGCACCCGATGCGATTTTGAAAAAAATCGGTGAGGAGGCCACGGAGTGCGTGATGGCAGCCAAAGACGACAATCCGAAGGATATTATTTACGAGACGGCCGATTTGTGGTTTCACAGCCTTGTGATGTTGGCGCATTACGGTTTGCGCCCCGAACATGTGCTTGCCGAACTCGAACGTCGCGAAGGTGTAAGCGGCTTGGTTGAAAAGAGCTTACGCAAAGACAAATAACCCCGATTCGGTCAAGGAGGCTAGATCGACATGCAGTTGGACGATTGCATTTTTTGCAAAATTTCCCGCGGTGAGATCCCCAGTGGGAAAATTTATGAGGATGAAGATGTCATTGCTTTCAAAGACATCAATCCCAAGGCACCGATTCACTTTTTGATCATTCCCAAGCATCATATTGAGTCTTTGGCGAGCGCAAAACCCGAAGATGCTCAACTCTTGGGTAAAATAATCAACCTTGTACCGGTTTTGGCCAAGCAGCAGGGATGTGACGGTGGATTCCGTACGGTGATCAACACCGGCAAGGACGGCGGACAGGAAGTTCCCCACTTGCACGTTCATGTTTTGGGCGGCCCGCAGCCCTGGAAATAATCGGGTGGCATAACAAACAATTTTTCATTTCTTCATACAGAAGACACTTAGGAGTTTAAAAAATGGGTTCTCTTTCGATTTGGCACTGGTTGATCGTTCTGGCCATCGTCGTTCTCGTGTTCGGTACCGGTAAGCTCAAGAACATGGGCAAGGATTTGGGCGGCGCCATCAAGGGCTTTAAGGAAGGCATGAAGGAAGGCGACGACGCAGCTGCTGCCGGCAAGCCTGCTGAAGCTCCCAAGCAGGTTGCTCAGAAGGCTGAAGAAGCCGTTGACGTCAAGGCCAAGGAAAAGACCGAAGCCTAATTTCGGGATTTGTCTCGAAAACCGATCGCGTGCGCTCACTGAAAAATGTCGGAGAGCGCACCGACTTTGTCTTTTTCGCAGTGTGATTCGCAAATTGCCGTGCGCGGCTTTTTGCGTGTGCGACTTTTCGGAAGTACAAGATGTTTGATTTCGGATTTTCCGAGCTTTGCATGATCGGCGCCGTGGCGCTTGTGGTGCTTGGCCCTGAGAAACTGCCTGTGGTGGCTCGTACTGCCGGCCAGTGGCTCGGCAAGGCTCAACGCATGGTTCAGCAGGTCAAAAGCGACATTGAGCGCGAAGCGGAGCTTTCTGAATTGAAAAAGATTCAGGAAGAGGCCAAGAGTGTGGCCGACAATCTCACCAGTACGGTCAAAGGCCAGATGGATGCGATTGAAAAAGATGTCAAGAGCGTTCAATCCGATGTCAATGCCGCTGCCCAAGAAATGACCGAAGGCATGGAAAAAGCCAAGTCGGCTTTCTCCGACTTAGGTTCTACTTCTTCGGGCGATGATCTTGCTTCTGCCTTTGACAAGAAGGATGCGGATACGGCTTCGACCGAACCGCAGGCGCAGACCGAAGTTGCCGAAACGATGGACGACTTCTATGACTGGTACGGTCGGGAAGAGCCGATCGACAACACCAACGACAGTAATCACACGACATTTGAAAAGCGATACAAGTGCGGTCCGTCCATTGACGAGTTGGCCGAACAGATCGAAAAACTCAAAGCCGAACTCGGGGATCGTTCTCCGCAATTGGGCGGCTATAACCGACGCCTGGCAGCTCGTGCCAGAAGTAACCGTGTACGCATTTACCGATAATTGAAAAATGGCTCAAGAAAACGAAAAGCTCGAAAGCCCGGAAGATCCCGCCAACGAGCAACCGCTTGTCTCGCATCTGATCGAATTGCGTAACCGCACGGTCAGAGCCGCAATCGCCATTTTGGTGGTGTTCGGCTGCTTGTCGCCTTTTATGAAGCAGATCTTCGACTTTTTGTCGCAACCCTTGATGGTGGCATTGCCTCAAGGCGCAAAGCTTCTGGCAACGGGCGTGGTCGCTCCCTTTATGGTGCCTTTGAAAGTCACGCTCTTTGTGGCTTTTGTGATTGCTCTGCCTTATGTGCTTTATCAGCTCTGGGCTTATGTCGCTCCGGCGCTTTATCGCAGTGAAAAGCGTTTGGCTTTGCCGTTGATCATTTCGAGTGTGGCGATGTTCGGCGTCGGTATGGCCTACTGCTACTTCATCGTGTTCGGGATGGTCTTCAAGTTCATTGCCGGCTTTTCTCCGGACTCGGTCAACTTTGCGCCCGATATCGACAGTTATTTCAGTTTTGTGCTGACGATGTTCTTTGCTTTCGGTATTACGTTTGAAGTGCCGATTCTCGTGATGGTTTTGAATTACGTGGGCTTGGCAACGGCTGAAAAGTTGGTCAAGGCTCGTCCTTTCGTGATTGTGGGCGCCTTCGTTTTGGCTGCTATCTTTACGCCGCCCGATGTTTTGTCTCAGTTGTTGTTGGCTGTTCCTTTGGTGGTTCTCTACGAGGCGGGTATCATCTGTGTGAGAGTTTTCGGGCGTAAGAAGCCGCCTGAATTCGACGACAGCGACCAAGAAGAGTAATAATCGGACGCGCATGAAAAAAGCCGGAGAGTCCTGCAGACTGTTTCGGCTTTTTGACTTCCCGAATGACCTCGGGAAGTCGTGTCTTAAATGAAATCAATCAACCTTGCCGTTAAAGGCCTTGTTGACATCAAAGACAATAGCCTGATAGCCGGTGGTGGACTCAAACTGCAGTTCGACGGCAGGTTCCTTTGCACCCCATTCGAATTCGTCCAAATAGGGATTGGGAGCCGACATCAGACCGCCTGTCTTCAAATCGTACTGAGCACCTGCCGTGGCCGAATAAACCAGTACGGAATTCTTATCGGGCTGATATTGGGTGAGAGACGTGACGGGGCTAAACCACTCGTGGCCGCGTTTCTTGCCGTATTCCCAGATTTGCTCTACCGTGCGCGCTTTCTGATCGATTTTGTAGATGACAGCACGCGAATACTTTTCCATAGGGCTGTCGGGTTGCTCGAAACTGCGAGCATCGCCATTATCAAACACCGAGAGAATCATCGTGTTTTTGTCCGACATCTCGTCGATTCGGAAAGCCGTGTGCTGAGTAAAGGTCCAGTCGAAGTCGGTATTTTTGCACTTGAAATTGTTGCAATTGAGTTTCTTGCCGTCCTTGTCAACCGGTGTAAGCAACAAGTCGCGATAGTGCCCCTTCCAACCGGCGCCGGCACCCAAAATCCACTTGACCTTCTTGTCGCGACCGATCTTGATGACGGCGCACTGGTGGCGCGACGACAAAATGATCGAGTCGTCGGTGGGGTCGTAATCCACGGAATTGACATGTGCCCAGTTGCGCCCCGGACCGGTGCCTACAATATCGCCGAAGTTGCCAGCTTGATCGAGCTTTTGCAATTCTTCGGACGACAGTGTTTTGCCGGCCAACTTATTGTCGATATTCAGACACACAGCTCCCTGATCCAGCGCTTTGATGGCCGTGGCGCGATACGGATCGAGAATCTCCCACAAGCGCCATTGATCAACGACGACACCGGCTTCGTTGACTTCGATGATCAGGTCTCGAATGGTGCGAACGTTGCGACCGTCCAAGCGCTTCAAGTTGGAAGAACCTACGCGCAGGAAGTAGTGGCCGTTTTGGGCGGCGTCCATTGAGTGACTGAAGTCGTTATAGGCAAAGGGTAGGCGCCTGTGCCAGATGCGACGCCCCATGATGTCGTACTTGACATAGCTTTGACCGAAACCCCAGGAAAGAGCGCCGTCTTCGTTTTGTTGGATGCCCATCATAATGCCGCCGTCCCACATGGAGCTTGCATCAAAAATAGTATCGGCTTTCAAGAACCAACGAATTTCACCTTTGGTGTCGACAATCCAATTGATCGGGTCGGACGACCATTGTAGGGCACCGCCCTCGGGGCTGTTCCAGACGGCTTGACGGCTGTCGCCGACCAGCGCACCGATGTTGTTGACGTAGTAGAGGCGATCGGCAAACTTTTTGCCGGCCTTTTTTCGCACGATTGCTTTGGGGAAAGCTGAGCTTTCGCCTTTGCCGCCTGACATATTGCGGTAGGCGGGCGGAGCGTAGATGCGATAGGCTTCGTCAAAATGCTCGACTTTGCCGTCAAAGTGCCGATCGTAGCTCACTTCCACGCGATTGACATAGTCGGGGTACAGGCCAAAAACCGGAATGCCGCCGTGGGTCATCACCTGAGCTTGCGAAACGCTGTAGGCAATCTCTTGGCCGTTTTTCTTGGGGACGATGCGTACGTTGACATTTTCGATCATGTAGCCGCCGTCTCGGATAATGGCGGTGAGTGGGGCAATCTTGTACGGGTTCATCAAAACTTGGCCGATGTTGCCCTGGGTTTTATAAATAGTTTTGGCGCCCGAAGGACCGCCGAAGGCGTGCGCAGATAAAGGAACAAAACCGTTAGCGGCCAAAACAAGTGCCAGTTGAGAAAAGGTTCGGCGGGATATCGGCATGACGTCTCTCCAGTATGACGAGTGCACGCGCAATCACAATGTCCGTGCTGCTGCAGAAAGAGGAAGGTGGCTCGGAAAAGACCTTTGGATAAGCGTACATTTCATTTCTGATACAGAAATGAAGAGCGTCGGTGTGGTCTACATCGTTGTCGGAGTAAATTTATTGGGAATAAAAGCACAAGGTTTGTAGTTTTAATGGAACGGAAAGTCCTTGGACGCCGGGAAAGCTAACCGCAGCAACCGAGGGTGACGATATCGTTTTCGGTAAGAATTTATTTGGAATAAAACTACAAAATTTGTAAACCCAAAGATTTGGAAAACCGCAGCGGTTGTAAAGTGCATAGCGGTATCGAGAAAACCGAGATCGTCTCTGGTAAGAATTGGGTTGTAAATACAAAACTTATGAAGAAAAAAGAAATGACAAATCAGTGCAAAATCGCTTTGAAAATCTCAGCTTTGGTGGCCGCAGTCATCACGCTCGGCGGGTGTGCGACAGCGCCGAAGCAGGACAATGGGTTGGAACTCACGATTTTGCACACCAACGATACACACAGCTTTGCCGCAGGTATTTCTCAACGTTCCACTCCCTGTCTTCAAGACGAAGTTTGTCTGGGCGGCTATGCCAGACTTGTGAACGCTGTGCAGGAAGCCAAACGCAATCGAGAGAATATTCTGTTTCTGGATGCAGGCGATACGTGGCAAGGGACGCTTTTCTTTAAGACCTACGGGCCGGCGTTGATCGAAGAATTTGCAAACGTTATCGGTTGGGACGTTGCGACGTTAGGCAATCATGAGTTCGATCGGGGCTGTCCGGCCGCACTTGACTACATCAAGACCTTGCCCATGCCAGTGGTTGCTGCCAATTTGGCGCATACACAGTGCCCGTTGTCGGACAATCCCGCTTTGAAGCCGTGGGTGATTCGAAAGTTCAACGGAGTGAGCGTCGGGATAGTGGGATTGGCCAACGACGAAGTAAAAGACATCAGCAAAGCGTGTGAAGCCACCGAATTTTTGTCGCGTCGAGAAAGTCTTCAAAAGGCAGTGGACGAATTGAAATCCCTCGGTATCCGACATATTGTTGCCGTCACGCATTTGGGCTATCCGGCCGATTGCGAATTGGCGAGTACTGTCAGCGGTGTCGATGTTTTTGTGGGAGGGCACACGCACGATGTTTTGGGAGACTATCCTGGGGCTGTCGGGCCTTACCCAACGCAAATTCGAACACCTGACGGTTCGACGGCACTGGTTGTCACTGCCAAACGCGGCACGGAATTCTTGGGAGATGTTTCCGTTCGGTTTGATAGAGACGGCAACATCGTGGAGTTTGTCGCGAACCAAAAACATTTGACGGCCGATATGCCGCGCGATATGAAGGTGGAAAAACGCATTCAAGCTATGGCCGAACACATTGATGCAATGCGTGGGTCGACGGTGGCTCATAATGATTTGAATATGGTTGACGGACTCGACGCGTGTCGCGAGTCGGAATGTCTGAGCGCCATGATTACGGCCGATGCGATGCTCTCGTTCGGGCGAAAGTACGGTGCCGGTGCCGCTGTGATCAACGCGGGTGCAGTTCGCGATGCTTTACCCTTGGGCGAGGTGAAAGAAGCAGATATTGCTTCCATACATCCTTTTAACGACGAAGTGAAAATTCGCGAGCTCAGCGGTCAGGCTCTGTTGGCTGCGATCGAACACGGAGCGAGCGATCCGAAAGTGATCGGTCCTTACATCCTGCAGCCGGCAGGTCTTCGTTATCAAATCGACTTTAAAGCCCCGGAAGGCAAACGAACAAGTCGGGTGCAAATACGCCTCGACGGACAGTGGCGAGAGATTGAATTGAATCGCAATTATCGAGTGGTCGTCAATGACTATCTCGATCACGGCGGAGACGGCTTTTCGATGATTGCTCAAGGCAAACGCATCGCGTGCCGCCAAATGAAGACGAAGGACTTGTTTGAAGAACAATTGCGTCGTCAAGGCGAGATCAAAGTGCCGGAACTCGGCCGCATTGTCTGGATCGGCCGCTGATAAGAAAATCGACGGCGAAAATGAAAGACCCGCAGCACTTTCGTGCTACGGGTCAGAATAGTGGTGGGAGCGCAGAGACTCGAACTCTGGACCGACGGATTAAGAGTCCGCTGCTCTACCAACTGAGCTACGCTCCCATTCGTTTGATTGTCTGGTGGGTCGTGCGAGATTCGAACTCACGACCAACGGATTAAAAGTCCGCTGCTCTACCGACTGAGCTAACGACCCCCTCTATCGAGCGGTCTGCTCTAGTTCTCAGAGGAATGACGATCAACCGAGAATGGAATTATGAAGCATTTCGGCAAGCATGTCAAGAGATTTTTTAAGAAATTTTCAGCAATAGCTAAAATATTTTCCATTTGTCTCAGTAGTATGGGTAACCCCTAACAACTTTAACAAGGGAAAAGCTCGCTTTTTTTTGAAAATTCGTGCATTATGCGCTTAACGATGCGTGAGATGATTTTTGTTTGAGTGCTTCGTTATTGGTGTAAAGGATCAATTGTTTCAAAAACACATAAAAAATTGATCCTCAACTTTTGATCATAATTTGGGAAATTGCAAACAATAGATAAAAACTATTGCACAGTTTCGTAGAAGGAATCTCACAAATGGCTGCAGATAAGAAAAAGAGTGCGGACAGCGTCCGTGTCGAGCGAGTCAACGATGCCGATGAACGTAAAAAGGCCTTGACTGCCGCATTGAGTTACATTGAAAAAGAATTCGGCAAAGGCTCGATCATGCGTATGAGCGATGCAAATCGCTCCGAAGACGTCGAAGTCGTCAGTACCGGTTCTTTGGGTTTGGATTTGGCTCTGGGCGTCGGCGGATTGCCGCGCGGCCGCGTGATCGAAATCTTCGGTCCGGAAAGTTCGGGCAAGACGACCTTGACGTTGCACGTTATTGCCGAAATGCAAAAGATCGGCGGCACTTGCGCCTTTATCGATGCCGAACACGCTTTGGACGTCTCTTACGCTCAGCGCTTGGGTGTCAACCTTGACGAGTTGCTTTTGTCTCAGCCCGATACCGGTGAACAGGCTTTGGAAATTACCGATGCACTGGTGCGCTCGGGTTCCGTGGATTTGATCGTTATCGACTCGGTGGCCGCTTTGACGCCTAAGAGCGAAATCGAAGGCGAAATGGGTGAAGCCCTGCCGGGGCTTCAGGCTCGCTTGATGAGTCAGGCTTTGCGCAAGCTTACGGCATCCATCACCAAAACGAAGACCTTGGTTGTCTTTATTAACCAGATCCGTATGAAGATCGGCGTGAGCTACGGCAACCCCGAAGTCACTACGGGCGGTAACGCTTTGAAGTTCTACAGTTCCGTTCGTATCGACATCCGTCGCAAGGGGGCCTTGAAAAAGGGAGACGACGTCTACGGTGCCGAGACTCGCGTGAAGGTTGTCAAAAATAAGGTTGCGCCTCCCTTTAAGGAAACTGTGTTCGATATTCTTTACGGCGACGGTATTTCCCGCGAAGGTGAATTGCTCGATATCGGTGCGGAACTTGACGTCGTCGACAAGAGCGGCGCTTGGTACGGTTACGAAGGCACGCGTATCGGTCAGGGCAAGGACAATGCGCGCGAGTATCTAAAGCAACATCCCGAAACAGCACTTGAAATCGAAAACAAGATTCGTGCGCTCAAGGGAATGAAGAATCGTCCGACGTCGCTTACTCCGGGGGAAGCGGTGCCGTTGCCCGAACCCAAGCCTGCCAAGGCGGCTAAGAAGGCCAAGGCACCGGTCGACGATATCGACGATACGGTGATCGAACCCGATGAACTCTTCGATTAATGGGTTAATTTCGTGAAACAAGTCAATGCCTCGCCTCGCACCTTGCTGATGCGGGGCATCGACGCATTATCGCGTCGAGAATACAGTCGCGTGGAATTGAGCCGAAAGCTGATGCGCACGCTCACCGAAGGGGAGACGGCCGACGATGTCGAAAGCGCATTGGATACGCTCGAAGAAAAGGGCTATTTGAGTAACGAGCGCTATGCCCAAAGTCGCGTGCGCGTCAGAGCGTCGCGCTACGGCAATCGTCGTCTGGCGCAAGAGCTTTCCATGATGGGTGTTGACAGCGAAACCGTGCGGGAGGCACTAAGCGAAACACCCGACGAATTTGAGCGTGCACAAACAATCTGGGAAAAAAAGTACGGGAAAGCCCCGACAGACCGTAAGGAATACGATCGTCAGGTGCGTTTTCTTGCCTCTCGCGGTTTTGGCTTTGATATCATTCGTCGAGTGATTCAATCGGCTCCGGATGAGGATTTTGAATAGTTACACGGCGATGTAACGATCCAAGGGGTCTGAACGGATCCCTTTTTTTCCTCGGAACAATAAGAAAATGTCAAATAATCAAATTGCCGGCTGGGGCTCTCGCCTCGGCTTTATTCTTGCATCCGCAGGCTCGGCCGTCGGGCTCGGTGCAATTTGGAAATTCCCCTATATGGCGGGCACCAACGGCGGTTCCGTCTTTATGCTCCCTTATATTTTCTTTACCTTGACGGTGGGCGTTGCGCTTTTGTTGGCCGAGTTTGCTATGGGGCGAGCGGGTCGTCGCGGCGCCGTAGGCAGCCTCAATAAAGTTTGCGGTCGTCCGTGGGGGATTTTCGGCGGTATCGGCGTCTTTACCGTTTTCTTGATTTTGTCTTTTTATTCCGTGGTGGGCGGCTGGTGTTTGAAGTATACGTTTGACGCCATTACGGGAGCCGGCTTGATTTCGGATGCCAAGGCTTTGGGCGATTATTTCGGCGCATTCGTTTCCGACGGCGTCTACTCCTATTCGCTTTTGCTGGCGTTTTTGCTTTTGACGGCCGTTGTCGTTTGGCGCGGCGTTCAAGGCGGTATTGAGCGCGTTGCAAAGGTCTTGATGCCGGCACTTTTTGTTTTGATGATCGTTTTGATTGTCCGCGGTGTGACATTGCCCGGCGGCTGGCAAGGCGTGGAATTTCTCTTTACCCCGCGTTGGGAAGACTTTACCGGTTCGGCACTTTTTAATGCCATGGGCTTTTGCTTCTTCTCTCTGTCGTTGGGCGCCGGCACGATGATTACGTACGGCTCTTATCTGTCGCCGACGGCCAACCTTCCGAACTCGGTGGGTTGGGTTGCCGTTTTGGCCATTTTGTCGGCCATTTTGGGCGGCTTGATGGTGATGCCGGCCGTCTTTGCTTTCGGTCTGGATCCGACGGCAGGACCGGGTTTGACTTTCGTGACGATGCCCGCCATCTTCTCCAAGATGCCTTTGGGCCAACTCTTTGCCGTGTTCTTTTATTTGTGCTTGCTGGTGGCTGCACTGACTTCGTCCGTGTCGATGCTTGAAGCTTGCGCTACGCTTTTGAGCCAAGAAAGCAATATGCCGCGCAACCGTGCCATCCTGACGACAGTGGTGGGGTGTGCCGTTGTCGGCTTCTTTGCCAATGCCTCTTTCGGCGCTATGTCGGATGTGACGCTTTTCGGCAAGAACATTTTCGATATTCTCGACTACTTGACGAGCAATATCGGTATGCCGCTTTCGACTTTCGGTATCGCGATTGCCGCAGCTTGGATTGCTTGGCCGACGACTCGCAAGGAGTTGGCAACAAGCCAGGTGGCCGCAGCCAGCGAAACTTGGATGACGTCCGCACGCATTTTGATCGGCGTACTGGCTCCCGCTTTCGTGTTGGTGGTGGCTTTGGGCGGTATCTTTGGCTAACTGCTACATAAAACTGCCTAAGTAACTCCTTTTAGCCCTGTTGCAATTCATTGCCTAAAGTCGCGATAATTGCCATTCGGCAAAAAATAAGACAAAAAACGCCACTGTAGCAGTGGCGTTTTTGTCACTGAAATGTTTGCCTTTTTTAGATCAATTGAACCCCAATAAAAAATGAAGATTCACGAGTATCAGGCCAAGGCCATTTTGAAAACGTACGACGTGCCCGTGTTGCGCGGATTACCGGCCTTCAATGTCGAAGAGGCTGTTGAGGCGGCTGAGAAGCTTGGCGGCAATGTCTGGGGCGTCAAAGCCCAGATTCATGCCGGAGGCCGAGGCAAAGCCGGCGGTGTCAAAATCGCGCGCAACATCGACGAAGTGCGTGCATACGCCCAAGAACTTTTGGGCAAGGTGCTTGTGACCAAACAAACGGGAGCGCAAGGCAAAAAAGTCGAGCGCCTCTATATTGAAGAAGGCGCCGAGATTGTCGCTGAATTCTATTGTGCGCTTTTGATCGATCGTGTCACGCAAACCGTGTGTCTGATGGCAAGTTCGATGGGCGGTATGGAAATCGAAGAAGTTGCCAAGGACAATCCCGAAGCCGTTCATAAGCTTTACGTCGATCCGCTGATGGGCTTGACGGACGAAGCCGCTTTGGCTTTGGCAAAGGTTTTGGGATTGGACGACAGTTTGACGCAAAAGGGCGCCAACTTCTTTAAGAACCTCTACAAAGCATTCATTGCAACCGATGCCTCGCTGATTGAAGTCAATCCGATGGCCGTTTTGAAAACGGGTGATATCGTGGCTTTGGATGCCA
>CALKKK010000208.1 GCA_937995395.1 uncultured Sutterella sp. | reverse complement strand
CTTGGTGAGCGTGGGCGACAAAGTCATCCTCATGAGCTATTGCGCCATGACGCCCGAAGAGGCCAAGACGCATCGCCCGACGGTGGTGCTTGTCGATGAAGCAAATCGTGCCGATCGCGTGCTTCACTACGAAAAGCACGGTCGACTCGAAGATCTCTGAAAAAACAAATTGACTAAAGTCGAGTGAAACGTCCGGTTGGCGCTACAATTAAAAATTGCATAGATTTTTCTTGGCACCACAAAAAAGGTTGATACGAAATGGCTTCCCATCTTTTGCCGATTTTTTCTCCCTTGCCCGTTTGCTTTGAAAAGGGCGAGGGTCTCTGGTTAACCGACACCGAAGGGCGTCGTTATTTGGACGGCTTTGCCGGCATTGCCGTCAACACCGTTGGTCACAACCATCCGAGACTCGTGGCGGCTTTGCAGGATCAGGTCTCTCATCTGATTCACTGCTCGAACTATTTCCGCATCGATTTGCAGGAAACGGTGGCAGCCAAGCTTTGTGAAAAGAGCGGCATGCGAGGGTGCTTCTTCTGCAATTCCGGTTTGGAAGCCAATGAAGCGGCCATCAAACTTGCACGCAAGTACGGCCACATGCAAGGGTTTAAAGAACCCAAGATTATCGTTTTCGATCACGCCTTCCACGGGCGCTCAATCGCCACGTTGTCGGCAACGGCCAACGCCATGGTGCGTCGCGACTTCTCGCCCTATTTGCCCGACTTTATCCGTGTGCCGGTCGGCGACATTCAGGCCATTGAAAAGCTCGCGGCAACGACGCCTGGCATTTGCGCCGTGATGTTCGAACCCGTGCAGGGCGAAGGCGGCATCTTCCCGATTCCCGACGAAACCATGCGCGAAATCCGCGCCTTGTGCGACAAGCACAAGTGGCTGATGATTTTGGACGAAGTTCAGTCCGGCATGGGTCGCACCGGCAAGTGGTTTGCTTTTCAGCATTCCGGTGTGACGCCCGACGTGATGACTTTGGCCAAAGCCTTGGGCGGCGGCGTTCCCGTGGGTGCCATTGTTTGCAATGAAAAGACTTACGGCGTCTTTACGCCGGGCAATCACGGCTCGACCTTCGGCGGCAACCCCTTGGCCATGCGTGCTGCAAGCACCGTCATCTCCATTATGGAAGATGAACGCTTGGTGGAAAATGCTGCTTCTATGGGCGAATATCTCCAGAAATCCTTCCGCGAAGCGCTCGCCGACATCGCCGGCGTTCAGGAAGTGCGCGGTCGCGGTTTGATGATCGGTATCGTTTTGGATCGTCCGGCGCACCCGTGTCTCAATTTGGGTTTGAAGCACGGTGTGCTATTCTCTGTGACGGCCGGCAACGTCATTCGTATCGTGCCGAGTTTGAATATCGCTCGCCGCGACGCCGATGAATTAGTCAAGCGCGTCAAGGCAGTGATCCAAGAATTCATGGGATGCTAACGATGGACGAAAAGTGGAAGAAGTATCTGGATTTGGCCGTGCGTATCGTATTGGCCTGCATCCTTTGTTATTTTGTCTACAACATCATCATTACGCAGCACAATTACTTCAGTTAGTTGCGTGATTCGTGTTAAGATACGGCCTTCGCCAAATTTGCTGTTGCAAAGGCCGTACGGAGGTGTGGCAGAGTGGTTTAATGCACCGGTCTTGAAAACCGGCGACGGTTAGTAGCCGTCCGTGAGTTCAAATCTCACCGCCTCCGCCAGAAGCTGAAGAGCCCGAGAGTTTTTCAACCTCGGGCTTTTTTATACGTTCCGCTTGAAAACCCTTGTGTTTATTGGGGTTCTTGCAATGCGTCTACTTCTCTCTCGAAGGCGTCGAGTCATTTATTGACACAAAGTTCGATGTAATATGGGGATACAAATCGGTACACAAAATGGCCCACAATTTGTCTCAGGTCTGAGTACATGTGGCTTATGCCCCATCAAAAAACAAAACACCGGAGTTTTTTATCTATGGAGCAAAGTATTGTTCTGATGGGGGACTTAAGATATTGGGTCAAGCTTTGTTTCCTTCGGCTAAAATGCACGCAAATTCCCTCAGTAGGACGGCAATTGAAAAGACTCTAGAGTCAAGGTAATTTGATGGCAACTCTTCACGGATCGTTTCATCCGCAAAAACTTCTCGTCACGGGCGCTGCCGGTTTTGTCGGCTCCAATTTCGTGCATTGGGTAGTGCAAAATTGCTCCGACGTGCACGTCATCGTGCTCGATGCCTTAACTTACGCAGGAAACCTTCACAATCTTGACGGCATTGATTCCGAGCGACTGACTTTTGTGCACGGCGACATTTGCGATCAGACGTTGGTCGACGAGCTTTTCAGCCAAACGGATGCTTGCGTGCATTTTGCCGCAGAAAGCCATAACGACAACTCCATTGCCGATCCCACGCCCTTTGTACGCACCAACGTGACGGGAACGTTTACGTTGCTGCAAGCTGCACATAAGTTCGGGGTACGTTTTCATCACATCTCGACCGATGAGGTTTTCGGCGACTTGGGGTTGGACAGTCCCGAGCGCTTTACCGAAGAAACTGCGTATCGACCGTCGAGTCCCTATAGCTCCACCAAAGCTGCCAGCGACATGCTCGTGCGCGCATGGTTTCGCACGTATCGCGTGCCGGTGACGATTTCCAATTGCTCAAACAATTACGGTCCGAGACAGCATATCGAAAAGTTTATTCCGCGCCAGATTACCAATATTTTGCGTGGCCAAAAGCCCAAACTTTACGGCGACGGCAAAAATGTGCGCGATTGGATTCATGTCGAAGATCACAGTTCTGCCGTTTGGGCGATTTTGACGCGCGGTCGTTTGGGCGAAACCTATTTGATCGGCGCCGACGGCGAGCGCAGCAATATCGCGATTCTCAAAGCAATTTTGCGTGAAATGAATTGCCCGCCGGACTATTTCGATTGGGTGCAGGATCGCCCGGGACACGATCGGCGGTACGCGATCGACGCATCCAAACTGATGCGAGAACTCGATTGGAAGCCGCAACATACTGACTTCGATGCCGGACTCAAAGAAACGATCGAGTGGTATTTGACGCACCGCGAGTGGTGGGAGTAGCCTTAGACGGTTTCGTTGCGAAGGCACAAACAAAAACATTAGGCCTTCGCATGATTTGGGAGGAGAAACGATGTTGACGCTCAAAAATTTTTGTGTTGCCGGTGTTGCGTTGAGTTTGGCTTGTGTCGGTCTCTCGGCCGGTGCCCTGACATTACCTAAGCCCGGCAATACGCCGTTGGTTTTACAGGCGCAAGGCGCTTTTTACGTGGGTGGCGAAAAAGCTTCTCAAACCTTTGAGGAAATGGGCAGTCAACGCCCGGCCGATACGGCAACGGTGAACCAAATGTACGTCGAATACATGGTGCCGCACGTCAAAGCCAAGAAAACGCCGGTGATTCTCATGCACGGTGCAGGGCAAAGCGGCGCTGTTTGGAACTGGACGCCCGACGGCCGCATGGGGTGGTTTGAGTACTTCGTGCGCAAAGACTATCCGACCTATGTGATTGACCAAGTGGGCAGAGCGCGTTCGGGCTTCAATCAGGCAATCTTTAACCGCGTGGGTGCCGGTCAGACGCCATCCAAAGATCAACCGAAAATGGTTCGTCCGGGTGACAAATATGCTTTGTGGATCAACATGCGCGTGGGGCCGGAGTGGGGAAAGACCTATGCCGATACCAAGTTCCCGAGCAAATATTTCGATGAGCTCTCCAAAGTCGGGATTCCCGACCTAACCTCTGCCGTGCCGACTCCCAACCCGACTCTGAAAAATACGTCGGACTTGGCTAAGGCTCTAGGTGGGGCGATTGTCGTCGGTCATTCGCAATCGGGCGCCTTTCCGATGGATATCGCTTTGATTGACCCAAAGACCGTCAAAGCCATGGTGATGTTGGAGCCCGGCTCCTGCAAGAACGATCAGTTTTCTGATGCCGATATTGCCAAAATCAAGAATATTCCTTTGATGGTGATGTATGGCGACCATCTGGAAGCATCCACCGGATTACCCGGTAATGCCGGCAACTGGATTCCGCGTCTGAAGGGCTGCCAAGCTTTTGTCGATCGTGTTAATCGAGCCGGCGGCAAGGCGGTAATGCGCTATCTTCCCGATCTTGGCATTCGCGGCAATTCGCATATGCTCATGCACGACACGAATAGTCACGAGATTGCCGATATGGTGATCGACTGGCTCGAAGGCAAGTGATCTCGTTTTTTAGAGAAGGGGTGCCCGTTAAACGCGCGCTCCTTCGTCAAAGCAAATCCCCGAGTCTTTTTCCGGGCAAAAGAAAACCCGCACGATGCGGGTTGCAGCAAGAGCCTTGAGAGCTACTCGGCCAACAGGCTCTTTTTGAGCTTGCCGTCAATGGCCTTTTCGCCGATCCAGATGCGCAGCACGGCATTGAAAAGCTCTTTGCCACCGATGTCGTTTGCGATTTCTTTACCGTTAACCGACACCGAGGTCGTTTTACCGGAATAGTCGAAGTCGACCAAATCGCCTTCCTTAACGTCGCCGATTTTGTTCATGGCTTCGATCAACTTGGCAATTTCAGGGGCAATGGCATGACGTGTTGCTTCATCGGAATTGTCCTTGAGGCCGTCTTCGAGAGCAGACACAAAGCTTTTGGCGGAAACGTCGCGAAGCAGTCCCAAGCGCACGCGCATGGCGCCCGTTTGGCTCAGAATACCATCGGCCGTCTGTGCCTTGTCTGCCACGTAAAGGCCGGCAGCGTAAACCTTGAAAAAGACCTTCTTGCGAAGACCTGCGCCGTTTAACTTCAGTGTTGTATTGTTGACAACAGTCGTGTCGGTGTAGCGGATGGATTCGACGTTAACATCGGCCCAGACATTGAGGGCAAAACCTAGGGTCAAGACCCCGGCGGCAAATTGCTTTAACATAATGGGTGGTATTGAAAAAATAACAAAACGAAACGCCGCAAAGTTTGCCTCAGACGACGCCTATCGGCGCAATTGCAGGCATTGGGACTTTCGCGTGCCGTATTCGGATTAGACCGACCAGAGGATTGAAGTCGTTATGGCAGAAGAAAATTTATCCACGTTTCATGATCGTCTTGAAGGAGAGCTCGGTAAAGTCGCGGTTCTTGACCCCAAGGAAAACGCGGCTGTGGCACTCAAGCGTTTGTTGAAAGAATTGGCCGGTTCCGGTATCAAGAAGGAGCCGCAAGACTTGGCCAAGGAAATTGTTGAAAACATGTTGCCCGAGTCCAGAGAAAAGTTGCTTTTGGACATGATTGCCAAGGAGGCGGAAAAGCGCGTCGGCAAAGTCAAAGAGGCAATGGAGGAGATGTACGACTTGTCTCCCGATATCGACAAGGGTGCGTATCCTTATCTCAACGCTTACGACAGCAACATCTATGAAGAAAAGCTCTACGGGCTTCAGATTGAACTCTTGAAGTTGCAAAAGTGGGTGCGGGAAACGGGACAAAAAGTCATCATTATTTTCGAAGGGCGCGATGCGGCAGGTAAAGGCGGCACCATTGCCCGCTTTGTCGACAACCTTAACCCTCGCGGTGCACGCGTGGTGGCTTTGCCTAAACCGACCGACGCCGAAAAAGGACAGTGGTATTTTCAGCGCTATGTGCGCCAGTTACCGAGCCCAGGCGAAATTGTTCTATTTGACCGCTCCTGGTACAACCGCGCCGTGGTCGAACCCGTGATGGGGTTCTGTACGAAGGAGCAAACGCAGCAATTCTTGCGCGAAGTGCTTTTCTTTGAAAAGAGCCTCGTGGAAAGCGGTATTCACCTTGTGAAGATTTGGCTTGACGTCAGCCGCAAAGAACAGAAACGCCGTTTTAAGGCGCGCCGCATTGATCCGCTTCGCCGTTGGAAGTTGTCACCGGTCGATATCGCTTCTTTGGACAAGTGGGACGAATACACTGACGCTATTCGCGAAATGTTTATGCAAACCGAGGCGCCTTACGCACCTTGGATCGTGATTCGCAGTGACGATAAGCGCCGCGCTCGCGTCAATGCTATTCGTCGTTTCTTAACCGATATCGAGTACGACGAGAAAAAGCCCGAATTGCTCAAGCCCATCGATGGGCGCATCGTTTTGAGTGTGCCCGAATTCTTGCGTTTGCCGCCGCACTAAAACGTCAATTCGAACCGCACATAAAAACACAACCCCGACCGGATTGTTTTCGATCGGGGTTGTTGTTTGAGCGGAATCTGTTACTTGAAAAAGCCGGTCAACTTTTCAAAGAAACCTTTCTTGACGTAGGGTTCGGAAACGCCGGAGAGAACGTCGTAACCGGTCTTGCCGATGGCGCGCTTTAACGTGTCGATATCCAAAACGGCATCCGACAAAATGGTCGTGGTGCCTTTTTTGTGACTGGACTTGACGCTTTTGACTTCGGGAAAAGTCGCACGCACGGTTTCGTTGACGTGGGCTTCGCACATCTCGCAGGACATGCCGCGGACTTGTAAAACGGTTTGAAGCATTGTGGAGATCCTCGAAAAAGACTTTACTGCAAATGATAACCGTTCTCAATGACTTAAGCCAATTTGCAAAGAAAAGTGTACTGACAGAAGTGCACACTAAGTGTGCATGAATCGGGTGGTGGTGTGCATGAATTAGGTGGTAGTGTGCACGCAACCATTGCCGAGTTAACACAGTAAAATACTCGGTCAAAACACAAATCGGCGCAAACAATCATGGCAATTCTCAAGAACAAAAAAGCGGTCATCTTTGATTTGGATGGCACGGTCGTCGACAGTCTCGGCGTCTGGAGCGATGTCGATATGCGTCTGGCTCAAGCGCTCGGTGCCGACAACTTGGATCGCGAAGCCGTGAGCCGTTTGCGCGAAGATTCTCTGGCCAAATACCGAAACGATCCGCAGCCCTACACGCGCTTTTGCGGCGAGTTCGGAAAGCTTGTGGGTAGCCCCTTGAGTGCGGAAGAAATCCATGCCGCACGCTATAAAATTTCTCGCGAGGTGCTCAAAACCGACGTCAAACTCAAAGCGGGCGTGGCCGACGTGATTCGCGCCATCGCTGCCGCCGGGCTCAGGTTGTGCGTGGCAACCACGACCAAAAAAGCCAATGTCGACATCTATAGCGACGTGAACGAAACGATTCGACAAAAGCTCAAGTTGCGCGACTATTTCGAGTTCTTCATCACCATCGAAGACGTCGACAACATCAAACCCGATCCCGAGTGCTATCTCACGGCCCTCAAGCGCTTGGGTGTTCGTCCCGAAGAAGCTTTGGTGATCGAAGATACCCTTGCCGGTATGACGGCGGCCAAATCGGCAGGCATTGACGTGGCCATTGTCAGAGAAGCGCACAGCGAACGCGATCGCGCCAAACTCATGCAAGAAGCAACGTACTATTACGAGAACTTTGCCGAGCTCAAACACGATCTCTGAGTGGCAAAAACCACTCGTGGCGGGTTTTCCCTGTCGGGACAAAACCCCAAGCAATTCGGCCGATTTTTGCGGTCGTAAGCATGTGTGCTCTCTATAATAGGTAAAAATGTCGGTCGTCAACGACAAAGTTCGAGCGGTGCGTAGCGCACTGCGGCTGGTTGGCGTCTTGCGCATTTTTTCGCCGACAGCCGAAAGAGCACCTTTTTAGAAGCGCTCAAACCTGTCGGTAGGCCTCGTGCCGAAGGAGAAACAATGAACGCTTGGGAAAATGCGTTTGAACGCAAGTGGACGATTCTGTTTTTGGCAGAATTCATCTTCATCATGTTGCCGCTGCCGATTTTCTATGACACGAGCTATACGCCGTGGGCTTTCGGTGTGCCGCGCTTTATTTACTGCTGGTTGATTTACGGCCTCATCGTGATCGGTTCCATCTGGGTCTGGTCTCGCGCTTGTTTGAAGCGTCCGGAATATCAAGAATACGAAGACGAGGAGTAATGTACCATGCCGTATCATGTTGAGACTGCGACCATTCCTTTTTTGGTCGTGACGATTTCGTATTTCTGTCTGTTGGGCTTTATCGGTTGGTGGTGCTTGCGCCAAAACCAAGGTTTGCGCGACTACTTCACGATGAGTGGCAAAGCCGGTGCCATCTTGGCCGGTCTTGCTTACTTCTCCACCCAGTACTCCATGTCGACCTTTATGGGTGTGCCCGGCTCCATTTACCACGTGGGCTACGCCGGCATGAGCGTCTCTGTGCCGGGTATCGCGTTTTCAATGATCATTCCGGCATTGCTGGTCGGTCGTCGTTTAATTAAGCTCGGTCACCGCTACAAGATGCTCACGATGGCCGACTACTTGGCCGATCGTTACGAGTCAACCGCCATTCGCGGTCTTTTGGCCGTTTTGATGCTGATTTTTATCGTGCCGATGATGGGCGCGCAGACAATCGGTGCCGGCGTGATCTTTACCACCTACACGGGTGCTCCGCAGTGGGTCGGTATCGTGGTGATGGGTGTCACCGTGATGCTTTACTGTATGGCAGGCGGCATTCGCTCGGTGATGATTACTGACGTCATCCAAGGTTGCTTGATGGTGGTCACGGCCGTGACGACTTTTGTCGTAAGCTTAAAGTTGGGCGGCGGACTTGAGGCCATCAACGCCAAGTTGGCTGCGACCGACATCAACTACATGCAGTTCCCGGGCCACAATAATTCTTACCCGTGGCAGAACTACGCTTCCATGATCGTGATGTGGTCGTTCTTCTGTATCGGTCAGCCGCATCTGTTTACGAAGTTCTTCACGATGAAGAACTATTCCACGATGTTTAAGGCCGTGATTTTGGGTACGCTCGGCATGTGGTTCTCGGCAAGCTTCATCGAATGGTGCGGCGTGACCGGTGTGGCATCGTTCCCCGGCATTCCGGGTAAGGAATCCGACTTCATCATTCCGTTGATCTTGCAAGCGGGCTTGCCCTCCGTCGTGTCGGCTTTGATGGTGGCGGGTATCTTCTCTGCCGGTATGTCGACCATTAGCTCCTTGTTGCTGACTTCGACCTCTGCCGTGTCTCGCGACTTGTATCAGCGTATTTTGAAGCGCGATGCGACCGACGAAGATACGTTGAAGCTTTCTCGTGTCGTGACGGTCGTCTTGGGCGTGATCGCGATTTTGATCGGTATTATGAAGCCGAGCTCGATCTTTACGATTATTCTGTTTGCCTTCGGCGGTTTGGGTATTTGGGCTGCTCCTATTATTCTGGGCATGTACTGGAAAAAGACCACCAAGGCAGGCGTCTTTACCGCCGTCATCTTGGGTGAAATCTTCTACATCCTGTTGTTGACGCAATTGAAATCCTGGTCCTTCGGCTTCAATCCCCTGATCGTGGCCTTTGCCGTGACGATGGTGATTTTGATTGTGGTAAGTCTCTTTACCAAGCCCGTGTCGGAAGCCACGGTTCGCCGTCACTTCGACGATTTGGATCGTCCGGTCGCGAAGTAATTCGCCTCTGTCAAAAGAGACTAAACTTTTATGCGCCTCGAAGAAAGTCTTTACCCAAAGAGCTTCGAGGCGTCTTTGCTTTGTAGGAAAGGAAAACAAAAATGTATCTTGCCGAACTTTCTTGGCAACGCGCACAAGCGCCCTTGACCGATCCCGAAACCGTTGTTGTCATTCCGGTGGGATCCACCGAACAACACGGCTGTGTGGGACCGTTGGGAACAGACTGGTTGATCCCGCAAGAATTTTGCCGTCGTCTGGAAGAAAAAGGCGCCCAAAAATTGCTGATTACGCCTGTGTTGCCTTTCGGTGTGGCAACGCACCATATCAATTTCCCGGGCACCATCGATTTGGGTCTGGAAACCATGACGTTGGTGATGAAGCAAATTTTCGAGTCGCTCTTTAAGCACGGCGCACGCCGATTTGTGGTCATTAATGGCCACGGCGGCAACGATCCGGCGATTGAAAAAGCAGCACTTGACATCTATCGCAAAGGCGGCTTGGTGTCTTTAATCGATTGGTGGGGGATTGCCCCGAAGCTTAACAGCCAATGGACGACCGGTCACGGAGACGCGCAGGAAGTGGCAGCCGTGATGGCTTTCCGTCCCGACTTGATTCACGCTGAAGATTTGAAGGACAACGAAGTCTACGATTTAACCGAGGACTTCAAGCAGGTGCACATCAACACTGCCATTTTCGAAGGGGCACCGGTGAAGATCATTCGCGAAATTCGCGATACGGTCAATACCGGGGGCTTTGGCGGACTGGAAGCCAAATACGCCACGAAAGAGTGGGGCGACGAAATGATGGCCGCTATGACCGACTGGATCGCACACTTTATCAAAGCGTTCCGCAAGGCCGAATTGCCCCAAAAAGACTGGCAATAATTCGAAATCCGTCAGGTGCCCTATGACCGAATTGACTTTAGCCTCGAATCAAGAGCTTGCGACGGCTTTAAACCAAGTCGATGGCGAACGACTTTTGGATACGGTGGCCGTGATTTGTACGGGCGAGCGACTTTCCAACGCCGCCGAAGAAGCTTCTTTTACCCGCATGCGTGCGCTTTACGACGCCTGCGGGTGCCGAACGCATCTCGAGCGATTGTTGGGTTATGTCAGTACGCCTGAAAAAGCCGAGCTGACGGTCGCAGGCATTCATTTTGCCGCCATTACGCACGCGATGACGCCTTCTGTCGAGGCTCTTTCTGCGCAAACCGTTTATGTAGCCTCGAACAGCATCGGCAATGTCGAGGCCGGTGTCGTTGCCGGAAAGCTCGTTTTGATCGACGGCCTGGCCATGGAGCCTGTCGTGCGCACATTGCAAACGAAGGGCGCTTTGGGTGCAATTTTCATCACGGGACAATTCGTGCACAACATGATTGTTTCTCGCGTATGGGGCTCTCCCACACCTGAAACGATGCACGACTACGTGACGATTCCGGTCGTGAGCGTTTCCTACGCAGACGGGCAGGCGATCAAAGCCTTGGTGGAAAAAGGGGCCGAAGCGACGATGACCACCGTCACAAATCCCCGTTGGGTGGAGATTCCCGTGCTCGTGGCCGAACTCGGCAATTGCGTAAACGAATTCGTAATGGTCACGGGGCACAACGACAGTTGGCACCTTGGCGCCATGGACAACGCTTCGGGCAACGCCTGCGCGATTGAACTTGCCCGCATTTTCTCCTCGCGGCAAAGCGAAATGAAGCGTGGGCTTCGGTTTGTGACATGGTCGGGGCACTCGCATGGGCGCTATGCCGGATCGGTCGCGTATTGCGACGAACATTTTCCGGAGTTGAGTGAAAAGTGCGTTCTCAACATCAACGCCGATTGCTTGGGCGGGTGCGGAGCTTCGCTTTTGACGCAGTCGCCGGCGATGGCCTGTACCGACGATTTGGCACGACAAGTTCTGAAAGTTGTCGCAGGTGTCACCGATTGGGAAGGGACACGTTTTTCGAGAAGTTGCGACCAAAGCTTTTGGGGCGCGGGAGTGCCGAGCATCTTTTCGCAAGTCTCTGAACAGCCGCCGGTGCAAACCACTGCAGCCAAGGCGTTTCAAGCCATGTTTGGCGGCGCCAAGAGCGGGGGTTACGGCTATTGGTGGCACAGCACGGAAGATACGCTCGATAAGCTTGACGGTGAAAACTTAAAGCGCGACACGCAAATCTTTTTGGCCACCGTCTGGTCGGCCGTGATGCAAGACAGTATTCCGGTGAGTGCCCTTTCGGAAGTCAAAGAGCTTTCGGCATGTGTGACCGACTGGCAAAAGAAGGGGGCATCGGCCGTAGATTTGACCGGCGTCATGGATCAATTTCAAGACATTGTTGTCAAGCTCAAAACTCTGGAAGATGCGACGCGTGCGGGCAAAATTTCAGTTTTGTTGCGCAACCGCCAAGTGATGGCCGTTTTGCGCGAGTTGATTCGTTTGCGTTACGTCAAGGGCAGCATCTATAAGCACGACGCAGCCTGTCGTCAAAAGGACGTGCCGATGCTTTCGCTTATTGACGACTATAACGAAAGCGATGACATGCATTACAAAAACTGTGTGCGTATTGCTTTAAAGCGCGAAGTAAATCGCATGACGATGGGGCTAAAGCGCGCACAAGCCGCTTTGCGTTAAGCGTAAATCTGATGGCAAAAAAGAAACGGATCGAATGCATTGAGCAAACGATCCGTTTTTGTCGGTCTCGGCAAAGTACCGAGATGCTATCGATTACTTGGCAGCCTTTTTAGCCCAAGGATCGAAGATCGGGGTGGCGTTTGAAGACGGCGGCAGGATCGGGTAGACAACCTGCGGCTGATCGCCCGTCAAGGTCTTCAAGAAAGCAGTAATTTGCTTGACTTCTTCGGCAGAGTAACGGCGGCCGAGCTGAACGTCGCCCATGACTTCCACAGCCTGTTCAAGCGTTTGAGCAGCACCGTCGTGGAAGTACGGATAGGTCAATTCGACGTTACGAAGGATCGGCACCTTAAAGGTCATGCGATCCTGATCCTTGCCCGAGACGGCCTGAACACCCGTAGCAGTATTGGTGGTCTTGTAAGGTTTGACCAAGCCCATCTTCATGAAGCTAGAGCCGCCTACCTTTTCGCCGTTGTGGCACATCGTGCAACCGCTTGACTTAAAGACTTGGTAGCCGGCCAATTCTTCGGAAGTGATGGCCTTCTTGTCGCCCTTGAGCCACTTGTCAAAGCGGCTGTTGGGGGTAACCAACGTTTCTTCAAAAGCGGCAATGGCTTTGGTGATGCGATCGATATCGACCTTGTCGTCGCCGAAGGCGGCCTTAAAGATCGGACGATAGCCAGGGATGGAAGCGATCACTTCCACGGCGAGTTCATGGGTGGAGGCCATTTCCAAGGGGTTGGCAATGGGGCCTGCAGCCTGTTCCTGCAAGGTCTTGGCACGACCGTCCCAGAACTGAGCGATCTGGCCGGAAGAATTGAGCACTGTGGGCGAGTTGATCGGACCTTGTGCCCAGTAGTCGCCGATACTGGTCTTTAAGTTATCGACGCCGCCCGTTGCCAAGTTGTGGCAGGAGTTGCAGGAAATAAAGCCCGAGCGCGACAGACGCGGTTCGAACCAGAGCATGCGACCGAGGTCGACGAGCTTGGGATTGGTGATCTTAACCGGTTCGACGGGCGAAATCGGTTCTGCGGGAGCGGCGTTGGCAACGCCGACAGTCAGAGCGGCCAAAGCGGCGGCAATGAGGGTCAATTTTTTCATGGTTTCTCTCTCCTGTGAGGATTCGGTCGAAAGGCCCTCGTGACGATCGAAAGCTTTCGGACACTTGGAAATCGATGTCGGTTATCGTGGTCAAGACATTCGATTTCTGAGCCTCATTCTATTGAATTAAGTCGTTGGAGTAAGGGTACGATATATAACCCCTACTAAGGGTGAAGTGTGAAACTATGAAAAAAGTGAGCGACTTCTTTTTGTCAAAGTTTCGTGCTAAGCAAATTGCAATTCGAAACACTGCCTTCGCGAAGGATTAAGATTGAGTCTGTGAACGTACAGTGGTAAGTTGCACAAAAAGTTGTACGGCAAAGGAGAGAGAAAAAGATGTTCGATTTGATTTTGAAAAATGCGCGTGTGGTTGATCCCCTTAACGGCATTGACGGCGTAACCGACGTTGCGATTGAGAATGGAAAAATTGCAGAAGTCGGTACGAATATTTCAGGAGCTGCAAAAGAAACGATCGACTTCACGGGGCTGGTGTTGCAACCCGGAATCATCGACAGCCACGTGCATTTGGGCACAATGTGGGGCTCGCCCTTCGGCCCCAGAATGCTTGCCATGAATGGGGTGACGACGTGCCTGGATATGGCCGGTCCCCTGGATGATATTTTGGACAATGTTCCGCAATACGGCACGGGAATCAACATGGCGATTTTGCAGTTTGCTTCGCCCCCGTTTACGTTTAAAACCAATGCCCCGAGCAAAGAAGAAATGGTCGATTTGATCGATACGTCTTTGGCTAATGGCGCTTTGGGCGTGAAACTCTTGGGTGGGCACTATCCGCTCAAACCCGATGTGTCGTCTACGCTGATCAAGACTGCTTTGGAGCGCCGCGCCTATGTTGCATGGCATGCCGGTACGAGCGAACACGGCTCCAACATCGAAGGCATGCTCGAAGCCGTGGAAATGGCAGCAGGCAATCCCTTGCATTTGGCGCATATCAACGCCTATTGCCGAGGAGCGATTAAGCCGGAGTTGGAAGAGACGGCCATTGCTATCGAGGCGCTGAAGAAAAATCCGAATATCTTCTGCGAAAGCTATATTTCGCCTAAAAACGGCACGCGACTGACGTGCGATAGCCTTGGGAAGATTCAATCTAAGGTGACGGGCAACTGCTTGCGTCACTTCGGATTCTCGGAAGATCGAGACGGCGTCAGAAAGGCGCTTTTGGCAGGCAAAGCTTTTGTGGTGTATGACGCCGGCGGCTATTCCGATCTTTGTACGGGCGAAGTTGCGCTCAAAATGTGGGAAGAGGCCGATAGCGACGTGGGCGGGAGCTTTAACATCAATCCGCCGTTGCCGCGTATCGAATTGGCGCAAGCCAAGCGCGACGACGGCAGCTTCGTGGTCGATGCGATTTCGACCGACGGCGGTTGCATTCCGCGCAACGTGATTTTGTCGCAGGGTCTTTCCTTGGTGAAACTCGATGTGTTGACGCTTTCCGAATTCGTGCAGAAAACGTCGCTCAATCCCGCGCGCATGCTGCGCTTGACGACCAAGGGCCACCTGTCGGTAGGAGCCGATGCCGATATCACCGTTTACGATTATGAAACCCAAAAGCCGGTGGCAAGTTTCGTCGAAGGCAGAAAAGTTCTTTATAACGGGCAAATCTTGAGCGAAAGTGCGACCGTCATTTGTACCGAACGTGGCCAGGCTGCGATTGAAGCGCGCGGCATGAAGGCCGTGGTGGTTGATCCGGGCTTGCCCGTTGAACGTATCAAGGCGCTTTGATTTTTTTTGAAAATTTAAGTCAAAAATTGCCCCCGCAGTCCAATGCGACTCGGGGGCAAAATGTCTGTAAAAACCAAAGATTATTTCAGCGCACTCGGCAACACGATGGCTTTGACGTCAACGGCCTTATCCATCATCTTGTTTTGCAACAGGAAGGCCTGATCGTCTGCCAAGCCTTTGATATCGGCTTGGGTCAATGTGTCATAGTAATTCGACCAATCTGCCAACTGTTCGGCGTCTTTGACACTGATACCGTGCTCTTTGGCGCCCAAAGCAAGGGCTTTGTCCTTGTTATTCTGAATCCACTGCAGGGTTTGGCGGTGAGTTTTGACAACGAGGTCAAGCGCCTTGGCGTAGTTTTTGGAGAACTTTTCGCTTGCGGTCATCACGAGGTTGACGTTCACCAACCCCTTGGCGGTTGTGATCACTTTGCAACCGGCTTCTTGCGCTTTGATGACGCCGCTGGCAGCAATTAACGCAGCGTCGGCGTTACCCGTTAACAAAGCCGAAAGTGCGGCCCCCGGATCCATCGAAATGAATTCGACGTCGTTGGCTGTCAGACCTTCTTTGGCAAGCGCTGCCACCATCAGTTGATGCAACACCGTGCCGCGGGGGCCGGCAATTTTCTTGCCTTTGAGGTCTTTAACTGACAGCGTCTTACCCTTGCCTCCCACCATGGCAAAGGTGTCGGCGGGGTGCGCTACGCCGGTCGCTACATAGACCGGGTTGCCGGCGCCGTTGGCCATCAAAAGGGAAGCCGTGTTCATGACGGCAGAGACGTCGATGGCGCCCGCAGCCATGGCTTGCGCCTGCTTGGCACCCGAAACAATCGAGTGCCAGCGCACCTGCGTGCCGTAAGGTGCAAAAGCTTTTTCGAGAAGCTTTTGATCTTTCATCACCATGTTTTGAAGGTTAAACGGTGCCTTAACGTAAACGATGTTGATTTCGTCGGGCATGCCGTCTTTAGCGGCGTAAGCCGAGCCCATGAGTGTCATTGCAGACAGTGCCGCAACGGTGAATTGCTTATAAAAGGAATGCATGGCAGAAATGTCCCAAAATAAAAAACGATGGCGACAATCTTAATCCTTCGCACCGAAAAAGGATTGCAGCAAAATAGCGGCTTTATGTGCCAAGTGTGCTGCGTCCATTCGGCGCGGGTAGGGAGCGTCGATTTGAGCGACTTCGTTGAGTTTGCCAGCGGACAACTTAAAGACAGTATCGGACAATAAAACCGCTTCCCACACATCGTGCGTGACAAGCACGACGGTCATGGGGCGCGCATGCCAGATGCGTACGAATTCGTTTCGCAGTCGGTCGCGCGTAAGGGCATCGAGTGCGCTGAACGCTTCGTCCAAAAACAAAATATCCGGTTTCGAGACCAGTGCCCGAGCAAATCCTGCGCGCTGCGCCATACCGCCTGAAATCTCGTTGACTAAAGCTCGATTGCGCTCTGCGAGACCGACGACGGAAAGCGTTTCGTGGACGCGAGCTTTTCTTTCTTTTTCCGGCAAATCGCGCACGGCCAAAGCGATGTTTTCTTCCACAGTCAGCCACGGAAAAAGGCGAGGTTCTTGAAACACCATGGCGATTTTCGGCGAGCGGTTTTGTGATGTCGACACGTCGCGATAATGAACGGCCCCGCTATCGGGCGCAACGAGCCCGGCTAAAATCCTCAAGAGCGTGGTTTTGCCGCAGCCGCTTTCGCCGATCACGGCCGAGATTTTGCCGGCGGGAAAGAGCGCATTTAAGTTCGACAACGCAACCCGATTTGTGCTTTTGTCTTCGCTATGGAAGGTTTTGCCGACGCCAAGGCAATTGATCTCAAACATTCTCAACCTCCCTATTGCGGATGCACACGGGGCACTAAAGTACCTTCCGGCGGTATCACGCGGCTGACGGCCTTAGTGCGACTGATGCCAAACCAAATGAGGTGATCCATCGCAATACCCAAAACGGCAATGGTAATGATGCCTACAAACACGCAGTCGGTTTTGAGATATTCGCCGGACTCGCTGATCATGAAGCCCAAGCCGGTCGAGGCGGCGATGAGTTCTGCGCCGACCAATGCGCGCCAACAGTACCCGAACCCGATTCTGAGCCCCGTGAGAATGCCGGGCATGGCTGCCGGCAACAGAACCAATCGAAAAACTTCTTTTTGTGTCATTCGCAAACTCGCTGCCACTTCCAAAAGTTTTGCATCGACCGACTGAAACGCATTGAAAGTGTTGAGATAGATCGGGAAAAAGCCCGAGAGGAAAACGACCGCGATTTTGGGGGCTTCTTCGATTCCGAACCACAGGATTAACAGCGGGATCAAGGCTAAGGGCGGTGTGACGCGAAGCGCGTTGATGAGGATGTCGGCCGACTCGAATGCGCGCCGAGAGCGAGACAACAACAATCCCAAAGACAAACCGACGCCCGCAGCCAAGGCAAACCCTGTCAAAGCGCGATAGCCCGAGGCGGCGATGTGCCCGAACAGTTCGCCCGATTCCGTCAGGCGTACAAAAGCCGCCAAGACGCTTTGCGGACTCGGTAACAACACCGCAGGAGTCGCGGTAAAGGTAGTGACCGACCACCAAAGTGCCAAGAGCAAAACTGGGCCGGCGGCGTAGCGAAGAAATTTCACAGATGCACTCCCACAGAAGTATCGCAAAAGTTTACCGCGAACGGAGCTTCGCAGCTCTCCATTTTGGTGTGCAAAACATAGCGAAAGGACCAAAAAGCCGATAAAATCAATAGATTAAGGGTGAAAGTGCAAGTGGCTCTCGTACTTGCAGGTAAAAAATCGCACGAAAGATAATAAAAACTGAATAAAGGGTGGTTCAATGGATTGGATGTGGAATGTTGCCGGTATCGTGGCCTTGGTTCTGGCCGGTGCCTTTTTTGCCATGTCGGAAATTGCTCTGGCCGGTGCCAGACGCACGCGTCTGCAGCAACAGGCGGAAAAGGGCGATGAACGCGCCGACTTGGTTTTGCGCATTAAAGACAATCCGGCATCTTTCTTTTCTGTCGTACAGATCGGTATCAATGCCGTGGCCATTTTGGGCGGTATTGTGGGCGAACAGGCTTTAACCGATTTGTTTATGAAGCTGTTTGTGCTGATTTTGCCGCCTGAAATGGTGACGACGGCGTCTTTTGCCTGCTCCTTTGTGGTGATTACGCTTATCTTCGTGCTTTTTGCCGACTTGATCCCCAAGCGCGTTGCCATGAATAGTCCCGAAGCGGTGGCCGTGGCCGAAATTCGCTGGATGAATTTCTTGATTATGGTGCTTAAGCCCTTCGTGTGGTTCTTAAATGCCCTTTCCGAAGTCTTCATCAAGCTTTTTCGTTTGCCCGCCAAGCCTACCAACAAAATCACCAGTGAAGACATTATGGCAACGGTGGCGGCCGGCGCCGAAGCCGGTCTCATCGCACCCAACGAACAGGCCGCCATCACCAACGTGATGGACTTGGAAAGTCGTTTGGTTCCGAGCGCCATGACCACCCGCGACAGCGTCGTTTGGGTCGATATCGACGATAGCTACGAAACCATCGTCAATCGCATCACTGAATTTCCGCACGACAAGTATTTGGTCTGCGACGGCGACATCGATCACGTGGTGGGGCACGTCGACTCCAAGGAGTTGTTAAAGCTTGTCGTCAAAAAGAACAATATTTCTTTGAAAAACAGCGACTGCATCAGCAACACGCCCTCGGTGCCCGATGCCTTGACCTTGGCAGAAATGCTTGCAGTCTTTAAGTCGCAGCACACCGACTTTGCGGTGGTCGTCAACGAATATGCATTGACGGTCGGTATCGTCACCTTAAACGACGTGCTCCTGTCCGTGATGGGTGAATTCGTTTCTGCTGAAGAAGCGCAGATCGTTTGCCGCGACGACGGCTCGTGGTTGGTCGACGGTGCCACGCCCGTGGACGATATCGAACGCACCTTCGGCTTTGATCGCATGCCGCAGGAAGAAACTTACGAGACGATTGCGGGCTTTATGATGTACATGCTGCGTAAAATTCCGAAACGCACCGACAAGGTCGACTACATGGGCTATCGCTTCGAAGTGATCGGCATTGAAAACCGCCATATCGATCAGATTTTGGTCACGCGCATTGCTCCGGGTGCCAAACCTGCCGGCGTACCGACACCCAAACCCTCAAGCGATTCGATTACGCACGTCGAAGGCACGAGTAAGTAAAAAATTTCCAACAGCGATTTCGAGTAAAATTTCGAAGTCTTTAAAAGGAAAGCAGAATCGAAACAGGAGCGGTTCTGCTTTCTTTACAAACCCCACATCCGGAGTACCGATTTCATGCTCTACAAACTCATTCGCAGTTGCCTTTTCCAACTCGATCCCGAAACGGCACATGGCCTCATTATGGGCAATATCGACTGGGCGGTTGCCACCAAGCTGGTGCGTTTGGTTTGCCCCGCGCCCAAAACCTACCCGGTCAAAGTGATGGGCTTAACGTTTCCCAACGCCGTCGGTTTGGCTGCCGGTATGGATAAGACGGGCCAGCACGTGACGTCTTTGGGCGACTTGGGTTTCGGTCATATCGAAGTCGGCACCTTCACGCCGCGTCCTCAGGGCGGCAATCCCCGTCCGCGTTTGTGGCGCTTGATTCCTGCCGAAGGTATCGTCAACTACATGGGCTTTAACAATTGCGGTGCCGATCAGGCCATCGTCAATTTGCAAAAGTCTGCACAAGTGTATCGTCGTCAAGGCGGCATTTTGGGGATCAACCTCGGTAAGCAAACGTCCACAGCTGTGGAAGACGCTTTGCCCGACTACCAAGTCTTGATGCAAAAGCTCTACGAGCACGCCGACTATTTGGCCATCGATATTTCCTGCCCCAACACGCCGGGCCTGACGCGTTTGCAGCAGGCCGAAGCCATCGAACCGTTGTTGGCCGGTATCGCCCAGGAACGTGAAAAACTTTCGCAAGTCCACGGTCGCTATGTTCCGATTACCGTCAAGATCGGTCCGGATTTGGCCGACGACGTGTTGCGTCAGATCGGTGATTTGTTGATGAAGCATAAGATGGATGCTGTGACGGCAACCAATACGACGGTGTCGCGCGTCGGGGTCGAACATCTTCAAAAGAGTCACAATCCCGGCGGTTTGTCGGGACGCCCCTTGTTTGCGCGCTCCACCGAGGTCGTGCATTTGTTCCACGAACATCTAGGGGGCGAGTTGCCGATCATTGCCGTGGGCGGCGTGATGACGGCTGACGACGCCGTGGCCAAGATGCAAGCCGGTGCCAGCCTCGTTCAGCTTTACACGGGCTTTATCTACACAGGTCCGGGTTTGGTGGGCGATGCTGTGGAAGCCATTCACGGCTGGCAGAGTCGACAGGTTGCGAAGTAAATTCGAGCTCATTTCCCAAAAAGCCCTCGATGTTCTATGCGAACCGAGGGCTTTCTTTATGGGCAGTGCTTAGTTGCATGATAAAACCTTTGCTAAACTCAGCAACAAATCTTCTGGCCTATTTGGTGGTTATTGATATGTATGTTAAAAGTCTGACGCTCCAAAATTTTCGAGCATTTGAGTCTCTGAGTATTGAATTTAAACCCGGAATGAATGTGATTGCAGGCGTGAATGGTGCCGGTAAAACCTCTTTGCTTTTGGGGCTATTGCCACCTCTTTCATGGTGGGGATCTTCGCTGACCAATAATTTCCCAATTGTTGGAGTCTCAGAGACAGATGTTCGTAAAGTTCCTCTTCGTGTCAATAATCGCACTAGTTTTGAAACCAAATTTCCGGTTCGGAGCATTGCAGCTATTCAAATAGGGGAAGAAGTTTTGGAGTACGGTGAAGAATATTCCAATAGCTCAATGAAATCAGAGTTGAAGTGGCCGACATCAAAATTTTCTGATGCCGAGAGAATGCCGTTAATGGTTTTTTACCGAGCCAATAGAAAATGGTCAGATGTTCAAAAAATCAATGAAACTCAAGTCGCGACGTCTCAGGACTCTCGATTTGTAGCCTATGACAGGTGGTCTAATGCTACTGACAATCACGAAAAGTTATATTCGTGGGTGTTTGTGAAGACTCTGGAACGACAGGAGTGGGCTCTTGAACGCGGGGTAGGTTTCGACGATGTTCATGACGATGATCTTGCAACATTGAATCAGACACTCAGAGATGCTATTCCTGAAAGCTTTCATAGTCTTGCGTTCAGCGTTAGAGAGAAAAACATTGTGGTCAAGCGATCTCCTGAAGACAACGGGGTTTTGTTTAATCAACTGAGCGATGGAGAAAGAGCCTTTATTTGTCTTTTTGCAGATTTGGCTCAGCGAGCGTGTCAATTGAATCCGGCATTGGGAACTCGGGCGACTCAGGAAACGCCCGGAGTCGTATTGATTGATGAGGTTGACGAACATCTTCATCCTAAGTGGCAACGCCAAATCGTTACAGGGTTAATTAGAGCTTTTCCGTGTATCCAGTTTATCGTCACAACTCACTCACCTCAAGTTCTCGGAGAAGTTCCGGCAGATCAAATCTATTTGTTGAGTAACGGAGGAGTGACTCAGCCAGTATCCTCTGTCGGCAGAACCAGCGATGAAGTCTTAATTAAATTGATGGGGGCTTCTGAGGTTAATTTAGAGTTTAAGCGAAAAACAGATGAGATATATGAGGCTATTAATAACGAGCAGTTTAATATGGCAAGGGAGTTGCTGTCTAATTTAGATGAAACATACGGTGAAACAGAAGCTGGTGGAAAGTTAGGTACATTGATTAGATTGATGGATGCTGAAGAGGAGGAGGGTGAAGTTTGAAATGCGGTACATTCAAAAACAGCAACCACCTCAGACATTTTTGAATTGGACAAAAAGCTCAACTGATCTTAAATATAAAAATTTGCCAGGAGATGTCAAAGCTGATCTTAAGCAAGCTCTGTTGATGGAGCAAGGTTACCTTTGTGCCTACACAATGAAAAGGATCACGATGCGGACTTCTCATGTAGAGCATTTTTTTTCTCAAAGTCAATTTAGTGAAAAATCGTTGGATTTTAAAAATATGATCGCTTGCTATCCGGAGAGAGGAGTGACGTCGGCACCTAAAAATGTCGAATACGGAGCGGTTTACAAGGACAATAACACAGAAGAAATTTGCTCTCCACACAAAAAAGGAGTTAGCGATCAATTTATTTTTAAGCTCAATGGCAAAGTTGAAGGCACTACCGATGTTGCCAGAACAACCATTCGCGTACTAAATCTCAATCATGATGACTTAGTACGTGAAAGGAGAGAGTGGATAGAAGTCGCAATTTCAAGAGCTACTAGTGGAGGAAAGTTTAGTCCTAAGAAAGCTCGATCAGCTATTTCTACGCTAGAAAAACCAGATCAGTCAGGAAAGCTCGAACCCTTTTGTACGGCAATGATTCAAGTTTTGTCAGATCTGGCAAAAAAGGCTGAAGCTAGGGCCGCTAGATTGAAAAAAGCATCGTCCCGATAGTGGGGTAATTTGTTGAGCAAATGAAAAACGAGGATTCGCAAATTTAGGCGACTCCTCGTTTTTGACAGTATTAAGCCGAACTCTTTACTTGGAGAAGCGTCCGGAATAACGCTCTTTAATGCATGCGACGAGCATATCCGTGCACAAATCGACTTCGGCTTTAATTTCTTCTTGGCCGGGTTGATAGGTCGGAATACACAACGCTTTATGAAAAAGCCGACCTTTGAGCGACTCGACAAAAACGCCTGCCATCGGTGTGAGCTCTTCCACTGTGGCATCAATGTGGTTTTCCAAAATCTTGGCCAAAGCTTTGTAGCTGGCTTCAAAAGCTTCTTCGTAAAACCACTTGCCCAAACCTTCGATCACGGGAGCTTGGGTATAAACAAGACGCAAGGCGCCTACGGCGCGAGGCATCGTGATTGTCGTGAGGAAAATTTGACCGAATCCCGTCAAGTCTTCGACCAACGTTCTGCCGTGACGATATCCTGAAATGCATTCGCGATACAAGTCATCAGTCATCATTTCAAGCGCTGCAACAAACAGGCCCTCTTTGTTGCCGAAACACTGATAAATAGTGGTGCGAGAGCCGCCCGACTTGTTGATGATGGTTGTGAGCGACGTTCCTTCATAGCCGAGTTCGATAAAGGTGTCGATGGCGTGCGCCAACATCTGACGCGTGCGCTCGCGACCTTTTTCGGTCTTGATGTTTTCAAGGTATTTTTGCTTTTTTAACTCGACTTCTAACATAGGCATGAAATAAAGGGCTAAGACACTAAGGAAACAGACTGGTCTACTCAGAATCTCTCTTAGGGTAAATCGGCAGGCAAGCCGGCGTCAAAGGAGTACACTCAAGAGAAGTGTTTGTATTTGTCCGTTCGCTTGAGTTTAGCCGCCGTTGTGAGATTTTTCCATGATCCTGCGCATTATTTTTTTCGCGATGTTTTTGAACGCGAGCTTTATGAGCTTGCGCGTCATAGCTTCGCTTGACGCCTTGGGTCATGGGGCAACGCCCGCCGAGGTCGGTGTTTTGATGGCTCTTTTGGCGCTGTTTCCGACATTTTTGGCGATTCTGTGCGGTCGTTGGATCGATCGGGTGGGGTATCACAAGCCTGTGATTTCTTCAGCCGTTTTGCTTTTGGTTGCCGCCGTGTGTCCGATGGCCTTTCCGACGGAAGTCGACGGCATGTATGCGCTTTACGTCTGTTGCGTGACAGCCGGTTTGGGCACGATGGTCGTTGCCATTGTCAGCAACTATCTCGTGGGTGCCTGTTCGGTGGAAGGCAGTCGCACGAAGTTTTTTGCGTGGCTTACGATGGGCAATTCCGTGGCAGGTTTCTCAACGCCCGTTTTGGCCGGATACCTCATCGACGGCTTCGGTTACGACGCGGCATACGGAGCTGCAGCCTTAATGGTGTTGGTGGGCGTAACAATGTACTTTGTTTCCTACAAAGAGTTGGCAGACATTCCTTTGCCCAAGCCAAGAAAGTTTGCCCGGCGTGCTTACGACCTACTCAAAGATCCGAGACTGTGCCGTATCCTCATTGTGAGCTCGATCATTTCCATGGCGTGGGATTTGGAAACATTTATGTTTCCCGTGTACGGCACTTCGGTGGGACTTTCTGCCTCCGAAATCGGTTGGTTGGTCGGCACCTTTTACGTGGCGACATTCTTGGTGAGAGCCTTGCAGTCGACTTTGAGCAAACTCTTGCAAGAGTGGCAGTGCCTGACGGCCTGTTTGGTCTTAAGCGGCATCGGCTATGCGCTTTTCCCGAGTTTTACCACGATGGCGCCATTAATGGTCATTGCCGCAATTCTCGGTTGCGGGTTGGGTATTGCCAATCCCAATATCATGAGCTTGATTCAATCGAATGCACCCGTGGGGCGCGCCGGCGAGGCCTTCGGGATTCGCACGACGATTACCAACGGCACGCATTTTGCTTTGCCCATGGCCTACGGGACGATTTTGGCAGCCATCAGTGTCGCGTCTCTTTTTTACATTTGCGCGGGTCTCATGGCGGCAAGTGTTCTCATGACGCTGTCAGGCCATAGGGCACACCAAAAAGCATCGACACAAGACAAGGTCGCGTAACGGTTGCCGCTTAACCCAAGTGCCGATCGCGTCTGAACTTCGTCAACAAAACCGTGCAGAAAAACCGTACGGCACCGAAGGCCGTAAGTGCACAGGTCGAGCCCAAAACAAGGCCGAAAAGCACGTCGCTTGGGAAATGCACAAAGAGAAAAAGACGCGAAAACGCCATCACTGCGGCTAAAACAAGCGCAAGGCTGCCGTACTTCGGGAAAAAGAACATCACGGCGACAGCGGCGGCAAACGCAGCCGACGTGTGCCCCGAAGGAAAGGAAAAGTCTGTGGGGCAAGGGATGATTTGCGTGAGTTGATCGGAAATGTCACATGGCCTCAGGCGCTCGACGGCAGGTTTCAACGTCAGATTGCAGAAAATAAGGCTCAAGAGAAGCGAAACGGATACGGTGAGTCCGGCTAAACGTGTCTTTTGGAAAGCCAAGAGTACGACAGCCAAAGCAATCCATACGGCCCCCGCGTTTCCAATCGTGCTCACCGCCACCATCACATGACGAAAGACGTCACTGTCCGTTGCCAGGCGGATGCTTTCCAGAATCGAGAGTTCCCAATCGACAAACACGACAGCCCCCAATAGAAGTTCTTCACCCGAAACATTGTGGCAGAGCATTCTTAGCCCAAGCACAGCGAAGACATTTGCGTTTTTGTCCTTAACGCAAAACAGATGCGACAAATTACTGAATCGTTTCGGTGCACGGGTTTTCCATGGTGGTGCGCACCGAAATTGCACATTTCTTTAAGGTATCGAACCTGTGCCCGATATCCCGCAATCTCCATATGCGTTTTTGCCTTGTCCCGCGGGCAAAGACAAGAAACGAAGCGTTCATTAAAAATTTCTGGCACGTTCTTTGCTTTATGACCGGTGAAAATGAGATTGTTGAGCAATCTCAAAAACTTAAAAAATACACAGGGAATCTAACCGGGAGAACTCTTATGAAATGGATCACAGCCGTGATTAAGCCGTTTAAGCTCGACGAAGTGCGCGAAGCACTCTCCGCGAGCGGCATCGATGGGGTGACGGTCACCGAAGTCAAGGGCTTCGGTCGTCAGAAGGGGCACACCGAACTTTATCGCGGTGCCGAATATGTGGTGGACTTTTTACCCAAGGTCAAAATCGAAGTGGCCGTGCCCGACAGTTTGCTCGATACGACGGTCGAAGCCATCGTGAATGCAGCCCGTACCGGTCGCATCGGCGACGGCAAGGTGTTTGTCTTTGACCTCGAACAGGCAGTGCGCATCCGTACCGGTGAAACGGACGAAGAGGCGATTTAAGAATTCATTTCAAAAAAGGGTAAAAAATGAAAGACGTCAGAATTTCGGCCCCCGTTGCCTTGCTTTTGAGCCTGATAGCAGCGCCCGCTTTTGCCGCCGAATCGGTGATGGACAAGGCTGATGTGGCCTGGATGTTGGTGGCAACCACTTTGGTTCTCTTTATGACGATTCCGGGTATTGCACTTTTTTACGGCGGCATGTCGCGCAAAAAGAACGTGCTTTCCGTTTTGGCACAGACCACCGTCATTTGCTGTGCCTTGACCATCGTTTGGTTTGCCGTGGGCTATTCCTTGGCCTTTACACCGGGCAACCCCTGGATCGGCAACTTTTCTCAGGCCTTCTTGTCGGGTATCGACATTCATTCGATGACGGGAAGTATTCCGACATTGCTCTTTGTCATTTTCCAGATGACCTTTGCTGTGCTGACCGCAGCTTTGATGATTGGCTCCTTTGTGGGACGCATGAAGTTTTCGGCCATGTTGGTTTTCATGATCCTGTGGTCGGTTTGCGTGTACGCACCGATTTGCCACTGGGTGTGGTGTGAAGGCGGTTTCTTCTTCGATATGGGCGCATTGGACTATGCAGGTGGCACGGTCGTCCACATTAACGCCGGTGTTGCAGGTTTGGTCGGCTGCCTGATTCTGGGCAAGCGCTTGGGCTACGGCCGCGAACCCATGAGTCCGAACAACCTTACCTTTGCCATGATCGGTGCCTGCATTCTTTGGATCGGTTGGTTCGGGTTTAACGGAGGTTCTGGTTTGGCTGCCAACGAACGCGCCGTGATGGCTATTTTAGTGACGCAGATTGCTGCTGCCGCTGCCGGTGTGGCTTGGATGGCATGCGAATGGATCATCCGCGGCAAGCCCTCGCTCTTGGGTTTGATTTCGGGCGCTGTCGGCGGTTTGGTGGTCATTACGCCGGCTTCGGGTTTCGTCGGTCCCATGCCAGCTCTCGTAATGGGTTTGATTGGCGGCGCGGTGTGCTTCTGGGGTGCCACGGTCTTAAAGCGCATGATGGGCTGGGACGACTCTTTGGATGCCTTCGGTGTGCACGGTGTGGGCGGTATTGTGGGGGCCTTGTTGACAGGTGTGTTTGCAAGCTCTGCCATTACCGGCGCACCCACCTTGGATATCGGCACGCAGCTCGGCATTCAGGCCTTGAGCGTGGTGGCAACGATCGTCTTCTCGGGCGGCATGACCTGGCTTTTGATGACCCTTGTTGACAAGGTGATCGGTATTCGTGTCACGACCGACGAAGAACGCATGGGCTTGGATTTGGCCTTGCACGGCGAACGTATCGAGTAACTTAAGGGATCGTATATAAGCTTAATCCAATAAAATTTCAACTTTTCGCATCCGACCGAATTTTGGGGTCTTCCAAAGCGCAGCAAGGGCGACACGCGTAGTGTCGAGGCGCTTTCGAGAAGTAAGTTCGGTCGGATTTTTTCTTTTTGCATCCGTCGGCGTAAAGTTATCGACACTGCGAGCTTTGCTCGAAAGACAACAAATATCGGGAGAAAAACATGACCGACCAAAGACTGCGCGAAGGCGCCAAAGCATTTGCACAAACCACGTTTGACGAAATTCGCGAATTTTCAAAAGATCCCGTGATCGGGATTTCGCGCCAAGGCTACAGCGAAACGGAAAATAAGGTTCATGCCTATATCAAAGCTTGGGCCGAAAAGCTCGATTTAGAAGTCAAAGTCGATCGTTGCGGCAATATGTTCGTGACGCTGCCGGGCCAAAATCGTGATCTGCCCTGCTACATGACGGGTTCGCACGGCGACAGCGTGCCGCAGGGCGGGCACTACGACGGCTTGGCAGGAGTCGTGGCCGGTATGACCGTTTTGTACTGGATGCGCAAAATCGGCTTTACACCGAAGCGCGACGTCACTTTGGTCGTTTTCCGCATGGAAGAAAGTTCTTGGTTCGGCAAAGCCTACGTAGGTTCTTTGGCGATGACCGGACAACTCACGCAAGCTGATTTGGATCTCAAGCATCGAGACAAAGACCAAACGCTGGCGCAAGCAGTCGAAGAAGCAGGGTTCGACCCCAAAGACATGATTCGAACCGACACGTCAATCGATTTGAAGCGCATTGCGGCGTTTACGGAATTGCATATCGAGCAAGGGCCGACTTTGGATAGTGACGAAACCCATCGCGTAGGGATCGTCACGGGCATTCGTGGCAATTTCCGTCATAAGGCCTGCATGTGTATCGGGCAGACGGCACATTCCGGTGCTGTGGATCGTCAGTATCGACACGATGCCGTGATGGCGGTGGCCTCTGTTCTCACCAACATCGATCGTCATTGGCAGGAATGGTTGTCGCGCGGCAAAGACTTGGTCTTTACGATGGGTGTTGTCAAAACGGCCGCATCGGCAGCCATTGCCATTATCCCGGGCGAAGTGACGTTTGCCATCGATATCCGAAGCTTATCGCGCGAAACCTTGGAGCAATTCCACGCGTTGCTCGAAGCCGAATGTGCCGTGGCTGCCGCCGATCGAGGCGTGAAGTTTGAGTTCGATCGCCTATTGGTGTGCGAGCCCGCAAAACTTGACGCCAAATTGATCGACCATTTGGCCCAATCCGCGCAAAAAGCCGGAATCCCTGCGCGCTATATTCCGAGCGGCGCCGGGCACGATGCGGCCGTGCTCTCCAACATGGGTGTGCCTGCAAGCATGATTTTTGTTGCCAACCAAGACGGCTCGCACAACCCGAACGAAAAAATGAAAATCGAAGACTTCATGCTCGGTGCCGAAGTTTTGTTTACCGCCATTGCCGACTACGACAGTGAGTAAAATGCAGGAACAAAATCAAGTACAAGGACAAAAATGACTCAACCGAATTTTCAACGCATTGCCGTGATCGGCATGGGTGCTTTGGGCATTCTGTATGCCGATCTGCTAAGCCGCGCATTGCCTGCGGGCACCGTCACGGTGGTGGCCGATCGCGATCGTATTGCACGCTATCAACGAAGTGCCGTCACGGCCAACGGGCAGGCCTGCAACTTTTCTTTTGCTACGCCTGAAACTTACGGGGCACCGGCCGACTTGATTCTTTTCGGTGTGAAAGCCACGGCCTTGGATGCGGCGATCGAACTTGCGCGTCCCATTACGGACGAAAACACCGTTCTGGTCTCGTTATTGAACGGCATTTCAAGCGAAGAAATCATCGAAGAGAAACTGCAAAAAGGCGTGATGCTCTATTGCGTGGCTCAAGGCATGGACGCCTTGCGCGTCGGCACGACCTTGACTTACGAAAACAAGGGCGTGCTTTGCCTCGGCTTGCCGCCCAAAACACTAGGCTGCGACAAGGCGCAAGGAGCGCTTCACTGCGTTGAAAGTTTGCTTGCTGCCTGCGAGATTCCCTATGTGCACGAAGACGATATTTTGCGTCGTCAGTGGTGCAAATGGATGATGAATGTCGGCATCAATCAAGTCGTAATGGTTCACAAAGGAACCTTTAAGGATGTTCAGGCCGAGGGTCCCATCCGTGACGAATTCGTTGCCGCCATGCGCGAAGTCATTGCCGTGGCCGATAAAGCGGGCGTTCGCGTCACCGAAGACGACTTAAACGAATACTTGCGATTGGCCGACAGCCTCAATCCCGACGGGATGCCCTCGATGCGTCAAGACGGGCTTGCCAAACGCGCGAGCGAAGTGGAGCTTTTTAGCGGCACCGTGATTCGCAAGGCCGAGGTTTTGGGTGTCGAAGTGCCTGTGAATCGCGCTTTGTACGCCAAAGTCAAAGAAATCGAAAGCACCTACTGAAATTTGGAGAAACAAAAATGACGAGAGCGACAAATGCTGTGGTCGAACAACTCATGGCACACACTTCGGTGCGCGACTATTTGGATAAACCGGTTCCCGAAGATATTTGCCAAGCCATTCTCGATTGTGCTTTTGCTGCGGCAAGCTCCTGCTTTTTGCAAGTAACGAGCATTATTCGCGTGAACGACCCGGAAAAGCGCAAATTGCTCGCCGAATACGCCGGCAACCAAAAGCACGTGATCACGGCCCCTCAATTTTGGGTGTTTGTGGCAGATTATCATCGCAACTTGGCGACCGTTCCCGATTCCGATTTGGGTTGGGCCGAGCAGCTGATTGTGGGTTGCACCGACACCGGCATTGCGGCGCAAAGCGCGTATACGGCCATGGAATCTTTCGGCCTCGGGGGTGTGTATGTGGGCGGTCTGCGCAACCACATCAAGGAAGTGGCAGAGCTTTTAGAGTTGCCGCAAAATACCTTGCCGTTAATGGGCTTGGCCTTCGGATACCCTGCGTACAAAAACGAAGTCAAACCGCGTCTGCCGCAAAAGTTGACCGTGATGACCGAGCGCTATGTCGAGCCCGACTTGGAAGCCTTGGAAGACTATGGCAAAACCTTGACCGAGTACTTTGCCAATCGAAAGCGCAATCCGAAAAAGAGCACCTGGGGCGGAGAAGTCTGCTCGATCATGGGTAAAGAACGCCGTCCCTTTGTCGATGCATTCTTAAAAGAAAAGGGGTGGCTGAAGTAGACGCTCAACCGCACTCAAACAAACGGGCGAAGCTTTTCGTAGGCTTTGCCCGTGTCTTGTCCAGTGCGTGAACGCTTACAAACCTTTGATTTTGGCAATGTTGGCAATGAGTTCATCGACCACTTCTTCCTTGGTCGACCAAGCCGTGCAAAACCGCACCGTGAGACGTCCGTCGGCTGTTTTACCGCAGTTTTCAAAGCGGTACTTGCGAGACAAAAATTCGGCTTGACCCGGCGTGAGGATGAAGAACTGCTGATTGGTGGGCGAGTTGCCCGCGGGTTCGCACCCTGCATCCAAAAACGCTTGGCGAAGACGCATCGCCATGGCAACTGCTTTTTCTCCGACCTTGAAATAAAGGTCGTCGGTCATCAACGCCAGAAACTGCACGCCTGCAAAACGACCTTTGGCCAGAAGCGCGCCTTGGCGGCGCATTAAAGCGGCAAAGTCTTTTTTGAGAAATTCGTTTTTAATCACCAACGCTTCGCCGCCCAACGTTCCGCACTTGGTGCCGCCGATGTAAAAAGCGTCGGCCAAGCGCGCAATGTCGGTGATTTTGACGTCGGGACTGGCTGCCAAACCGTAGCCTAAACGTGCGCCGTCGATGTAAAAGAAAAGGCCGTAGGTTTTACAGATCGCAGCCAACTCTTCGAGTTCTTGCAGTGAATAGATCGTGCCGGTTTCCGTCGGAAACGAAATGTAGAGCATGCCCGGCTGAACCAAAAGCACCTTTTCTTCGTTGTCGAAATAGTCCTGACAGAGTTTTTTGAGATTGTCAGACGTGACCTTGCCGTCCACAGCAGGCACTGTCAGAACCTTGTGTCCCGTGGCTTCAATGGCCCCCGTTTCATGCGCTTCGATGTGACCCGAATCGCACGCCACAACACCTTGATGCGGGCGCAACACGGAACTGATGACCGTCAGATTGGTTTGCGTGCCGCCCGCAAAGTAGTGAACGGCCGCTTCGGGCAAATCGCATGCCTTGCGAATCAGTTGGGAAGCTTCTTCGCAAAACTTGTCTTCGGCATAACCCGGCACTTCCACCAAATTGGTTTCGGTCAAAGCTTTCAAAACGGCAGGATGGCATCCTGCAATGTAGTCGCACTGAAATTGGTATTTTTCGGTCATGGTTTGAAAATTTGAGTTAGAAAACGAGCTCTCGAATGATCAGGCTCACGGCGCTTAAAACCATCATACACACCAGAAGGTTTTTAAATTGATTGTCCGTGAGGCGCTTAAATAAAGCAATGCCCACTTGCGTGGCAATGATGGTGGAGGGCAATGCAATGGCCATCATGACCAGAGTATCCCACGTGAAGTAGCCTTTGAATGCATAAACGGCGGTGGCAATCCCCAAGACGATCACATTAAAGGGACGCAGCAGTGCCGAAACTTCATGCTTGCTCCAAGGTTGAAGCGCACACCACATGGTGGGCAGTACGCCCGACAAGGACGCAGCGCCTGCCAAAAGGCCGCTCGCCAAACCCACGGTTGCGTCGGCTGCGGGATAGTCGCGCTCGAACTTGGGCAGACGCGTTTTGAACGTGAAAAAGACACTGTAAAGAAGCATCAAACCGGCAATCGTCAGTTTGATCACCGACGGATCGATGATAGACAAGGCCATGGTGCCGATGGGCAAACCGATCAAAGCCGGAATTAAAAATCGCGGCAAACGTTTGATGCCTTTGGATAATGTATGGCGCGTGAGCCACACACTTTGAACGCCGCTGATCACTGACATCGCCGCCACAATCGGGACAGCCTGCTCCGAGGGCATGGCCTGAAGCCAGATGCCCAAAGACATCAGTGCGGTGCCGAATCCCGCCAGGCCGTTGACAAAGCCGCCGGCGGCAGCACCAGCGATCACATACAGAATCAGTTCGAAATGCATAATCACAAAACTATACACCCGACGACGAGTACAATCGAGACAATCGATACAGACAAAACCCCGAAAGCAATCCGAAGAACAAAGATAAACCTCGGCAATTTCGGACTGAGGGAGATAAATATATGAAAATCAAACTGACGATAACCGCATTGACACTATGCTTAGCTTATTCCGTGACGGCTCAGGAAGTCCCCAGAGACCAGTTCTTTTGGCTTGGAGAAATGAACAAAGCCACAGCGGTAATTAACAGCGACGAAGGGTTGCTTGACAAGTCCGTGCGACACAAAGTTGCCCAAGGCATCCAAGCCGTGATTGACAAGGGCAATGCCAAGGGCGGTCCTCGTCCGGCGCAGGTGATTCGTTTTGAGCCGCTTTTGATCCAAGAAGCCGGTATGGATGTGACGATGCTGCATATCGGGCGCTCGAGCCAAGACATGCACGCCACCTACGAGTCTGCGATTGCCCGCGACAATGCCCTGAAATTGAGCGAAAAACTTACGTCCGTTATGGCAACGATGTTGGCTTTGGCTAAAGCCCAGGAAAAAACCGTGGTACCCAATTACACCAACGGTGTCGCCGCTCAACCCAACAGTTACGCGCACTACCTCATGGGCTACTTGGCAAGCTTTGAGCGTGATCAGCAAAAGATTCGCGAATACTATGCGCGGCTCAATCGTTGTCCGATGGGCACGACTGTTTTAAACGGCACGAGTTGGCCGCTCAACCGAGAGCGCATGGCCAACTACTTGGGCTTTGACGGTCCGGTGCTCAATGCCTACGACGCCGCGCAAATGAAGTCGGTAGACGGCCCCGTCGAGATGGCCGGAATCGTGACGAGCATTGCCCTGCGTGTGGGCTCTTTCGTTGAAGACGTGTTGGTGCAGTATGCGCAACCGCGTCCTTGGATTTTGTTGGAAGAGGGCGGCGGCAACACCTATGTTTCCTCGGCCATGCCGCAAAAGAGAAATCCGGGGTTACTGAACAGCACGCGTGTGACGGCAAGCGAAACGATCGGCGCGGCGCATACCGTCATTTTGTTGGCGCACAACATTCCGCCGGGCATGAGCGATCCGAAGTCGGTCAAGACGAGCTCGGCCATGGTCGACGGTGCCGTCGAAGCGTTGGATAAGCTTGAGCGCATTTTGAAGGCGTTGCGCATCGATCCCCAACGCGCTTTGGAGGAACTCAACAACGACTGGACGGCAAGCCAAGAAGTGGCCGATGTCTTCATGCGCGAATACAAGTTGCCGTTTCGTGTGGGGCACCATGTGGCAAGCGGCATTGTGGGCTATGCCAAGGCCAATAACATCCGGCCGTCGGAGTTCCCCTACAGTGAAGTCAAGCGCATCTATGCCGAAGTGATTGCCAAAGAGTATCCGCAAGGTCCCGCCGAGTGTCCGATGCCCGAGAGCTTGTTCCTGCAGACATTGGATCCGGTAGCCATCGTTGCCAATCGTCGAACGGCAGGCGGTCCGCAAGGTGCGGAACTTCAAAAAGCTTTCAAGCGCTTTGATACCGCCGTCGGTCAACAACAGAAGTGGTCGAAACAGAAGAAAGACGAAATCGACAAGGCTTTGAAGAAACTCGATCGCGATTTTGCCAAGCTGCTTCAAACGTCATAAAGATGACAATGCCCCGAACAGGAACTTTCTTTTCGGGGCTTTTTGTCAGAGTGTTATAAATTCTTTTCCTTGAACTCGCACAACTCCACAATCGGGCAGTTTTTACAGTCCGGTGTTCTGGCTTTGCAGCAATAGCGACCGTGCAATAAAATCCAATGATGCGCGTTTAAGAGAAGTTCTTTGTCAAGACACTTTTCCAACTGTGCACCGACCTCAGAGGGCGTTGCCTTGTTCGACATCCCGGTTCTGTGCGCCACGCGAAAGATATGGGTGTCGACGGCAATATAAGGCTTGCCGAAAGCGACGTTGAGCACGACCTTGGCGGTTTTTTCACCTACACCGGGCAATGTGATCAAGTCGTCGAAATTGTCCGGCACCTGACCGTCAAACTTCTCGCACAGGATCTTTGCAATCGCCAAAGCGTTCTTGGCCTTGTTGCGATACAGCCCGATCGTTTTGATAAGGTTTTCGATTTCTTCCACCGTCATCGTCGACATGGCCTGCGGGGTCGGTGCGACCTCAAAAAGGGCAGGGGTGGCGGCATTCACTCCCTTGTCGGTGGCTTGTGCCGAGAGCATCACGGCAATCAACAATTCAAAAGGATTGTTCCAGTTGAGTTCGCTCACCGGATTAGGGCGAACTTGCGCCAAGATGCGCACGATCTCGTTTCGTTTGGCGTTGTTCATGCTTGAAGCCCCTTAGCCTTCATCAATACAGCAGCTAAAAAGTCGTTTTTGGCTTGCGTTTGACGTTCAATCGCTTTGAGCCGATCTTCCTTGACCTTGGCACGGCGCGCATTGGCTCTTTCAAAAGCAACTTTTGCCTTCATGGCATCTTCATGCGTCCAAGTTCGGTTAACTTCGTGCATTTCGACGGCATTGACCGGACAGGCGCACACGCACAGGCCGCAACCCGTGCATTCATTTTCAATCACGGCAAAAAGATGCTTGGCCACACCGGAAATCACTTCCACGGGGCAGGCAACCGCGCACAGTGCGCAGCCCATGCAACGCTTGGCATCGATTTTGGCGACGGCAAAAGGAAGTTCCTTGCCGTATTCGGGGTCAAGCAATGAGGGCTCGACACCCAAAAGGTGCGAGAGTTTTTCCACACCGGCCTGACCGCCGGGAGCACAACGATTGGCGCAGGCAGAACCTTGGGCCAAGGCCTTGGCATATTGCGCACAGCCGTCAAAGCCGCACTGTCGGCATTGGGTTTGAGGCAGCGTATCTAAAAGCGCTTCTTCTAAAGTCATGAGTGGATACGGGGTCAAAAAATACAAAAGACGCGTGTCGATCGTTTCAGGCGAGCAACACGCGTCAGACTAAAAGCGGACAGTTTCGTTAGAGCCAGAAGTTTTCGGCCAAAAGCTGACCGGGCTTGCCGCCGCGCGGGCTCACGATGCCACGCTCTTTCATCAGTTCGCGCACGCCCTTGACCATGGCCGGGTTGCCGCACAGCATAACGCGAGAGCGTTCGGGCGTAATTTCCAAACCCACGAGGCGTTCAAGATCGCCGTCGCGGATAGCGTCCGGAATGCGCTTTTGGATCATGGCTTTTTCGCGCGTCACGCAAGCAACGGCACGCAGCTTATCCTGCAACTTGATATTTTGGCCCACGTAGGACGTCTCGTTAAAGTTGCGAACACCGTGCACCAAGATGACGTTTTCGTACTTGTCCATGATGGCCGGATCGTCGGCCACGCCGATAAAGGGCGCAACGCCCGTGCCGGTAGCAAAGAGCCACAAATCCTTGCCGTTGGGTTCCAGACGGTCTTCGATCAACATACCGCACATTTCGGTGTCGACCTGAATGTCGTCACCGGCTTTCAAAGCGCAGAGCTTGGGGCTCACGGCGCCGCCCTGAACGCGAGCAATAAAGAAAGTGAGCTTGTCGGCGCCCGTTGCAGAGCCGATCGAGTAGCAGCGCCACTGGCTTTCATCGGCGCCGGGCAGAGCCAAACGCGCAAATTCGCCCGTTTTCCAAGTGCAGTTTTCAGGAACGGCGATATCCAAACGCACGACATTATCGGCAACGGCCGTAGCGGCAATAACTTTCGTTGTGACGGCAGACATAAATCAACTCCGGCAATTTTTGCGGATTCGTTAATGAATTAACGCTTCAAATACTGAAGCTTGTTGGGCACACCCACCCATTCGTCGGCATCATCAGGATAGGGCTTCTTACGCGTAATCGAGGGCCACTGGTGGGCGAGTTCGGCGTTTAAAGCGATGAATTCCTGCTGATCGGCGGGAACGTCTTCTTCACAGAAAATGGCGGCTTCGGGGCATTCGGGCACGCACACGGCGCAATCGATGCATTCGTCGGGATCGATCACGACAAAATTGGGGCCTTCGTGGAAGCAGTCGACCGGGCAAACATCCACGCAGTCGGTGCGCTTGCAACCGATGCATGCTTCACAAACAACGTGAGCCATGAGTAAATACTCTCCTAGAGCAAACAATGGGGAAAATGTTTTTCGGACCGAAGTCCGATTTCGTAAACATATTATTTTAGCGCACGCGACCAGTCTTGAGAAAGCGATTTTCTCGTTCGATCGGATTAT
>CALKKK010000207.1 GCA_937995395.1 uncultured Sutterella sp. | reverse complement strand
GGCGGTTTTCATTTGGCGTCGAAAATTGCGATTACGCGCTCTTAGCCAACAAACGTTTCAAACCGGTGGCGATACGCTTGGCGCCTTCCAACAAACGTTCTCTGGGGCAAGCGATATTGATGCGAATAAAGCCCGTGCCCATGAGTTTGCCGTAGTGCGAGCCGTGGGTGATACGCACCTTTTCCACCTTCTTCAATTCTTCTTCGATCGCATCGTCTTCCACATTCAAAACGCGGCAGTCGATCCACTCAAGGTAAGTGGCTTCCAAAGGCGTCATGGGGACTTTCTTTAGATCGTCTCCCAGAATGTCGGCAAAAACCTGGCGCAATGCACGGTCGTTTTCTTCCAAATACGCGCACAAGGCATCGAGCCACGGGCCGCCTTCGGTCCAAGCAGCCGTCATGGCGGCCACGCCAAAGCCGTTGACGTCGCAAATTTCGTTCACGTTAATCGCACGATCAATGGCGTTATACGTATAGGCGTCTTCGGCCACAATAAAGGCGTTTTGCAGACTTGCCGTATTGAAAGCTTTGGAGCCGGAAGTCGCCACGACCGTGGTCGGACGGATTTCTTTGGGTAGCGACGCAAAAGCCCTGTGCTTGTGCTGACCGAACACGAATTCGCAGTGAATTTCGTCGCTTAAAACCGTCACACCGGCTTCTTTGCAGATGCGGGCAAGTTCCGTCAATTCTTCCTTGGTCCAAGAACGCCCCACCGGGTTGTGGGGGTTGCACAAAAGGAAGAACTTGGCTTCTTTGACTTTTTCCTTCAAATCCTCAAAGTCCATGCGCCAGTAGCCGTCCACTTTTTTGAGCGGATTTTCCAAAACCTTGCAACCGTTGTTGGTGATGCAGGTAAAGAAGCAGTTGTAAGCAGGCGTCTGGAGAATGACGGAGGCCCCCTGCGGCACCAATGCTTTGATGACGGCAGATACGGCCGGCACCACGCCGGTCGTCACGATCACGCTCTTGGGATCGATTTCCCAGTTGTGGCGCGTTCTATACCACGTATGCAGGGCCTGATAATAAGTATCGGGCACCAACACATAACCGAAAGCGCCGTGCTCGGCACGCTTTTGAACCGCAGCTTTGACAACGGGAGCCGTTTCAAAGTCCATGTCGGCCACCCACATCGGAATGGCGTCTTCGTTGCGCGCATCGCCCCACTTGAAGCTGTCGGAGTGGACACGATCGATGAGTTTGTCGAAATCAAAAGCGTTTTGCATGTCTTTTATCGAAAATTAAGGGTTGTTAACGACAATAGTCGTGTTTTCACGGGGTGATAAAGCAAACTCGTCATAGATGATTTCGTCGATTTTATCGGCCTCAATACGACCGCCATTGGGATTTTTCACACAAGGAATCGTCCCGCGGCAATTGACGTTTAAGGTCGAGTATTCGAATGCCAAGGTGCTGTCGGGCGCCATGACGCAGTTTTCCATCACCAAATCGTGAGCGTAGCACAACGGCTGGGGGCCGGAGATCGTACAGTTAATCAATCGCAGGTTCTTGGAGTGCCAAGCCAAGAATTCGCTTTCGATTTCGGAGTCGATCACGGTGATGTTTTCCGAATTCCAAAACGCATCGCGGCTCTTGATCTTGGCGTTGCGAATCTCGATATTCTTACAGTACTGGAAAGCATAGTTGCCGTTGTGGCGGTAGTTTTCGATGACGATGTTTTCCGAACTCATAAAGAGATAGTCGCCGTGCTCGACCGTCACATCGGTCAAATGCACGTTTTGCGTGTGCCAGAACGTTTCCAGAGCATCGTTCAAAGACGTTCTCACGAGCGTAATGTCCTTGGCATCGCGAAACATCTTCGGCGCATCGATGATCGTGTCTTCATAGCGGATGTCTTCGGAGTACCAAACGGCGGCGCGACCGCCCGGCAGAAACTGAGAATTTTTCACCAGAATATGGCGGCTGTGCCACAAGGGATACTTGCCGCCAAAGCGCATGCGTTCGAATTCAAGGTTGTCGCAATGCTTTAAGCTCGATTCGCCCACGCCGATTTCGGAGTCCACAACAATGGCGTTTTTCAAAGCGTACAAGGGGCGTTCACCTTCAAGGTGCACATTTTCAATGCGTTGCATAAATCATCAATCCTAAGTGGGGTTCAATTTTTTCGTGCTTAGCATTATGGTCGATTTTTGCGCTTTACCCTTGCCTGATTGCACCAACCTATTGCAAAAATAGGCAAAAGAAAAACTCGAACTCGCACCGTCTATATAAACAACAGCTGAGTTCGAGTTTTGTTCAGGAAGGAAAGCTTTTTTCAACGCTCTCCCTCTTGAGTCCGTTATTCGGCGACCGATTAGAACCTATGCAACAACCCCGCGGTCAGCTCGTAGCCGCTCGGCGTACCTTCGTCGTTACTCTTGTGATTCTTGATCTTTTCCTGAGTGTAGCCGCCCATGGCGTACACGGACGTGCGCTTGGAAAGCGGATAGTCGTATGCCGCAGCAACGGTCCAACGCGTGAAGTCGACGTCGTTTTGATTGTCCATGTCGCGGTAGTTAAATGACGCCTTGGCAACGCCGCCACCCATCGGATAGTTCACGCCGATGCTCGCACCCCAGCCGTCGACAAATCCGTAGCCTTTTTCTTTTGTGTATGCTTTGACACCGGATTGGACAACACCGGCTCGCATCCCCAATTCCTGATCCTTGAAGTACTGACCGAATGCGATGATCTTCAAACCGCTATCAAAGGCGTAATTGCCGCCCACAGTCACGGTCAGACCGTCGTCTTCATGGCGTTCTCCCGTACGCTTGTTGCCGTAGAGCGTCATATCGGCAACCATAATGGCTTCAAGATCTCCGTTGAGATAACGCAGGGCGACGGATGCGTAACGATCGGAATCTGCCTTACCTTCTTCGGCTTTGTTATTGGTGTCGTTTTTCAGAGAATACATCGCATAGGCAGTCAACCCGGCAAAGGTCGGCGTCTTGTAACTCAAAGCATTGCTCGCACGCAACCACGACGAAGCACTGGCGTAGCTGGAGCCGAAGCCTTGCGTCATGTTGCCGAACAAAGGATCGATGGCACGGAAAAGACCGTCGGCACCCAAAACACTGCCGAAAATAGGCATGCGGCCGGCACGCAACGTACCGAACGGACCGCTGAGAGCCATATTGGCTTCGCGCCCGAAAAGATCTCCCGACATCGAGCCCGTGTCCGAATTAAAGCCGCTTTCCAAAACAAAACTCAGCTTGTAGCCGTTACCGAGATCTTCGGTTCCGCGGATACCCCAGCGCGAACCGAATTCTTGGCTCGATACCATGCGCAACTGATCGGTGTCTTTGACGCCTGCTTTGTCGGCATCGGAATGGGTGTAGCTAAAGCCCGTATCGATCAAGCCGTAAACTTGAATGTCGGTAGCCCAGGCGCCGGCGGCGAAACTTCCGGCAACAGCCAAAGCCAAGAGTGTCTTTTTCATGATGGTTTCTCCTTCAGATTGTGTATGACCGTGTCGAAACTCGAGGGGAGTACGAGCGGTCGATTTTTTGTTTTTTGAGATCGTCATTGGTTTCGGGCGGAGAGCGGAATCATTGACCGCACTCTCCGCCTAATCACACTGAGGACCGATTAGGACTCGGCAAGCTCACGTCCGGCAAGCCAAGCAAAGGTGGCGGCGTGCCCCGCACACATACCCGGAATCAGGTTGGGGTAGGTGCTAGAGAAGTAACCGCCCGAGTCCATACCGACGACATACAATCCCGGAATAGGTTCGAGATTCTGATCAAGCGCATTGAGATGCGTATCGACCTTGATGCCGTCCATGGTGCACAAGCAGTAGCCCACGTTCTTCACACCGTAGAAAGGCGGCTTGGCAACGGGAGACAGTCGGAAGGCTTCCTTGCCGAAATCTTCGTCAACGCCCTTGGCTGCCAATTCGTTGTAGCGCTTAACCGTAGCCTTGAGAGCCTTGGGCGGAAGCAAAAGTTTTTTGGCGAGCTCTTCAATCGTGTCGGCCTGCTGCACAAAACCGTCGGCGATGAGTTTGGGCATGATCTTTTCGGCAATGAACTGCCAAGCGAAAATCGGGCGTGCACCGTTGGGATGCGGCACCAGACGGGCGCAACCGGTCATCTTCGTGCGCTGCACAAAATCTGTCCAAGTCGAATCGAAGATATCGTAGTGGCAATGCCCCTTTTGGTTTTCGTCGCTGTGCAAAATGCCTTCGTAGGTGCCGGATTCGTTAAAGAAGCGTTCGCCGTCTTTGTTGACTTTGAGCCAAGGCTGAGAGCCCGGCCAGAACGTGCCCATATCGGTCTTTTTCATGGCTTCAAGCCCCGGCTCCTGATCCGGACGGATGGCACTGCGGTCAAACTGAGCCATGGAATGCGTTTCGTCCATCTTGGCACCGACCCACAAGCAGGCGCGGATACCGTCGCCCAAAGCACCGGGCATGGCCTTGTTGCCGCCCATAAAGGTGAGATTAAAGGGCTGCAACGCTTCCAGCATCTGATAGTTGCGCGCATAGCCGCCGGTAGAAATGATCACGCCTTTGCGGGCGACGTAGCGCACATATTTGCCCTCGGCATTTTCGGCGATACAACCGGTCACACGGCCCTTAACTCGCTCAAGCTTGATCATCTTGGTGTTGTAATCAAAGCGTGCACCGTTCTTGACGGCATATTCGTAGAGAACGACGTTGCCGTTTAAACGCTTTTGATTCTTGTCGCCGGCTTCCCAGCGGGCTTGCGGCCAGCGCGGCGTGTGGCAAGTGGGCAGCATCGCATAACGCATGCTCGGATCGAACTCGCAGGTTTCGTGCCAAAGTTCGACGCCGCGCTCAGCCAGACGATCGCCGTACCAATTCATCACTTCGCCGGAGCGATCGCAGAAAAGCTTCATCAAACGCTGATCGACGTGCCCGCCCGCAGCCTTCGTGGCGATGGTGATGTAGTCGAATTTGTCGATCTTGGTGCCCCACTTCTGTTGGTAGCGCGAGTTGATGGCGGCAAAACCTTCGCGCACGCCCGTACCCACGGCAAAGCGATCGATACCGATGACCTTGGCGCCCTTTTCGGCAGCCGCAGCAATGGCAAACATGCCGCCGGTACCGCACCCGACGACAAGCACATCCGTCTTGTAGGTGGCAGCGATATCTTTTTCAGCAATTTCAGGCGCCTTGCCCAGCCAGTCGCCGCTGTCTTCCTCTTTGGCACTCGAGCGTGCAATGCTCTCAACAGGAATCTCACCCTTGGCCTGCGCCACGCACTTGGCGGCGGCGCGTTGCACGGCGTTGCTGGTAATCGTTGCCCCGGAGACGGCATCGATCTGAGCGCTCTGAGTTGCGAGAATGCGCTTTTTGAGTTCGCCAGCAGCAACGCCGCCGATTCCCGGCGTTTCGCCGGAGGCGTCAATGACCACATCGGTGATTTTTCTTTCGTCAAAGGTCAGCGTCACGATGACGTCGCCGGCAATGCCGGCGGCCTTGGCCGAGTAAGATCCGGGACGATAAAGGGAAGCCGGTGCGGCATGCAGTGCTGTGGCTGCCACAGTGGCGCTACCGGCCAAACCGGCACGCAACAATCCGCGACGGGTAAGATTCTGAGACATGTTTGACTCCTTGTTTTGTTTTCTTTCGCACCGACGGCGGTGATAACACGACTCTGTCGGGCGAGACTCTCTCAATCCGATTCGAAAGACCGGCTCAAATTGCCTATGAGCGTCACACTAGCATTTCGAACTAGTCCTTACGGGGGAGAATCATATCGAGCGAAGCACTCTATTGGCTACGCAATTTTTGAAAAAAAAGATGGAAAAATATTCACCCCGTTCACCAAACGGAAACCCCTGTAAACTTCTTCTTTCGTGAGATAATCGGCAAAAACAAGAACCGAAAGAAGTGTCCGAGTGAGGAGCAAGCTGTGAAAATTCGACAAGTCAAAGCCTTTCTGGCAGTCGTGCGCACCGGCGGCATTCGTCGTGCGGCAGCGCAACTTTGCATCACGCAATCGGCAGTTGCCAAAGCCGTGAGTCAACTCGAAGCCGAGCTCGGTTGCCCCTTGTTTGAGCGCAGCGCCTTGGGATTGCGCTTAAACGAGGCAGGCCAAAAACTTCTGCCCTACGCCGAAACGATTGTGGCCAATGCCGATCGCGCCACTTCGGTCATTGCGGAATTTTCGTCAAATAAAACTTCGACATTGCGTCTGGCTGTGACGCCCACTCTGCCGCCGGCGGTATTGTCCGAAGCGATCGGTCACTTTCGCGAACGTTTTCCTTCGGTGAAACTGATGTTTACGAGCGGTTTTTTCTCCGACTGCGTGCCGAAACTTCTCACCGACAAACTCGATCTGGCGCTTGTCATGACCGGCAGACACCAACATGACGAGCTGCTCTCTTTGTCCGAAGAACCGCTTTGCTTAGTCGATCAAGGCGTCGTTGCAGCGCTCGATCACCCGATTTTTGGTGAAGGCGCCGACATCAAAACGCAATTTCTCAAAAGCCGATGGTTGACGACCATGCAAGATGAAACTTTTTTATTGGAGCGCCTTGCAGACTTCGGGTTGGAGACGATGGACGACTTATCTTTGACGTTGTGCGACTTCTACTCCATTGATGCACTCAACGGTGCCAAGGGTGCGTTGAGCCTGTCTCCCTTGAGCGTTGTCGAAGATCCCCGTTATGAGGGCAGACTGCGAGCGTTGGAGCCCGAGCACTTCCCGTTGCCGCCTCTGACCATTTCTTTTTTCAGGCGCAAAGCCGTGGAACTTTCCACCGCAGGCGACTATATGCGCTTTTCGATTCGCCAAGCTTTTCAGACGTGGTACGCCGCCGCACCGAGAATATATGTTCGACCGACAAACCGTTGTGTCGATACTGGTTTGTGATTCCGAATAATTCCAACATTAAGACTGTGAAATCGCGTTTGTTTTGGGCTAAAAGGCACCACCAGATCATTGAATAATTCTGTTTGTAGCAAAAACAACACGTGATTTACCCTATAAATCCCAAATTTTACATGCATTTTTTATTGGTTCTGCAACCCTATTCGTTGAAAACTGCTATAAAATAAGGCATCAACACAGAGTTATGAATTTTTCCGAACTCCATGTTCGAAAAATTCCGTTTGTAGGAATTACCCAACGTGTATCTACCCCGTACAATCGAAAAAACCATCCCGCAACTGTCCAACCAATTCAAAGTCGTTATGGTTTCGGGCATGCGCCAAGTAGGCAAAAGCACTGTTTTATCTCGTTTGGCCGAGCCGACTCGTCGTTGTCTTGCATTGGATGATCCCGAACTCCGGCAAAAGGCAACCGACTCTGTCGTCGGCTTTTTCAAGGAAAACCCCTTACCAATATTTATCGATGAGATCCAACTCGTCCCTAGCTTATTCCAAGGTGTCAAACACGAGGTAGACAAACATACCGAAAAGGGCTTGGTTTGGTTATCCGGCTCGCAACGTTTCAGCTTGATGAAAGGTGTCGGAGACTCTTTGGCCGGTCGCATCTACGACCAACAATTGCTTCCATTGAGCATCTACGAACGCCAACGGCTAGGTCTTTCTCAAGAACCGTATCTGCCTTCGACGGATGTCAGAACAAATCTGTCTCAGTTGTCGACACCCGATCTTTGGCAAATGATTTGGCAAGGCGGCTGGCCGGATGTCATCAATCTTGACTCACGCCTGAGGGAACGCTATTTCAGAAGCTTTTTGGATACTTTCATTGACAAAGATGTGAAATTAACCAACAACGTTGACAATACAACCGCGTTCGATACATTTTTGCGGATATTGGCATTACGAACCGGACAGGAATTCCGACTCGGAAAAACTGCCGTAGAAGTAGGCGTCAACGAACAGACGATCAAACGCTGGTTGAGCGTTGCTAAAGCCAGCGGCTTAATCTATATGTTGCCGCCTTATTTCACGAATTCGAGCAAAACTCTCGTCAAGTCCCCCAAGGTCTACTTTACCGACACCGGATTGGCCGCATATTTGTGCAATTTGTCAACGCCTCAAGAACTTCAAAAACTCAACGGCGGAGCATTCTTCGAAACATTTGTCATCACTGAAATTCTGAAGAGTTGGATCCATAACGGATACATTCCCGACGTCTACTTTTACCGAGATGCGCGTTCGCAGAATGAGATTGATCTTCTCATTCATCGCAACGGCGTCTATTACCCGATAGAAATCAAGACGAGTAACACTCCGACGCGTTCGATGGCTCGTCATTTTGCAGACTTGGAGAAACTTGGTCTCACTGCAGGACAAGGGGCTGTCATTTGCGATTGCGAACGACCGCGTTATTTGAGTGACACAGTGGTTGCGCATAGTATTTGGAACCTGTAGGATTCGGCAAAACGACGGAATTCGATTATGCGCATCACTCTTTGCAAAATTGTCCCGAAAACTTTTACGCCGACACTGAGCGAACTTGAACTCGCCGAAGGCGCAACTGTTTTACAGGCGGTTGAAGCTGCCGGTTTGAACCCTGACAAGATTTCGGGCTACGCCGTTTTTGCGCGCAAAGTGACAGCAGACACCGTTTTGCACGACGGCGACAGACTCGATATTGCCTTTGAGTTACTGATCGACCCGATGCGCGCACGCCAACTGCGTGCGGAAAACAAACAATCCAAAGCGATTCCCAAACCGCGACACGGCGGAAAGCATCAGCTCATCAAACCGCCGGAATTTTGAAAAAAAGTTGGCGCATACCCTTAGAAAACTGTTAGAATATTGCGTTAACCGAAAGCACCCGATTATTTTTTTCTTAATCGGCCGTTCCCTATTTGTCTTTTCTATTTTTTGCTTCCGAGGTTAACTCAAATGCGACTCCTCCAGAAGGCTCTTACGTTCGACGACGTTTTGCTCGTCCCGGCCTACTCCGAAGTTCTTCCGCGCGACGTGTCCCTGAGCACCAAACTCACGCGTGAAATCACCCTCAACATTCCGATGATCTCGGCGGCCATGGATACGGTCACCGAAGGCAATCTTGCTATCGCCATGGCTCAGGAAGGCGGTGTCGGTATCATCCATAAGAATCTCACCCCGCAGGCTCAGGCTGCCGAAGTGGCCAAGGTCAAGCGCCACGAATCCGGTGTCGTGAACGATCCGATTACGGTCGGTCCCGACATGCTCGTGGGCGACGTGATGCGCATGTGCCACGAACACCGCATCAGCGGCGTGCCCGTGGTCGAAGGCCGTCGCGTTTTGGGTATGGTCACCAACCGCGACTTGCGTTTCGAATCCCGCATGGAAATCCCCGTGCGCGAAATCATGACGCCGCGCGATCGTCTCGTGACGGTTCAAGAAGGCGCCAATTTGGACGAAGCCAAGCGTTTGATGCACGAAAACCGTCTCGAACGCGTTTTGGTGGTGGATAAGGACTTCAACCTTTCCGGTTTGATTACCGTTAAGGACATCGTTAAGGCCACCGAACACCCGTACGCTGCCAAGGACAAGGAAGGCAAGCTTCTTGCCGGCGCTTCCATCGGCGTGGGTCACGGCACGGAAGAACGCTTGGAATTGTTGGTTGAAGCCGGCGTTGACGTGGTTGTGGTCGATACCGCTCACGGTCACTCCAAGGGTGTGTTGGATCGCGTGGCTTGGGTCAAGAAGAACTACCCCAACCTGCAGGTGATCGGCGGCAACATCGCTACCGGTGCAGCTGCTCGCGCTTTGGCCGATCACGGTGCCGACGGCGTCAAGGTCGGTATCGGTCCGGGCTCCATCTGTACGACTCGTATCGTGGCAGGTGTGGGCGTTCCCCAGATTTCTGCCATCAGCAACGTTGCCGAAGCTCTGGAAGGCACGGGCGTCCCGTTGATCGCCGACGGCGGTATCCGTTTCTCGGGCGACATTGCCAAGGCCATCGCTGCCGGTGCAAACTGCGTTATGATGGGCGGCATGCTTGCCGGTACCGAAGAAGCTCCGGGCGAAGTGATCCTGTATCAGGGTCGTTCGTATAAGAGCTATCGCGGTATGGGTTCTTTGGGCGCCATGTTCAAGGGCTCTGCCGACCGTTACTTCCAGGACAACAACTCGGGCAACCTCGACAAGCTCGTTCCGGAAGGCATCGAAGGTATGGTTCCGTTTAAGGGCTCCGTTTTGACCATCCTCTATCAGATGGCCGGCGGTCTTCGCTCCTCCATGGGCTACTGCGGTTGCAAGACCATCGACGAAATGCGCTCTCGTGCCGAATTCGTCGAAATCACGGCAGCCGGCTGGCGTGAAAGCCACGTCCATGACGTGAAGATCACGAAGGAAGCCCCGAACTATCGCCAGGAAAACTAATTTCCGAGCCACTTCGGTAAAATAACGGCGCGAATGCAAATTTCGCGCCGTTTGTATTTTTCAGGCGCAACTACAAAAACGAATTTTTTCCCTTTTTTGAGATCCGTTTTCCCATGTCACATGATCGAATTCTGATTCTTGACTTCGGCAGTCAGGTCACCCAATTGATTGCTCGTCGCGTGCGTGAAGCTCACGTTTATTGCGAAGTGCATGCCAACGATGTTTCGGCCGATTTCATCAAGTCTTACAACCCCAAGGGCATCATTTTGTCGGGCTCGCACATGAGTGCTTACGAGGAGTCCAACGACCAGGTGAGCCAGGCCGTGTTCGAAGCCGGCGTTCCCGTTCTCGGCATCTGCTACGGCATGCAAACCATGGCACTTCAGTTGGGCGGCAAGGTCGAAAGCGGTCAGAAGCGCGAATTCGGCTATGCCGAAGTGCGTGCGCACAACCACACCAAACTCTTGGAAGGTATCGAAGACTTCAAGGGCCCGCACGACGAAGGCATGCTCAAGGTTTGGATGAGCCACGGCGACAAGGTCACCTCCATGCCCGAAGGCTTTAAGCTCATGTGCTCCACCCCGTCTTGCCCGATCGCCGGCATGGCCGACGAAGCCCGCAAGTTCTACGCCGTGCAGTTCCATCCGGAAGTCACGCACACGGTCAAGGGTAAGGAAATGCTGCAGCGCTTCGTGAAAGACATCTGCGGCTGCAAGCCCGACTGGGTGATGGGCGACTATATCGCCGAAGCTGTTGCAGATATCCGCGCACAGGTGGGCGACGACGAAGTCATTCTCGGTTTGTCGGGCGGCGTGGACAGCTCGGTTGCCGCCGCTTTGATTCACCGCGCCATCGGCGACAAGTTGACCTGCGTTTTCGTCGATAACGGTCTGCTTCGCAAGGGCGAACGCGAACAGGTTCAGGAAACCTTTGAAAAGAATATGGGCTTGAAGTTGATCGTCGTTGACGCCATCGATCGCTTCATGGGCGAATTGGCGGGTGTCACCGACCCCGAAGCCAAGCGCAAGATCATCGGCCGCGAATTTGTGAACGTTTTCCAGGCCGAAGCCGAAAAACTCACCAACGCCAAGTGGTTGGCTCAGGGCACGATTTATCCCGATGTGATCGAATCGGCCGGTGCCAAGACCAAAAAGGCCAAGACCATCAAGAGCCACCACAATGTGGGCGGTTTGCCCGAAACGCTTCACTTGAAGTTGCTCGAACCGTTGCGTTCGCTCTTTAAGGACGAAGTACGCGAACTCGGTGTCGAATTGGGTCTGCCGCACGAAATGGTTTACCGTCATCCGTTCCCGGGTCCGGGCTTGGGTGTGCGTATTTTGGGCGAAGTCAAGCGCGAATACGCCGACCTCTTGCGAGAAGCCGACGCCATCTTCATTGAAGAGTTGCGCAACGCCGGCTGGTACGACAAGGTCAGCCAAGCCTTTGTGGTGTTCCTGCCTGTGAAATCCGTGGGCGTCATGGGCGACGGCCGCACCTACGACTGGGTCGTGAGCTTGCGCTCGGTTGAAACGAGCGACTTTATGACTGCCAAGTGGTCCGAACTTCCCTACTCTTTGTTGGGCACGGTTTCCAACCGTATCATCAACGAAGTCAAGGGCATCAACCGCGTGGTTTACGACGTGTCGGGCAAGCCGCCTGCCACGATCGAATGGGAATGAGTCTTTAGACTTCTTTTCCTTTTGTCTTGTCATGCCGAATTGACAGCATGATAAAGACTCACGAACCGCTCTGCCGAAGCGAGAATCAAGGCAGGGCGGTTTTGTTTTACCGCAACACCCTCTCGGCTAAAATCAAGACTTCACCGGTTCGTCAGAATTTGAGGAAGAAAAAAATGAAAACCGTCAGACTGCTCTACCCCGACTATGTGAGCGGCGGCATGGATACGTACTATTTCGGCGCCAATCTTATGGCGCACATCCTGCCTGAAAACAAAAACCAGCCGTTGATTCGCGTCGACGTCCTTCCTCCCCCGGGTAAAGAAAAAAGCATCGTCGAGGGCATCTACGGCAAAGACGAAGTCGTCCACGGAATTCGCGACGCGATGAAGAAACTCGAAGCCGAAAATCCCGACAGAGTCGTGACGATCGGCGGAAACTGTATGGTTTCTTTAGCGCCCTTCGATTACCTGCACGGCAAATATGAAAATGTCGGTATCGTTTGGATCGATGCGCATCCCGATGTATCTACGCCTAAGGACGGCTATCCCAATGCGCATGCGATGGTTTTGGGCTCGTTAATGGGCTTTGGCGACGCATCGCTCTCAGGCATGATGAAAAACGCCAAATTCACGGCTGATCAAATCCTATATGTGGGCTTGCAAGGGTTGCACGACTACCAGAAGACGTTTTTGGATGACATGCACCTCGACTACAGGGTCCAAACCGAGGCATTCGTTTCCGACACTGATATCATGGCTTTCGCCAAAAAGTTCGACCGCTTGCTCGTTCATTTCGATATCGACGTCTTGGACGAAAAATTGTTCCACTCCACCTACTTTGCCAATCCGGAATTAGTCGGAGACGGTTCGGGCGGCGGCAAAATGACGATCGAAAAGCTTTCCGAAATCCTGCAATCGATCCAAAGCTGTTCGGACATTGTCGGCTTTACCGTGGCGGAGTACCTGCCGTTTGACGAGTACCGTTTGCACAAAATGTTCTCAAAAATCAACTTCCTGACCGATTGAGAGCCTGATTTCGCAACGTAGAGCCTACAAATGCAAAACCCCGATACGGCGATTCGTCCGGGGTTTTGTCTTGCTCGGAGTTCAAAGTGAGTTAGTGGTCGCTCTTAATCCCGGCGCCGCACAACGTGATCAACACGTCGGTCGCATCCGGATGTTGTTCGCGATACGCATCCCAGGCGGCAAAGTTGGCGGCCGTCGTGTGTTCGATATAAAGCCCCTGACGCGCCACGCGTTGCCGAGCTTCGAGAATCTTGTCTTCGGGCGCAATCACCAAGGCGATGTTGTGCTTTTTGACCATAGCCAAGAGCTCGCGACCGCGCAAGGGCTTGCCAATGGCAATGCCTTCTGCGATGGTGGGTTTGACATCGACTTCAACCGGAATGTCGCTACCCTGACGCACTGCCGTTTCAAGCGGATTGCATAACTCGCTTTGCAAAGCCACAATCTGCGGGAACTTGTCAATGGCGCCCGACTCAAGCAAATGTTCAAGCGCTTTCACGACACCGATAAAGAGCGTGCCGTTACCCACGGGCACCACGATGTGCTGCGGAATGCGACCAAGTTGTTCGAGTGTTTCGTAAATGTAGGCCTTCATGCCTTCGTAGAAGAAGGGGTTTACAACGTGGTTGGCATAGTACACGCCTTCCTTTGCCACGCGTTCGCGGCACACGTCGGCACAATGGTCGCGCGAGCCTTCGATGACGTGCACCTCGGCGCCGTGCGACTTGATCATAGCGATCTTCTTGGGACTCGTGCCTTCGGGCACATAGATTTCGCAAGCAATGCCTGCGCGAGCACAGTAGGCGGCCACCGAGTTGCCGGCGTTGCCACTTGAATCCTGTACGCACTTTTCAACGCCGATCGCCTTCATATGAGCGACCAGTCCTGCCGCGCCGCGATCTTTAAACGAAAGCGTCGGCATCGCATAGTCGACTTTGACAAACATGCCGGGCTCAAGTTCCACAATGGGCGTCATGCCTTCGCCCAGAGTAACCGACTTCCATGCATCGCCCTCCAAAGCCATAAATTCGCGATAGCGGAACTGGCTCCACAGCGTGCGATCGATTTTGGCCTCGTCCCACTTCGGCGGCGTGTAGTCGAGTTCAAACAAACCGCCGCAGGCGCACTTGGGATCGCGCGCCGTTACGGGCGTCTTCTTGCCGCATTCGGTACAAATGAAATGAATCATCACTTTTCCTCCACTTCGGCAATGGCTTCGATTTCAATTAAACAATTGAAGTGCAAGGGTGTCGTCGAAACAATCACGCGACCCGGTTTGTGTTCGCCGAAAAATTCGGCATAGACTTGATTGATTTCGCCCCAATATTCGTTGGAAGGCGTATAGACGCGGCAAAACACGACTTGATCTCGCCTGACACCCGCAGCCTTCAATACGCGATCAAGGCTATTGAGTGCCATCTGCGTATGTTCTTTAATGCCGCCTTGGCAGACTTCGCGGGTGTCGGGATCAATGGATAAAAGCCCCGAGACGTAGAGCATGCCGTTAGAGACAACAGCTGTGCTGTAGTGTCCCGGGTTGTGACCTTTAAATTGCGGATCGATGATTTTCATTTTTTCCTCTTACGATTGTTTGTTCTTTTGGCGGTGAAGAGTATCCAAGTCGCTATAGACCGTCACCTTGGAAATGCCTAAAGCTTGTGCAGCGCGCTCGATGGCGCCCTTAACCAAAAACACCTCGCGACTGTCCATATAGTCGAGAACTTTAAGGCGCTCAGATCTTGAGAGTATTTGACCTTCGGGGCGCGCATCTTTGACAATGCCGTCAATTAAGCGAAATACGGTTTGCAACACTGTTTCGCGAACGTCTTCATGCTGTGTGTAAACAGCTTTTTCTTGCGGCAGTCCGACGCCTTGGCTTGGTGCATGGACGTCGACCTTGGCACCGGCCAAGCCCGGCAGAAGACTTTTGAGAACATCGAATGCCTGATTGGCAAACGTCACATCCTGATTGACGCACAGAGCACCGACAAGTTTCCCTTCTGTGTTTCGAATCAGCAACGTCATGGAGCGAATGAGTTTGCCTTCGTGTTCAAACCACCAGTCGTCCAAAAGATCTTTATCGGGGTTTTGTGCTTCGTTTCTAAGCATCTCCACCACCAAGTGGCGAAAACCTTGACCGACTGCACGGCCAGTGACGTGACCGTTGACGACATAGATGACGGAATGCACGGGATCGACCAGATCGTGCAAGACGATTTCGCAACTCTGCCCCGCCAAACGGCCAATGAGGTCGGCAACAGCGCGCCAGGGATTGAAGTCGATCGCGGTTTTGAATAAGTTTTGAGGCATCGGTTAGCTGTCAGTGGACAAAAGATGTATGCGCATAGAAAAATTTCTTGATATCAGTATTTTCATATAAATTTTCAATATGTCAAGAAAATTTTCTACGTAAATAACAGTTTTGCCGCCGTTTTAAAACAAATGCTGCGAAAACCGTACCGTATTCCCTGCCCTTTTTTCGTTAAGCTTCTTCGATATTTATTGTTTTGTTTTCGCCCCCACCGATCTATGTTGCCTGAGCCCAAAAACAATGCGTTTTCCCACGAAGATGACCCCGACTTCAATCTGTTGCGCATATTCGAAGCACTCTATGAAGAGCGCAGTGCTTCTCGAGCAGCCATTCGCTTGAATTTGACCCAGTCGGCTGTGAGCCAACGACTTAAGACATTACGAGAACTTTTCAATGATCCGCTATTTCGCAATACCGGACGAGGTTTGGCACCAACTGCTCGAGCTGTGGCATTGATGCCCCGCGTAATGGAGTCTTTAAACAACTGCCGCTCGTGCTTTGCACTCTTTAAAGATCTAGGACAAAACACGGCAACCTGTCAAATCACTATCGGATTGAGCGACGACTTCGAAATGGCTGCTGGTAGCTTGATTATTCGTACCTTCGCCGAAAAATTGCCGACTGTGCGAGTAGTTTTCAAGCAAACCAATACGAAACTTGCCAAGGACATGTTGTTGTCCCGAGCCATCGATTTGGCCGTAACTGCCGGCGGCTTTGACAGCTTGTCGCTGTCTCGTCAGGTAATTTCACTTTTGGACGAAGCGGTCATTGTGACCAAGGACAGTTGGCCTGAAGACAAAACGACCTTGACCGTCGACGATATGACCTCGCGTCCACATCTCTTGATTCAAGCGGGCGGTTTTACGGGAACAACCGACGTACTGTTGCACCAAATCGGACAGCGCCGAGTCATTCAATCGGCCACGAGCCACTTCGGAGCCATTCCCTATTTGCTCAAAGGAACAAATCTGATGGTCAATGCACCTTTGCATGTAGCGCGCGTCATTTGCGAAATTGATCCGACATTGCGCTGGTTCAAGTTGCCACTGCCTTTGAGTCGGGCAACATTGCAGGTCGGTTGGAAAAGCTCTTCAGTCACCGACAGCGTATTTGTGCAAAGTAAAAACTTATTGATCGAAGTTTTGCAATCAGTCAACTGGCGAGCCGAGACAAAAAAAGAAGGAAACGACTTTTAGATCGTTTCCCAGGGAGGAGAATTCGTTTTTCCGTTCGGTTAAGGAACGTTGAACTTGAACTTGTCACCCGTTGCATGACACTGAATGCAGTAGTTTTCACTTACTTTGTGTTCCTTGTGGCAAAGCGTGCAACGGATTTCGCCGGCGTGACTGTCATGCGGATTGGGGTTGACCTTTTCGGTCTTTTTGGCCAAGTCGCCGTAGCTGTGACAGGCGTTACAACTGGAGGCCTTGGCCGCACCGTTCGGTGCCTTTGTCTTATGACAGGCTTCACACGACACACCCTTTGCCGCATGCTTCATCATCATGTCGGCAGCACTGGCCGGTGCCGTTAAAAAGCAAGACAGCAATGCAACCGAAAGGGTTCCCATCAATAATGATTTCATTTTGTTCTTCCTGATGTGTTTGTCGGGGTCTAAACGTTTCAGGGGTGCCATCGACACCCCTGAAACACTCTATCGTTTAAGTGTGTCCTACGAAATTACTTGCGAGCCTTGATCTGCTTGATGGCATGTTCGGCAGCCACGCGGCCGGACGTCATGGCAAAGCTCGATGCGGAACCTTCGCACTTTAAGTCATAGGTCGAGTCGTACAAGCCGCCGATATCCTGACCGGTCACGTAAAGGTTACCGATCACGTCGCCCTGAGCGTTCGTGGCTTCAAACTTCGGAGTGACGGAAACACCGCCCAACGTCAAGAAGAATGCGCGAATACCCTTCAAAGCATAGTACGGTCCCTTCTTCATATTGAACGTGGCCAAATGTTCGGCATTGCGGCTAAATTCCGGATCTTTACCGTTCTTGGCGTATTCGTTGACCTTGGTCATCGTACCCTTCAAGGCTTCGGGCGGAACACCGATCTGGACAGCCAAGTCTTCGATCGTATCGGCCTTAAACGCCCAACCGCGTTCGTAACCCATTTCCAAAGCCTTGGGCAGAGCCTTTAACGGCGTGTTGGCCAAAACGATGGCGTTAAACGGAAGCAATGCTCCCTTGTTCACCAACTGATCGATCTTTTCCTGATCGAAGATGTTGTACATCACGCCGCCAGCAGTCGTCATGGCGTTATAAACATCGACAAACACGGAACCGCGCGATTCGTTAAAGAAGCGCTGCCCCTTCTGATCAACCCAAAGCCAGGGCTGAGCCAATGCACAACGGGCTTGCTTCAATTCGTCCGGTCCCATGAACTGGTTGATCGGAGGAACATCGGGCAAGTAGGGAGCGTTACCTGCCACCGTGCTCATGCCCTTAACGGCAGCCCCCACGGTTTGAGCCATCGTGATACCGTCACCGGTACGACCGTCTTGCAACGGGCCGCGCAACCAAATTGGCTCGTGCATGCCCATAGCAGAAGAGTCGGTCACATACTTGGCCAACATTTCCTTGTTGGCAGCAAAGCCGCCCGTGGCAATAATGACCTTTTTGGCCTTGACGATGACCTTTTCACCTTCAGCCGTTACGGCTTCGACACCGGCAGCCTTTCCGTCTTCCATGATGATCTTCTTAACGGGCGTTTCCGTCAAAATCTTGCCGCCCTTGGCGCGCACTTCCTTGGCAAAGCGCTGAACGATGCCGGTCGTACCGCCCTTGAAAAGATGCCACGTCATCAAAGATTCGTTCTTTGGGTACATTGTGCGAATACCGCGCATTTCGGCACCTTTATCGATCACCCAGTCAACGGTCTTACCAGATTCTTCGATCAAAACGCGCAAGACGTGCGGATCTGCTCGATAGTGGTGGAACTGAAGAGCAGCATCCAAAACCTGATCAACCGTTGTCGTAATACCATGTTCTTTCTGATATTTCGTACCGACACCCAAAGAACCTTCAGGGAAGTTGCCAGCGCCACCCAATGCAGGCAACTTTTCCAAAACAACAGGCTTGATACCCATATCGACTGCCGTCTGAGCGGCTGCCAAGCCACTCAAACCACCACCGACGATAACAAGGTCGGTTTTGAGATATTGCGTAGCCCATGCCGGCAAGGCCATGACGAGTGCAGACAGACCAATGGCGCAAGAAGTCTTCAGTTTCATTTTTTCTTTCCTCTATGGTTAGTGGATTTTCGGCATTGTTACTTTGAGTTTAGGAATGCCGAATCGTTTTTATATGCGCACATTTTCGACCTAAAAAAGTATTGAGCATAGACCTGAAGACGATTTCAGTTATTAGCCCATCTAATAGCAACACATTAAAAAGACACACATCATTTGCGAAAGAACGACTCGCCCCAACGGATATCCGGCAAGGTAAAAGTTCGATAAAACCTAACGACCACTATGAGTCCGACAAAGGCATTGACAAGCGCCGTAACGGCGTTAATCAACATCAACATATCGAGGTGATTGATCACAACTTGACCTAAAAGAAAAGTTGTCACGGCTCCGGTCAAAGACGAGGTTAACATGTAAGCCATTGCCACGCGCCCTTTGGCTGTCGGAAAAAAATCGATCAAAACGGAAACACCGATTTGAAGCACACCACCAGCAGCCGTTGCACCAATTACAAAGCTCGCGACGCGACAAATCGTTAAAGTCGGCCACAACCAAGCAACAAAAGCTCCAATTGCTGTTATAACCGGCAAAATAGCCATGAACATAACTGGTCGCACGCGATGCTTCATCAGGTAAACAGAGACAAACCCAAAAAGGACGGAGCCCGTTGCGAAGAAGCTCACGGTCGTCAGGCTCTGCGCCAAGCTAGCTTGCGCTACGTCGCGACAGATCAAAGGCATCCAAATGAGTGCAATACTAAAGGATATATAAGAAAACCCTGCAAAAACCAAAAGTGGCAGACCGTCGATAACAAACTTAGGCTGACGAAGTGGTTCATAAGAGTATACGGGCGATTTGTTAGCTTTGAAAAAACCTTTGGATGGTGTAAATGTCGGAAATTTAAGACTAGCCAAAAAGATCAAATTCCCTAGTGCTAGACAAGCTATGCCCCCCAAGGACACGTTGAAAGAGGCGCGTACTGATATTAACCATGTGACAAAAACGGGAAAGAATATTTGACCGGTCGAGATAGCAATTTTGGATCCTACAGCCTTAGAAGCCGAAGTTCGAGGAAATGCTTCTGCAAAGGTAGCAAAAGCTCCAGAGTCAACCAAAGCATCTGAAAATCCGCCGCAGAAAACAGCCATAAAAATCAGAAATTGCGTCGGAGCCGTCACAAGCCCGATAAAACTTAAGCACAATCCCATGGTGCCGGAGACAATAACAGCCTTACGTCCAAAGCGATCCGACAGGAATCCGGAAAAACATCCCCCGATGCCTCGTCCCAGGGCCGTACCGGAGATAATCAATGCAATATTGCTTACATCCGTGCCAAGTCGCGCCATAAACGCATCCATGTACTGCGCTACGGCAATCTGCTCAATGCCAATCAAAAAATAGTTGGCATACAAGCAAACAATCAGCAACGTGTAAGAACTTTGTGTCTTTAACAAACCCACGACAGTTCCGAAACAAAAAAGATCACTAGTCTTATTTATCGACTCGAATCTCTTTTGTCAATATTCGAAATATTAATATCAGTTATCAATTAAACGCGTCAAAGAATTCTCAAATGGCTGTTGTCATTCTTCGCGCTCCCCTATTACGCTTTCGGCTATTGAGACAATAAGTCAACTGTCTCGTAAAACAATAAAACCAATTTGGAGAGAACATCATGAGAAAGTCCCTCATTGCGCTGGCTTTGCTTTCTGCATTGGCTGTCTCTGCACAAGCTGCAGAGGTCAATATCTACGGCAAAGTCGACGTCGGTCTTCAGTTCAGAAGTGTGGATAACGGCTTTACTTCCGGCCGTCAAGACAGTCTTAAGATGGAAACCGGTCAAACTGCCGGTTCTCGTGTCGGTATGTACGGTTGGGAAGATTTGGGCAACGGCTACAAGGTGGGCTTCCGTCTCGAAACCGGCTTTACGCCCGACACAGGCGCTTTGGGGCAAGGCAATCGTCTCTTCGGTCGCCAAGCCGACTTGCGTATTACCGGCCCCTTCGGCACAGTGAAATTCGGCCGTATGGGGGCTCTGGCTTCCGGCTATCCTGATACCGGTCTTTTCGGCGGCAACGTTCACCCCTTTGCCATCGGCTTTTCCGAAGTAATGGGGTTCCGTCACATCTTCACCGGCAACTGGGCTCCGCTTGACAATGCCATCACCTACTCCACTCCGAGTTTTGCCGGTTGGCAGGTGATCGGTCAGTACTCGTTTGACCGCGATACGACCGACAAGAGTACCTTGAAAGACGGTACGCACGGCACGGAAAACGAATCGACCGTTGACCGCTTTATGGCTTTAGGCATCCGCTATCAAAGCGAAACCACGGAATTTAACTTTGTCATCGACTCCACGAACTACGCAACGTACGGCGTCAATGACACGATCCGCAACTGGGGCGACGACGACTCTTTGGTCGTCACGACGGCAGTGCGCCACAACACGGACTTTGCAAAGCTTTATGCCGGTGCTCAGTTCTACCGTGATGCACGCGAATTTACACAGGACGCCTATCAGGCAGTCGGTAACCCCGACGCTAAATTCTTAGGCGGTCAAGGCCCCCGAGACGGTTGGGCACTGACGGTCGGTGCCGATATCCCGGTTCCCGTCGGCATTGCCAAGGTAGCCCTCGGTTACATGGACGTGGAAAACAGCCATGATTCCGACGAAAGCCTGAAGCGCTATTCCGTTGGTGTCGGCTATTGGTACGATTTGAGCAAACGTACTGCACTTCATGCCGAAATGGGCTATGTTCGCGACAAACTCGAAGGCAAGCGTTTCCAAGCATTCGATGATGCCGATGTCTGGACGGCGAATCTCGGCCTGGTTCACAACTTCTGAGGTTGTTCGTCCAATTGACTTTGCAGCAAGGCGCCGTACTCCATCAGAGCCGGCGCCTTTTTGATTGCAATGCTTCGAATAGTTAAGAGCGAACGGAAATCTGTTCTTTGCGGTGCGCCCCCTTTTCGAGTTCGTCCACCATTGCGATCGCATAGTCGGCGTAACTCACCACACTTTCGCCCTTGTCGTTAACAGAAAACTCATTGGTTCCGAGCACATAATGACCTGTGCGCGGTGCCTCCGGCAAAAAGACGGCTGCCGGACTCACATACGTCCAATTGACATCGTCGTGTGCGCGCAAAACTCCGAGTTGCTTGCGCTGGGTATCGGCAAGTGCAAAATATTCTTTCGGGAAAGTCGGTGCATCTGCCAACTGTTGCGTATGTTGAGAATCCAAGAAAAGACTTCCTGCGCCGCCCACAATCAGCAAACGCGTCGAACTGCCTGACAGAATTTCGCACAAATGCGCCAGACTTGTGACATGCATCGGCAATGTTTCTGGTGTCCAAAAGCCTAAGGCATCCACCACCGCATCAAAGCCTCGAAGGTCTTCTTGTGTGAGATCCATCACATCCTTGACGATCGTTTTCGTTGCGGCAGTTTTGTTTTCTCCGCGCACGACGGCGGTCACGGAAAAGCCGCGCGACAAAGCCTCCTGAACAACCAAACGGCCGGCCTTTCCATTGGCGCCGACGACTGCAATACTGAGCATTTTTTATCTCCCTTTCATAATTGTTCGATATCGAACTATTTGCGAACTTTAATCCGCCTGCCAGACGTTGTCAACAAAAATCGGGCGTTTTAAGTTGCAAATATGTGACGCTTGTAAACGTTTGCAACGCCGAATTGGGTACTTATTGCGGGACATACGGGTGGAAATCCTCTTTTTTCCAAGATCAATTCGAGAACCAAATAAGCCTTTCCGGCGACCTTGTCACCCTAAAAAGCACTGATTCATAAGGAAGAAATACGATTTTGAACTGGTATGGAAATTTTGGACAGTAAATTAAACAAGTTTGCGGCATTATACGGTCCCGCATAAAACCGAGTGCCATGACGGCCAAAATTTCATCAGTGATATACGAATCGCCCCCCTCCCGTCCCCCTCCGGGGGATGCGAGTCGCCCTCTGTCGGCAGGGGTGAGGGCTTTAGCGTCGCTGCGCTCCTTTTAAATCCCTCGCCCCAGCCTAAAGCGTAGGTCATTACGTTCATGCGTCAAGGGGTATTCGTTAAAGTCCTGCGGACTTTCACAAAGCTTCCCCTTGACACCTGAACTCCATTCCCGATACCCGTGGCAAGCCTTTAAGCCAGGCCGCTGAGCTGACGATGCATCAAGAAGCTCTCGGTATATGCCGCCGGCGTCATATTGCCCAGTATCGAACAGGGGCGTTGGTGGTTGTAGAAGTTGATATATCGCTCAATCATTGCGTTTTGCTCAAGAAAGCTCGGGTTCTCGTTGGCAAACAACGGGTTGTACAGGGCCTCCACCTTAAACGTCCCGTTAAAGCACTCCATTGTAGCGTTGTCGTGGCAATTGCCGGTACGTGAGTAGCTTTGCTCTAGCCCCATAGCCTCTACAAGCGCCCTGAAGCTCTTTGCCGTGTACAGGCAGCCTCGATCACTATGCAACAGCGCCCCGGGCGCTAAAGGCTTGTATGACAGCAACTGCAAGGTCCTGTTGGCAAGATGCTCATCCTGTCGTCTGGCAAAGACCCACGCAACGATGGATCGGTCAAAGAGATCCTGTACCAACGACAGATACCCCCAATACCATTGCCCATTTTCAAAGTAGGGTACGTACGTCACGTCGGTGACTAGACGATGCAATGGTTTATCTGCCTTGAATTGGCGGTTCAGGACGTTATCCGGCAGTTGGTGCTGATACGCCTTGCCGGCGCACGGCTTGGCCTTTCTTATCTGGCGAGTGAGCGCACTTACGCCATAGCGGCTCATCACGCGTTGCAGGCGGGTTTCTCCGACTTGCAGATCGTACTCTCGCTGCAGCAACGCGCCCATGCGCCGACGACCGATCGTATAGAAGTATTTCTTCTGGATCTCTCCTATCTTCTCGGCCAACTCCTCGTCCCGCAATTGCGCCGGTGTCTGCTTTTGGCCTTGATAATACGAGCTTCTCGCGATACCAAGCTCCTTGCAGGCTACCAGGACGCTAACTCCCTTCTGACTTGCTCTAGTTGCCGCATCAATTCTTTTTTTCATGTAGAAGTCTCCGCAAAACGCAAAATTTCCCTGATTGTGGCTTAACC
>CALKKK010000206.1 GCA_937995395.1 uncultured Sutterella sp. | reverse complement strand
ACGTCGGCAAACCAGTGGCCTAGCATCGTCACCAAAGTCGACGTGCCGGCGCCGCCCGCAACGGACGTGACCGCTACCGTTTGACCGATGCGCACGCTGCCGGCTTCGGGCATACCGAGCCAACGATCGTTTTCCACGCGGTGAATCAAATCGGCGATCTGGCTGTCGGTGACGGGACTGACCAAATAATCGAAAATGCCTGCCTGCAACAGCGCGCGGTACAGTTCCACATTTTCTTCGGCGCCCACGGCCACGATGCGCGTGCCCGGCCCCGTGGTCTGCGCCAAGTCGGCAAGTTCGGCGAGCGGAAATTGCGATCCGGCCACATCGACCACCACCATGGGCGGGACTTCATGATCGGCACACCATTTTTGAGCGGCCTCAACACCGCCCGTTGTCAGAGCGGCGGCGTTTTTTCCCAAACGCGTCAAAGCGATCTGAAAACGTTGGGCATCGACGGCATTACAAAAAACGGCTGCAGACGGTTCAATGTCGTTTGCGTTATCAATGACTGTTTTATCCACGGCTATTCGTCCTGACTGAAATCGATATCCACCAAGTCTTCGGTATCACCCGTTTGGTACTTCTGCACTGCCAAAGTTGCTGCCGTGCCGTCGGCCGCTTCAAGCGGACGACCTCGCAGCAAATCCTTGGGGTCGCTCACCATCAAAGCGATGTTGGCGTTGTTGGCGCAACCCAATGCACCCACGGCGTAATAGGGATCGATCCCCATGCGACGACCGTTTGCCGCACCGCAATCGGACACCGACAACACGTATGCTTCGCTGATGAGTTCAATGTCCCAACCCGTTTGGCGATCGGCAAACTGCTCTTGACCCTGCGCGTTTTCTTCAACGTAGCGCGCCAAGCGCGGCGTATCGGCACCGGCTTCTTCCAGGGCCTGCGCCAGGCGCTTTGCCACACGAATACCGTTTTCGCTCAAAGGCACAATGGTGAGCACTTGCTTGCCGATGGGACCCTGAGAGGACAAAAATGCATTGGCTTCGTCAAGCGTTCTGGCGCTAAAACCCTCACCGTCACCATAGGTCTTGAGATAAAGCGATTTGGCCGAAAGCTTGACTGACGGCGCCGTTTTGGCGCGCGCGTCACCGAAATGGCTGCTTCGCATTGCGCCGACACTTGCCGTTTCCCAATCCTGAACCGTGCGGTAACCCTCGGCAATGCCGTTGCCGATATAGCGGGCACCGTCGCCCAAACCGCTTTCATTCAAAAACGAGCACCCCGTCAAAGCCGCCATTGCAGCGGTTAAAACCGCGACGGTCTTGATGCGAGAAAATTGAGTCTTCATCATTTTCACAGCTGACAATCCTTAGAAGAGGTAACCCACCGAGGCTTGCTTGGGCAAATAGGCGTCGACGGCATTGATGCCGCTACCCGGAACGCGCAAGTCTGCTGCACTCGTGGGCTCGACAATATTGGCCGTCATCAAAATCACAAGTTCGCTGTCTTCGACTTCGGTTTGTTCGTATTCAAAAAGGCGACCGATGAAGGGAATGTTTCTCAAACCCGGCACACCGTTGACAACCTGAGAAGATTCGCTGCGAAGCATCCCTGCCAAGGCAAAGCTTTGGCCGCTTGCCAATTCCACGGTCGTTTCGGCGCGGCGCACGCGCACAGCCGGAATCACGGATTCACCCATCACCACTTGGCCCTCGCTTGTCAATTCGCTCACCTCGGGAGCCACATGAATGGCGATACGATTGGGCGACAAAACGGTCGGGGTCATGCGCAAAATCACGCCCCAGGATTTGTAGTCGATGGTGATGGAGTTGCCGGTCACGATCAGAATCGGCACTTCGCCGCCGCTTGCGAAGGCTGCGGGCTGCCCCGACATGGCCGTCAGATTGGGTTCTGCCAACAAAGAGGCAAAGCCCTGTTCGCTCATGGCGTCGATTAAAACGCCTAAGCTCAACTTACCCATGTTGAAGATGCCGCCGATGGCCGAACCGGCGCTGGTGCCGTCGGGCATCAAAGAAGGCATATTGGTCGAGCCGGTTGTGTAGGAGCCTGCTTGCGTGAAATTTTGGTAGCCGGCGGGGGTACCGAAAAGACTTTGGCTGTTGCCGGTGCCCATGTAAAGGGGACCGCGAACCGTATTGAGAACCGCACCCCAATTAAAGCCCAAGGAGTGGGTCAAAGAGCGCGATACTTCGACCACGCGCACCTGAATGTTGACTTGCTGAGAAACTTCAACCTTTAATTGGTTGATAAC
>CALKKK010000205.1 GCA_937995395.1 uncultured Sutterella sp. | reverse complement strand
GCATCTTTATGATCGTGGTGGCATTGGTGAGCGGCAACGCCTCTGCTCAGTTGGCAGCCAACGCCTGCTTTGAAGGCACTTGGGCAGTGGACTTCTGGGTCGGGACCGTGGCCATTGGTTTTGGCACTCCGCTTGTTCTAGCCTGGGTGAAGGAATCTTCCATGACGTTTTATGTCTCGGCAATGGCGAGCATTGGCGGCATGATGTGTCTGCACTTATTTATCCTTTATGCAAGGCAGATGAATCCTGTTTTGTAATCTCTCGACTCCTTTATGGGGTAAGGCGATCGAAGACCGTTTGGAGAAACGGCGTCAATCGCCTTTTTTGTGTATCAGGAAATACGAACCGAAATTTCCCCCTATCGAATCAACGTTGGTTCGCCATCGGTATCGGCAGCTTTCTTGTCAGTCGGCACAATGAACTGCGCGTCATCCCGATGCAGCTTCATATTACGAATCACCTCCTCATTGCTCGTGTTGGCATAACAGTAAGTGCAAAAATGCGCGCAGGTGTCATACAACAATGTCGCTCTACATTGCCCTTCGATTGTTAACGACGCCCATGGACTCCGTTTATCTCAAATCCGAAAAAAGAACTTCCTCGACTTTTGAGCCAAAAGCGAGGAAGTTCTTGGTTGCGTCAAATTTTGACGTTCACTTTAAAAGTTTAGAAGTGATACTTGGCACCTAACGTGAACCCGACCGATTCGTAATTGCTCTCACCGGCACGATAGTTCACGTCACCCCAAAGAACGAAGTCTTCGTTGAAGTGAGCAACTGCACCGAGGCGGGCTTCGCCGAAATCTCGAACGCCAACCACAGCCGTGCTCGAGCCCAGTTCACTCGTCACTGTGGATGAAAAGTCTCGCGTATTATGTACCCAGTGGCCTTCGGCAAAGAGATTCACGGCAGGATTGTCCCACGTCGGCATGGTGCGATCCGTCATCTTCAGGTTCGTACGCACACCGAGCCACAATGCGAGATTGCCTTTACCGTCGGTCTCATACGATTGCCCCTTGGAATCCACATCGCTTTCGGTATCAAAGGGCGTCCAGTGTGCATGCACACGCGGTTCGATATTCCAAGCCAGTCCCGACTGTCCGTCGGTGGGTTTGCGCGTATAGAGACGATAGGTCCAACCGCCTTCAACCGTCAAACTCATACCGTCGGCATGATACTTGTCTGTCGTCGTAAGTTCGCCGGTCACTTCGTTATTAAAGCGATTCCAACGAATCTGTGCATTGGCAAACGGACCGCTTTCCTCCGTAGTTTGCCAATATGCGTAGGCACCGACCGACCAGCCGTCGGACTTGGCGTCTGCCGTCATACCGGTGATGTTGGATTCGACATCATAAGAGATGTCGGCAAAGCTTCCCAAAAGACCGAATCTCAAGTCGGAATCTTCGTTGACGCGCTTATAGATGTCCGAGCCCATGTGCGTCACAAAGGTACGACCGTCGAAATCCAACTGCCCGGTTGTATCGCCGAAACTCGACCAGTTACCCATTTGGATCATCCAGAAAGAGCTTTCACGTTCTTCGCCGGTGACGGGATCGGTATAAACGCGATCGCCCACATGGCCGCGAAGGCTCAAGTCAAATGCTTCGGTTGCCAAGAATGCCAAGCCGGCTCGTGCACCGGATTCCGGCGTCTTCATCTCGGACGTGGACATTCCGTCACCGCCGCCGGTTTTGCTCACGTACAAATACCAACGTTTCCTCTCGCCCGTGTGGAGCAAAGAGTATGTATAGCCGCCAGCTTCGACCTTATTGCCCAATTTCAAATCAAGGGTCGATTCGCCTGCTATATCAACTACGACAAGCTGATTGTGTTCGAGTACACCACCCTTGCTTTCTGCACTCACAGCAACGTTAACCGTACTCTTTCCGGTTGCATCTCCCTCAACAATCATCTTACCGGTCCATAAACCTTTATCGTCATACAACCCGGTGTTGATGTTAATTTGACTGCCCTCTACACCGTTATAGCTTTCGGTCGTAAACGTTTTATCGCCTACTACCAAAGTGCCGGTGGCAGTGTTATCCGTTTTCCCATAAACCTTCAAATCATTATGACTGGCGTCGACCGTCCCGTCGTTCGTTAAACCGGAAGTTTGCCCTAGAGAACTCCCCTCGGCCACAATCAAAGTAGCTCCTTTATTAACGGTTGTGCGCCCCTTGTACCCGGTCTGTAAATCATTGGAGAACGCCGATACCGTCACCGTTCCGGAGGCGACATTGAACAAGCCACTCCCCGTCAACACATTATCAAAAACACCGGTAGTAGTTTCACCAAGGTCAAGGTTAAGTGTGCCGTTAAGACCAATATTCCCTGATCCCAAACCGCCTACATCATTGATATTTGCTACAGCATTTTGATCAATAGTGACCGTCCCACTCAAATTGTCATTTGCGCCTTTGATTTCAGCCAACTTGGTGATTGTTATGCCGTCGGTACTTTCAAGAGCATTTGCCCCCTCTGTCGTCAACGTTGCGACCTTTCCGCCTTCAAATTTCAAATGAGCTCCGTTTTGAAGCTTAAGTGAACCGCCAACATCCAACTGACCTTTTACGTATTGTTCTCCTGTCGTAATGGTGACAGTCGTGTTTTCTGCCGTATTTAGGCCACTTGTCTCATTCAAAGCTTTATCAGCCGCCAAAATCAGATTGCCTTTTTTAACCTCCGTATACCCCTTATAGGAATTTCCGGCAGCTAATGTCACCGATTCGGATGCAGTGTTAATCACCAGACCGCCGTCACCTGTGATTGTTGCCTGAAATATTGTTGCATCACCCGCTGCATCGGCTGAAGTTCCGAGCACCAAACTGCCTGTTTTGACATTGACACTTTCTAAGCCATAAGTCACGTACAAGGTTTTATTCTCATCATCAGAACGGAGAACATACTTATAGGTTCCCTCAATGTCACTCTTATCGTTTTGACCCTGAGAAATTTTGAAAGTTTGTTTGTCATCATTAACAGGTTTACCATCAACTGTTAAAGTCGCATTACTGACAGAAACTCCATCTTTACTGGTTGCCAACACGACACGTGTATTATTGAATCCGTCGTCTTGTTCCAACAGGTTACTCGTACCGATGTGGGTCGTGATGCTGTCGACAACTCCATCCGCAACATTCACCGTGCCTCCATCGATCTTCAATGTTCCCTTCACGTTCAAGACGAATTCTGTCTGCTCGGTTCCGGGAAGTGCAGGACGAGCAAAATCCAAGATCGAAGATTCGTTCACCGTCAAAGAGCCAATTGTTGCATCATCATCGTCAACGACGTACTTTGCATTACTCTCAAGAACGACCGTAGCATTTTCAAACTGTTGATACGTGTCGCTGTTTTTCAAGCTAACATTTGAAGCATGAACATTGCCTGTAAAACTGAAATCCTTGTCCTTACTAATGCTAAAGGCAATGAACTTATCCTTGGAGTCACTCTCGAGATAAAGACCACCGCCTCCGGTCACAGTTTGCTGAATCGTCGCTGTATCTTTAGAACCACTATTGGTATCGGTTAATTTAATGGAAAGATTACCGTTAGTCGTGTTGATCTCTGTCGGACCACAGCTCGCTGTCGAGTCGTTGAGCTTAGCAATCGTTGTACTGTCTAACGTCAACGAAGGAAGATCACCACTTTCAGGCGCCTTAAACTCAACTTTATTCACGCCGGAAAAGTTGGATGCGCTATCCAACGTCAACTGCGTATTATTTGCGACAACAAGTGTCTCATTGCCAGTGAACTTTCCCGTCAGCTTGGTTGGGCTGTCGGAGTCAACCAAAACAGTCGCATTTGCATCTTCATCGCTGTCAGCCCCCTCGACCGAAGCGTTTTCAAGAGCACCGCCTTGTTTAAGAACAAGGGTCGCCCCATTTTCTAAAGTAACCTGACCGATGTATGACGATTGGCTTCCACCAACGCTTAATGTTAAACCAGTAGCAACTTCAATACCGCCACTTCCGCTCAAAGCTTTATCACCGGAAATTGTCGAAATTTTAGAATCGTCATTTCCGACAATAAACAAACTAGAGCCATCGTCCATAATTAAGACGCTCTTGTCGTCATTCTCACTCTTGGCAATCAACAACTGACCGACTTTTTGCTGAACATTCTTATTCAGCTCAACGACACCGCCCTCGACATTGTTTAATAACTTCGTTTTCCCGAATGCGTTGCTGCTTGCGAGCACAACGGTCAAACCATTCTCAACAGTGGTAATACCGGTATAGTCATTGTTAGTATTATTGACCGTTATTGTAGGATCAACCAAACTTGTATCTTTTGAAAAGATTATGTTGCCTTCCCCGGTAAGCTTGGCAAGCAGCTTCAGCTCTCGAGCCGCCTCATCAGCAACTACTTTATATCCTTCGTTCGCTTTGGTATTGACCAGACTAATTTGATCGAGAACGGCCGAGTATAAATAAAGATGTTTATATCCCCAACTATTGGGATTATCAGTCCATCCCTTGTCGTAAAGACTCCAATGCAAATTTGCATCTATAGTGCCGTCGGAATTTTGATCTAATGTTTGAAAATATTTGTAGTCATTGCTCGACGAAACGGTAGCATCAATAAAATTCGCGTTGAACTGATCGCCGCCAGTAAGTGAGTTTGTTTGTACCAATGCAACATCAAATTTTTTCTGGTTATTCCACAGACTAAAGCCAGCTTCTGCTTGTTTATTGAATTCAACATTCAACACCGCACTCTGCTTTGCATCAATTTGCCCATGAACATTCAGACTAGCATTACTATCCTTATACTTCTCATCAAGCACTGTTCCAGTGAACTGAAGTTCTCCACCATTAAAATGCAAATTTTTCATTCCGGTGCTAGTATCATGACTAACGACTGTCAAAGTCGTCTCTTCGCCTAAAGTTAAGTGATTGATGTTATACAATTTTTCATAGGTTCCGGCATCCCCTAGAGAAAGCAGTGACTTTTCAAATATCATCTGCGACTGCTCATAAGACCAAGGCGTTTCCTGAGCAGCAAATTCCACTTTTCCGATTTCATCTCGCTTAACCGACAGAGCACCGTAGATAATAAATTCATTTTCAATCTTTAGTGTTTGATCGGATGTTTTACTGTCATTAATTGTTACGGTTGCCCCAGCATCAATAAGCACTCGTCCCTTACCCCCAAGAGCTTTAATCGCATGATCGCCAACAAAAAACCTAGCTTGAGCACCATACTCGATATCAATCATTTCAGATGAACTAATATCGGCACCGCCTTCAATTTGAAATTCAACAGTAGTAGTATCGTTGTAATTACCAGACCAATTCTTCGCACGCTTAACTAATGTTTTGCCAGTGTAAAGATATTCACCTTCTTTACTAAATTTTACGTGGCCTCCAACCACTGCAATATCGCCTTCGCCTTGTACTTTTGTCTTAAAAGTATAGTCGTTTTCATAATTACCGCTTTGCGAAAGCGATACAGCATTATCCCCCGTACCAACGAGTGTGAGCGAGCTCAGTTTATAGTCATATGTCACCAATTTATCAGTAACTTTTAATCCCTCCTTTTCTTCAACCCAATCCAAATAGGCGAGCAATTGACCATCATCGTTATACATTTTTGTCTGATTGAGGCTCACCTTAATGTGATCCGCAGACAGCCCCAAATTACTATCTGACGTGATTAATGTGCGCGAGATCCCATCATCTGCTTTTAAAAGATTGATAGCATCCGAAGTTTTCGTTGAAAAATCAATAGTCAGCGGAGAATTACTATCTGCGACAATCCCATTTTGCACGTGTAATGAATATTCATTATCATGTGCAAAAACCAGTGATGCCCCGTTTTTACCTTTATCTTGGAGACTTTTGACTTGGAGACTTCTGATGTTTTGATTTCTATCAACAACAAAAGAAGCGCCTTCAAGGATGAGATCTGGTGTCCCCCCTAAATGACCTAGCAAGTTGGCATTGGAAATGTACAATGTACCGCTAAAATTACCTTGCGTAGCAGCCAAAACTACCGATTTCGCATCACCTATGAATTTAAAGCCTAAGGTTGATCCATCAGCATCATAAAATGCATGCTTAATCGTTTGCGACTCTGTTCCTTCGGCATACTCAACATAGAGCTTGCCACTACCAGACATTTGAATCACCCCGTTACCAACCAATTTGCCAACGGTTTGCTTTTTGCCATTTAAATTTAAAGTGCCATCCTCAGCAATTGAAAGCGTTTTGTCTGTCGCAAATACATCGTTGTGTCCAAGGTTAATTCTGCCTGACTCTATATAAGTATTGCCTGAATAACTTTTGTCACTGCTTACCGTTATCGTCTTATTTTGATTAAATTCGATACTATTAGGTCCAGATAGTGGCTTACCGTCATACTGATACTTGTCAGTAGTCTCTTGATCGGTCTCGATTGCATCATTTGCAATGGCAACTGAAGACATCCCGCAAATCATTGCAGGAAGAAGGAAAGAACAAGTCTTTAAATAGGTGAGTTTGCTGTGGTGTTTAGATAAGGTGCTGTCTCGCCCCCCCCCCTGCGCTCTGTACTGCGGTCTTCTTTTCTACAGAAGAAGACGATTTGCCATGCGCTTTCGTGATCTCATTTGCGACTTGAAAAACTTTGAGGGAATCGTTCCAAATCACGCGAAAAATCCTATTCATTTCTACTTTACTCCAGAGTCGTCGTTACTCGTACTAACCATATTCAGACGAACGGAATGGCTTTCTTTCCCTGTACCATTGAATAAATTTTCTCATTCGTCGGAACATCAACTTTTTGACACATTTCTAGTACTGAGAAGGAGACAAATTTTAAAGTTACTTACAAAATGACACATACTTTTAGCAACTTTTTGTGTTGTTTTTATGCAACTTTTTAGTGTTTTATTTATCATAATAATAGATATTTACTATTGGATAGCAATAGACCACCAATCTC
>CALKKK010000204.1 GCA_937995395.1 uncultured Sutterella sp. | reverse complement strand
GGGTATGAGTGTGTGGTCCATGTCATTAAGTCGCATGTTTCCTTGCGGTTTTCCCTATGAAAGCCGCCAAAACTTTTGAAGCTACGCTCGCCAAGCAAATGCATGATCCCGAATTCCGCAAAGGCTTCTTGGAGACTGAGCAAGAATTGGCGGCTCTGGCAGAGATTCGGAAATTGCGTACCGACGCGGGATTGACCCAAGCAGACGTTGCCGCAAAAATTGGAACGAGCCAACCTGCTGTGGCCAGACTCGAAAGAAAGCTCGCGCAGGACGACTTGCCCTCATCGAGTACGCTGAAACAATACGCCGCAGTGCTCGGAAAGCGCGTTAAGATCGTATTTATTTGATACGTTCAAGCATTTCTTTGAAGTTGTCCTCACCAAGTAAATAGTCGGGGTTCTCCAAGCGATCATCATCCATCGTGAAGCCTCAAAAGACGCATTTGCGAAGTCAAGATTTGAAAGGCTGTGGCCTTCTTGGCGAACTATTTCCATTTTGAAAATAGTTGCCTCATGGGTAAGTTTACGAATGATTTCGACAAGCCAAAGATTGACCTAAGAAGTGCCGTAAAAAGCTATCTACTCATCCCACTCTTGAAAGTGTTGGGCTAAAATCAAGCAACCTTACAGAACTCAATAAGAACCTATTTGCATGCAACTACAAGACTTACAACCGTTGCCCCTTGGTCGCTCTACTTTTGAAGCCTTGCGCACCGTCGACTCGATCTATGTTGACAAAACGGAGCAAATTTTCAGCTTGGCCTCGACGGATGGCAAGTACTTTCTTGCGCGTCCTCGTAGATTCGGCAAGACGTTGCTGGTCTTTGCACTTGAATCTCTTTTCAAGGACGGATTGAAGTATTTTTCCGGTCTGAAAATCTCTAAGCTTTGGAACGACCACACCTATCCCGTTGTCAGATTGGACTTCTCGAGTCTCAAAACTTATGGAAGCAACAAAAAATTTGTAGATAACTTCCATAATCTTCTATTGGGGCAATTCGCACAAGCAGGTTTTGAGTATCAACCTCAGAGCCCTGTGAAATTTATCTATCAATTGAAAACCTGGTTGCTGTCTCTTCCTCCGGTTTCTTTAGTTATTCTCATCGATGAATACGACGCACCTCTGACTGAAAACCTACACGACAGTCGTGTTTTTCAAGAAATCAGACAGGAATTGGCCGAGTTTTATGCCGTCATTAAAGAATGCGACAACTGTCTGCGCTTTTTCTTTATGACCGGCATTACAAAATTCCAAAGTACGAGCATTTTTTCTTCTTTCAACAATCTGACAGATATTTCCCTTGATCCTGCCTACGGAACATTGCTTGGATATACGGAAGAAGAATTGCACCACTATTTCGGTCAGTGGATTGATAAGGCCGTCGGTGTACTTGGAACTTCCAGTCGGCAGGAGCTCATTGACCGTATGAGAGTCATGTACGATGGTTTTTGCTTTGATCTTTTTGCTTCGACGCATGTCTTCTGCCCATGGTCTGTGTTGTCGTTTTTGAACCGACCTGATTTAGGTCTTCGAAATTACTGGTATGACAGTGCCGGACAACCGACAGTTCTCGTCAAGCATCTTCTGACGCATCCGCTCGACGATCCGAAAACCTATGAGCAATTCACGAAAGTTCGATTGAGTGACTTAAGTCATAGCCAAGACCTACCCTCGATTCAAACAGAAGTACTCCTTGCTCAGGTCGGATATTTAACAATCAAGGAAGCTTTGCCCGGTGACAGAGTTTTACTTGGTTATCCAAACCGTGAAGTGACGGTTTCCATTGCACGGCTTCATTCCGATGAGCTGTTACGCAACCAAGACCTGTCGGCATACGGCATTAACTCTGTTGCAGGTGTTTTATCGGATGGATCTGTGGAGGATGTCGTTGCTCTTTTCAACAGACTTTCCCAAGCCGTTGACTATAACAAGCATCCTTTCAGGGATGAAGCAACTTGCAGAGGAATGCTCTATTCTTTGCTGTACGGTGCCGATTTACCTGTCACCGCCGAAGTACACAATGCCTATGGGCGTAGCGATTTGATGGTCAAAATTGGAGAAAGGTGTTGGGTCTTCGAGCTGAAATTTGCCGCTTCCGACGACAAAGAGCAAGCATTACTGGAGCAAGCCGTTGAACAAGTGCAGTCTCGCCAATATGGTAAAGAACAACGGGCCAAAGAATTGATTCGTGTCGCTTTGGTCTATAGCGCTCAGCAAAAGATTTTCAGTCGATGGCAAGTTGTTCCTTGATCTCTGCCGATTGCCTGTATCAAAAAGTTTTGTCTGAGGTACTGCTTGAGGTTATTGATCACAAACCGTCTCCCCAAACAAAAAGAGCGCTCAAGGTTTGCTGCCTTGCAAGCGCTCTTTATGTACCAAGTCCAAAAACAATCAGATCGTCATAATGGTCTTGCGATAGTACTTCAACTCATCGATCGAATCGAGAATATCGCTCAAAGCCTCATGTCTCGTAGCCTTCTTGTAGTCGTTGACAATCTCGGGCTTCCAACGGCGCGCCAATTCCTTAATGGTCGAAACATCCACATAGCGATAGTGGAAATAAGCTTCAAGCCTCGGCATCCAACGCGCCATGAAGCGGCGATCCTGACCGATGGTGTTGCCACACATCGGCGACTTTCCGGGCGGCACAAAGCGTGCGAATTCAGCCAAACAGATGTCAGTAGCCTCTTCTTCATCAATGGTGCTTTCCAACACACGTTTCGTTAACCCGGATTTGCCATGGGTATTGGTGTTCCAGCTATCCATGTGTGTCATCGTGTATTCGTCCTGATGAATGGCAATCACGGGACCCTTATGCAGGATGTTGAGTTGCGCATCGGTAATGACGGCGGCAATCTCAATGACGCGATTGACTTCGGGTTGCAGTCCCGTCATTTCCATATCGATCCAAATGAGGTTGGATTCGCTGTAACTGGGGTCGCGTTCGATTTGATCGGTCATTCGTGTGTGTCCTTATAAAAAGCGCAGAGAATCAAGCATTTGAAGCAAAGAAACCGTAAAATTTGATTCTTTACATCACCAACGTCTCGGCAAACCGCTATTCTATCGTCTTGGATTTGCTTTGCGTTATTTTCACCCCTGATTTTTCCATGAGCGATATCGCAGGTTTCTTACATGGCCTTTTTGCCACACTGATTGTCTTTTACGTGTGTCTGCAAGTTGCCCTGACGATTTTTGAAGTCAAAAACGAAGAAGGTTCGGCCAATGCCGTGCCCGTGTCTTTTCGTCAGCGCATTACGTTAGCCGAGCACCGTAAGGCTGTGGACTACACGGGCGAAGTGATTCAAAGCGATCTGGTGCATGCGCTTTTGGGGGCGGGCGTTGCTCTGATTCTGACGTTTGGCAACGGCTTTACGTTGCTGTTAGCGGGCACAACCGCCGTCTTCGGGCAAGGCGTAGGCGCACAGTTTGCCTTGGTGTGCGTTGTGGTTGTGGTGCTTGCCGTCATTGATTTACCCATATCATGGTGGAAAGACTTTCGCATCAACGAGCGCTACGGCTTTGAGCGAACGCCTGCCAAACAGTGGCTCAAAGACCGCATTTTGGAAACAGCGGTGGGTTGCGTCGTTGCTTTGCCGATTCTCTTGGGCTTTACCATCATTTTGATGAGTTCGTCCTATCACTGGTGGCTCTTTGCTCTTTTCGTCACGATCTGTTGGTATATCTGGCGCATCTACATGGTGAGCAACTGGTTTGTGGGGTTTGGCGCCAACGTCGAACCGATGCAAGACTCCCCCTTAAAAGAAAAGATCGCACACCTTTTGGCACAAACCGGTTTTGAAGGTATTGAAATCTGCACGGTCGACCGTCCCCAAGCATGGCGTCACGGCCATGCACTCTTAGCCAAACGCCCGGGCAAAAAGCGTCTGGTGATTTTCAATCACGTCTTTAACGGACTCGATGACGACGAAATTCTGGCAGTAGCTGCCTGCGCCATCGGCCGTGTGAACCGTTGGCACAACTTCGCGAAGTTCTTTTTCTTTACGATGCTCGCCTTCGGTTTTTGGTGGGGCTTTGCCAAGCTTGCAGAGATCCCTGCTTTTTACAGGGCGCTTAACATCGAACCGGCCTTGGCCATTCCTAACGGCACCGTCAACCCGGGGCTTTTGTTTGCGCTGGGCTTAACCATTATCCCCGTGGCGCTCTATCCCGTCGTTTTTGCCGTGCATGCCTTTACCCGAATGCTGACGTACGATGAAGACGCCTATGCCGTACGCGAAGTCGGAGCCCGCGTCTTTGTACGTGCAATTGCCAAACTCCACAAAGACTTTCGCAATTCGTTGACACCCAATCGCCTCTATTCTTTGGCTAATCACCGTCGCCCGCACGTCACACATCGCATCGAGTCGGCGCTTTTGACCGAAACGCGCGATCGCCGTCAGTCGGCCGACGCTGCTCAAGACGAACAAAAGACCCGGGCCATGCTCTTTAATGTGGCGCTGCAAAAGCGTCGCACGTATCGCAACGATCGCTTTGCGATGCGCTTGCAATTAAAGTCCGAAAAACTCAGAGAAGCCTCCAACTTGCGCTCCCGCGGCTTTTCCATGCAACACGCGCACTCTTAAGGATCAGTATGGCAAAAGGTCGCGAATTTAAACCTCAAAAAACCGTTGTGGCATTTACAGGCATTGTCACCCGCACGCACGGGCGCCATCACTTCGTTTCGGCCCCTGACGGCAAGCTCTACGAAGCCCATCGTCGCGGCAAGAAGGCCGATGTGGTGGTAGGCGACACGGTCGACTGCACGGAGCCTCAAGGTGACGTCGTTGCCATTGAAGCCATTCATGAGCGCACCAATCTTTTGTATCGCAGCGACGAGTGGCGCATCAAGGAGTTGGCAAGTAACTTGACGTTAGTTGCTGTTGTCATCGCTTCGCGCCCGACGTTTAATCCCTGGTTTGTGTGGAAAGCTTCGATTGCTGCCAAGACCGCAGGCATTCCTTTGGTCATCATTCGCAATAAAAAAGACCTAACCGACAAAGCTCAAGAGATTGAGGACTTTTGTCAGTTGATGGTGGACGACTGCGGTGCCGAAGTGATTCACACGTCGGCAGAAAATAATCCTGACGAGACCCGAGATATTTTGTCCAAACGCTTTGCCGGAGAACGTGTTTTATTGGTGGGTCAATCGGGCATGGGTAAGAGCACCATTTTGAATGCCCTGATTCCCGAAGCTCAAGCCAAGACGCGTGAGTTTTCAGAAGCTCTGGACTTGGGTAAGCAAACCACAACAACGACGGCCATGTACACGTGCGAGCTCCTTGGCAAAACGACCGAGATCATCGACAGTCCCGGTTTTCAGGAGTTTGGGCTTGCGCACGTCACTGCCACAGATATTCAAGAGGCCATGCCTGACATCGTGCGTCATATCGAAGGGTGTCGGTTTTATAACTGCACCCACACCAAGGAGCCGGGATGTTCGGTGAAAAAGGCAGTTGAAGACGGTCTCATCAACCCGGAGCGTTATGCCTTTTATTGCGCTTTGATTGCGGCGCTCTAACTGCACGCAATGGCTGAGGCGCAAGCTCGGTAAATTCCAATCAAACGCAAGAGCCTTTGGCCAAGATTCGGCTCAAAGGCTCTCTCGCGTCAACGGATCTCGGTATCGGATTACTTGGTCACAAGCTTGTTGTGCGCTTTCATCATTTCTATGACCTTGTCAACGGGCAACGCCTTTACAACATCACCCTTGTAGGTCTTGGTATCTTTCGCAGCAAAAAGCGAATTGATGACTGCTTCTTCCGTGGCTTCAATCGTTGCCATGAAAATCGGCGTCATATCGTCGTTTTGCACAACATTCATCGAAAGCTTATTGAGCGCCTTCGTATTGTGCGGAACGCGCATCGATTCGTTCGTAGAGAAGGCAATCACAAAGTCGCCCGAACCGTTGGAGGCCACGCCGCCGCTTTTAGCCAGACCCATGAACGCACGTTTGGCCACACGTTCAAGGTTTCGTGCTTCCAACGGTGCGTCCGTTGCCACAATCATCATAATGGAGCCGTCGGCGCTTTCGATTTCCTTCTGGTACGGATAACCGCCCAAGGCTTTACCCACTTCCACGCCGTCGACGGTCAACAAACCACCAAAGTTGGTTTGAACAAGAACACCGACCGTATAGCCGCCCATTTCTTTAGGCAGTACGCGAGAAGCGGTGCCGATGCCGCCTTTAAAGCCGAAAGCCTTCGTCCCGGCACCTGCACCTACTGCGCCTTCTTCAACCGGGCCGCTCTTGGCAGCCTGAATAGCTTTCAAGACATCAGCAGGTTTCACAAAACGTGCACGAATGTCGTTAATGCCACCGTCGTTCGTTTCGCCGACCACGGCGTTGACCGATCGCACATCGCCGTTTTCCTTAAAGGAGAACGTGTAATCAATAATGCCGTCAATGCCTGCGGCAACGTTAAGCGTATTGGTGAGCACAATCGGCGTTTCGAGGTTGCCCAACTCTTTAACCTGCGGATAGCCCGTCATTTTCCCGAAGGCGTTACCCAAGAAAATGCCTGCCGGCACTTTGTTTTTGAAGATGTTGTCGCTATGGGGCAGAATTGCCGTCACGCCGGTATGCATGCCTTTGGCATCGTCAACCATCGTCACCTGACCGACAGTCACACCTTTGACGTCGGTAATAGCGTTATTCGTACCGGGGTGCAAAACACCGATTTCGATCCCCATGTCACGGGGACGTTGACCTTCGGCCATTGCGACGGAAGAAGCGAAGATGTATGAAGCCATCAGTACGCCGAGAGCGAGTTTGGAAACTTGCATGAGAACCTCCTAGAAAAAAGTTCTTATTTATCCTAACCGCCTTTTGAGAAAGTTCCTATTAGGGAAAAAATCCCCGAATTGTGTTGAGTTGTTACTTCACGTATTGTTTTTGCCACTCCCAAAAACGACATAAATCGGCACCTTCGCCAAACAGATGAAATTTTTGTCGAAAAACGGCTCAGATGTCGA
>CALKKK010000203.1 GCA_937995395.1 uncultured Sutterella sp. | reverse complement strand
CTTCTCGCCCGTTCGCAGCGTCGCCTACAGCGTGTCGGCAGCTCGTGTTGCACAGCGCACCGACTTGGACAAGCTCGAAATGACGATTGAAACCAACGGCGTGATTTCGCCTGAGGAAGCTTTGAAGAGCTCCGTGCATATCCTGCAGGACCAGCTCTCCATCTTCGGTACCATCAAGACGGAAACCGAAGTCGAACAGGCCGCCGCGGAAGATACGCCGCCGCCCCTGGATCCGATCCTCATGCGTCCGGTTGACGACCTCGAACTCACGGTTCGCAGCGCCAACTGCCTGAAGGCCGAAAACATCTACTACATCGGCGATTTGATCCAGCGCACTGAAAACGAACTCTTGAAGACCCCGAACTTGGGTCGCAAGTCCTTGAACGAAATCAAGGAAGTTCTTGCCACCCACGGCTTGACCTTGGGCATGCGTTTGGAAAACTGGCCGCCGGCCAATCTTGATCGTTAATTTTTAACGATTTTTCACCCGAAGTGTGCGTTTTTGGTGTACACTTCGGGCTTTCGTTTTTAACCCAAACCCGACCGCCGAAAATGTTTTCGGATAGAAGAGCGGGTGGCGTCTCTCCATGTCGAGAAGAACGCCAAAGACTTTTTTAAGGAAAAAATAAAATGCGTCATCGTTCCGGTCTTCGCAAGCTCAATCGTACCAGCGCTCATCGCTTGGCCATGCTTCGCAACATGATGAACTCTCTTCTTGAGCACGAAGCTATCAAGACCACTGTGCCCAAGGCCAAGGAATTGCGCCGCGTGGTCGAACCCATGATTACGCTTGCCAAGGTTGACACCGTTGCCAACCGCCGTTTGGCTTTCAACCGTTTGCGCAACCGCGAAATGGTCACCAAGCTCTTCAACGTGCTCGGCCCGCGTTTCGCTAACCGCAACGGCGGCTACACCCGCATCTTGAAGATGGGTTTCCGCGTTGGTGACAACGCTCCCATGGCTTACATGGAACTCACCGAAAAGGCTGTTGAAGTCGAAGAGGTGAAGGAAGAAAAGGCTGAATAATTTTTAGCCTCAGGTTTTCCGAAGAAAAAGCCGCAAGCGTTTGCCTGCGGCTTTTTTCTCATTAGAAACCGGTGATTTCAAACACGGTTCCCTGAGGGCGATTTGCTCTCAGTCTCAATTTCCAACCGGTATGCTCGCAAATGCGCAATACCAAACTCAAGCCCCAACCGTAGCCCGGGCCGCGCGCATCTTTACCGCGTACAAAGGCTTTAAAGACGTCTTCGGATTGCAGGTCCAGTCCCGGACCCGTATCGGCTACCGTCACGGTGTCTTGTGTTACCGAGACGGTCACGCTGCCGGTCTCGGTGTAGCGAACGGCATTTTGAACCAGATTGTCCACCAAGCAATAAAACAAGATGGCATTGACTGTTTTTGGGCTTTGCGTAAAGTCTTTGAGCGACAATTCCAGACCTTTTGCAGCCGCTTCCGTTTGTCGCACCGAGACGATGTTGCCCAATGTCTCGATCAGATCGCCTTCGGGCATTTCCGAATGGATTTTTCCGCGTGCCAATTCCAAAAACACTTGTACCAGACGCGTCATGCGCTCGGAGGCTTCACGGATGCGTTCGAGCGGTCGAGCTTGCGCCAGTTGCGGGTATTGCGCGGACAAAACCTCCAAGCTTGAAGAAATGACCATCAGCGGGGTTCTCAACTCGTGGCCCACATCGGCCGTAAAGGCTTTTTCTCTGGCCAATGCCTCATGCAGGCGACCGAAGGTGTCTTCCAACGTTCGGGCAAGCTCGGCAATTTCGTCTTCTCCCGTGATCGGATGCTCGAATTTGAGCGTACGGTTTTCGGACATGAGCCGGACGTCTTTGGCAAGGTTTTTAACGGGGGTGACAATACTTCGTGCCAACCAGTAGCCTAAAGCGGCCGCAACGCCGATGGCCAGAAACAAGCCAGCAACCGCTTGCGAATAAAGCTCGATTTCCAGTGCTTCGAAGCCGAACTGATCCTGTTCGATCAGCCAACGGCCGTTGTCGGTTGTGAGTTTGAAAACGAAGCGATCGTGTTCGCCCACGATTTCGCTAAAACCGTCGGGCAATTCGGCATACTTTTCGGGAATGGGGGCAAAGTTTTTGGCGTGGGCGACACTGTCGGTATAGATGACGCTTGCCGACGGATTGTTCGATCGATTGCCTTCGATGCGGGCTTTGAGTTCGGTTTCAAGCCGACCGCCGATTAATGTCGTTTCGGCGAGCATGACGCTGGTATACACGGCAAAGCAATAGGCAAGCCCGACAATGGCCGTCATCACGGTCATGGCGGCCATGATGCGACCGGTGAGCGTTTGTGTCGCGGACTTCAGTATCAAGGTTTATTCTCCCGCAAGGTCCAACCGATACCGGAGATGGTATGCAACAGCGGATGATCAAACGGCTTGTCGATGGCGTTGCGCAGCAGATAAAGGTGGCTTCGCAACGTTTCGTTTGTGGGCGGCGTTGTCCACACAGCCTCGATCAATTCCTGTCGGGTTACCACGCCCGGGCTCTTTTTCATCAAGATGACCAATATTTTGGCCAACGTTGCATTGAGTTTAAGCGGATTTCCTGCGCGTGAAAACTCCCAGGTGTGCAAATTGGCCGAAAGATCGCCGACTTGCAGGACTTGTTGTACCGTTTTTTGATCGAGATGACGCAGTTGAACACGGATTCTGGCCAACAGTTCCGTGAGAGAAAAGGGTTTGATCAGGTAGTCGTCGGCACCGCTCTCAAGCCCTCGGACCTTGTCTTCGACCGTGTCGCGAGCGGTGAGCATAATCACGGGCTTTGTCCAACCGATGTTTCTGAGCCGTTGGCAAAGGTTGATGCCGTCCAGGCCCGGCAGGCCGATGTCCAGAACGATTAAAGAAATGCTGTCGTCGGCGGCGGCCTTGGCAAAGGCGCTAAAGCCGTCATGGCAGATTTCCGCTGTCAGACCGGGATCGGAAAAATTAAGAAATTCGGCAATATTTTGGCTGATGTGAACATCGTCTTCGACAATTAAGATTTTTCGCATACGGCTTCCTTTTTGAAGTAAGGAAATTTTCTCATGCCGGGATAAAGTGCAAAAGAGTCGGAATCGTTGTTTAACGATTTTTCACGCGTATTTCACGCATTTGTGATCGGACGTTGACGGCGTGTGGTCGAAACTTTTCGATCATGAAATACGCATTCTCATTTATCCGTACGAGCAGCTCTCATCAGCTTTGGATGTGGCTTGCCGCAGCCTTTTTGGCAATACTCACTCTTTATCCGCCGCACGCGCTCGATTTGGCCTTGACGCGTATCGTCTATGCCGCCAACGATCACGCTTGGTCGCAGGACTGGTTTTGGGCGCAACCGGCTTATCGTTGGGCCAAGGTCTTGACGACGATCGTCGGTGTGGGGCTTTTGGCCGTTGTCCTTTACGACTGGAAAAAAGGACGTATTGAGCGTGCCAAGGTCTTGGGGGCGGCATTCGTTTCCATGATCGTCGGGCTGTTGCTCGTGACCGGTCTGAAAGATGTGACGGGGGTTGCCTGTCCTTGGAGTCTGGAAGAATTTTCTTCGTCTCACGCGCTTTTAACCGATCCCTTTGCGTGGCTCTTTTCCGCCGGCGGCGTCTCTCAGGGGCGTTGCTGGCCGTCGGGGCACGCCGGAACGGGTTTTGCACTCATCGGGCTTTATTTTGCGGCCAAGCGCCTTTATCCGAAGTGTGCGACCGCGACGCTTGTTTTCGTTTTGGCTTTCGGGACATTGTGTTCCGTGGCGCGCATGATGCAAGGCGCACACTTTTTGTCGCACTGTGCGGCAACGCTTGCCACGGATTGGCTGGTGGCTTCTGTCGTGTTTGCCTGTTTGCCCGAGCGCGAAAAGAAGGTCGAACAGATGACGCCTATGCGTGCAGCTGCGATTTCCGCCGCCGTTTTGACGGTCTTGGCACAGCCCTTTTTCACACGCTTGCTGGAGATGGGAACGCCGTCGGCCTTTTGGGCGACGCTCGGCATGTTTTTGCTCCTGTGGGTGCTGTATACGGCGATTCTTTATCCGATCGTTCGCTTGATGTCGGCACGCGGTTGGCGCATCGTTCTTGCGATTTTGGGAACGATTGCCGGTGTAGCCGTTGCCTTTAACGTGTTGTACGGCACGGTGATGACGGCCGATATGATTCGCAACGCCTTGGTCACGGATATGCGCGAGGCCAAAGAGTTGCTCGGTCTTCGCTTGGTTTGGACGAGCGTTCTTTTTGCTTTACCCGTTTGGATTGCAGCTTTAAAGACCCCTGCCGTGAAGGCAGTGCCGTTTTCTTTTCAATGCGTATTGAAAACGACGGCGACAGCCGCTTTGCTCCTGGCTTGTTCTTTGGCGCTGATCGCAAGCCAGATGAGTACGACAGCCACGTTTATTCGTCAGGATAAGCAAGCGCGCTACTTTATCGTGCCGGTTTCGGTCATTTACAGCTTTGTTCGAACGATGATCAAAGATTCGAGCCCGGATCGTACCGAGCGCACGGTCATCGATTCGACCCCGACGGTCAAAGACGGCTCGACGCGTCCTCTTTTGGTAGTGACGGTCGTGGGGGAAACGGCTCGCATTGCCAACTGGGGTTTGGCCGGCTACGAACGGATGACTACACCGGAACTTGCCAAAAAAGATGTGATTGCCTTTAACGACGTGACGGCCTGCGGTACTTCGACCGATGTGAGTCTGCCTTGCATGTTTAGTCGAGTGGGTCGAAACAATTACGATCGCAAAAAGATTTTGAGCCAAGAAAGCGTGCTCTCCGTCATCGAGCGCGCCGGGGTTGCCGTGCGTTGGGCGGACAATCAAAGTGGTTGCAAAGGCGTGTGTACGCCGACAATGTTGGAACCCGTGACCGGCGACAGTCAAATGTGTCCCGACGGCAACTGCTACGACGAAGCCCTGGTGGCCAATGTCGATGCGGCGATTGCAAAAGCCAAAGACAAAAATCGTCAGCTGTTGGTGTTGCACATGATCGGCAGTCACGGACCGGCCTATTACAAACGCGTGCCGCCCGAGTTGCGTGCTTTCGGCGACGGATGCCAAAGCGAAGATATGGGCGCGTGCTCGCCGCAAGCCGTGCGGGATGCCTACGACAACACGATTCACTACACCGATCGTGTGTTGGGGCGCATCATCGACGATTTGAATACGGCCGAAGGTGTCGATACGGTCTTGCTATACGTGTCGGATCACGGAGAAAGCTTGGGCGAAAAGAACCTGTGGTTGCATGGAGCCCCTTACTGGGCGGGTATTGACGAGCAAACCAAGGTGCCGATGGTTTTGTGGTTGAGTGCCGGTGCCAAGGCGCGCTTCGGCGTGACCGACGCGCAATTGAAAACGGCCGCCAAAGAAGCGGTCTCGCACGACAATCTGTTCGATACGCTGCTGCATTTGAACGAAGTGAACTCCGGCGTGTACGATGCCCGTCAAGACTTGATCGAAGCGGCTAAACGTGTCAAGTAAAGCTGCGTCAGTCTTTCTCAAAGAAAATGCCGACAGTCTCCTCGGACGTGTCGGCATTTTCATCGTCGTGCGGCTTTGAGCGATCAACTCTTGGCTTTGGCGCGCAGCTTTTCTTCAAAATTCCAGGCGCTCGCGCACATTTCTTCCAGGCTCAATTTGGCCTGCCATCCCAAAAAGTCTTTGGCCTTTTGGCAATCGGCCCAGCAGGCGGCAACGTCGCCGGCGCGGCGATCGACGATTTTGTAAGCCAGCGTCTTGCCGCAGGCCTTTTCAAAGGCGCGCACCATTTCCAAAACGCTGGTGCCGCGTCCCGTGCCCAGGTTGACCGCGTGCCAACCCGTGACGCTTTGCGCTTTTTCCAAAGCGGCGACGTGACCGGCGGCCAAGTCGCACACATGGATATAGTCGCGCACGCCCGTGCCGTCGACGGTGTCGTAGTCGTTGCCAAACACCTGAATGCATTGCAAGGCGCCGGAGGCCACGCGCGCCACGTAGGGCATGAGGTTGTTGGGAATGCCGTTGGGATTTTCACCGATCAGGCCGGAGGCGTGTGCGCCGATCGGATTGAAGTAACGCAGGCACAGCGCCGTGAAGCCCGTGTCGGCTTTGCACAAATCACAAAGAATTTCCTCGATCATGCACTTGGTGCGACCGTAGGGGTTGGTGATGCCGACTCCGACCGGATGCGCTTCGGTCAAAGGCAGGTATTGGGGCGTGCCGTAGACGGTGGCCGAACTCGAAAAGATGAGTTGCGTCACGCCCGTTTCCCGCATGGCTTCGAGCAAGACGAGCGTGCCGTTAACGTTGTTGTCGTAATAGGCCAGGGGTTTGACGCAACTTTCACCCACGGCTTTGAGTCCGGCAAAGTGAATGACGGCTTCGATATCGAAGTCGTTCAAAGCTTTGCGCAACGCCTCTTTGTCGCGAATGTCACCTTGTACAAAGTCGGGTTTGACGCCGGTGATGTTTTCAATGGCGTCCAATACGTCGGGCGAGCTGTTGCACAAGTTGTCGAAAATGACGGGGGTGTGTCCCGTCTCGATCAGTTCGACGGCGGTGTGTGAACCGATAAAGCCCATGCCGCCGGTTAAAAGTACGCGCATTTTCTCTTCCTCTCGTTTCTTTTAAAAATTGGGCATACGACCTTCTAAAAATGCCGCGCATGCTTCTTTGGCTTCGGGGGTGGTACACGTTTTTGCAAAGGTACGCGCTTCGCTGTCGCGCAAGGCCCTCAGGCGAAGGCTCCAGGCCTCGCGCAAAAGGCCCTTGGCAGCCTGAACCGCAGTCGGGCTCATCTTGGCAAGACGATCGGCACGAGCTTTAGCCTGTGCGCGGACCTGTTCGTCGGGGAAAACGCCCGAGACCAGGCGCATGTCTAAAGCTTCCGTGGCGGTGATGGGTTCGGACAAAAGAATTTTTTCGGCGGCCTTGTGATAACCCGCATTCATCAAGGTCAGAAGCGAGGCGCCGTAACGCGGCGTGAGCCCCAAAGCCGTAAAGGGCAAAGAAAAGAGGGCGCGAGACCCGGCATAGACCATGTCGCAGTAGTAGAGCATGGTGACGGCCAAACCCACGGCAGGCCCTTCGACACAGGCGATGACGGGTTTGGTGCAGGCAGACAGTGCCTCGATCATGCGACCGGTGGGCGTATCGGGTTCCGCACTCGGGTTTTTAAGCTGTTCGGACAAGTCGCCGCCGGCGCAAAAAATCCCGGGCTGGGCGTGCAAAAAGACCACGCGCACGTCGTCGTTTTGCGAGGCTTGGGTGAAAACTTCGGTCAACGCTTCGAGTGCGGCCGCATCGAGCGCGTTGCGTTTTTCCGGACGCGCGATTTCGACGGTGAGGATGTGGTTTTCAATACTGTGTTGAATCGACATATACGGGGTATCAAACAAAAGGGTTAAAGGGTAAGGCTGTAGACGAGCATATTGGCGTCTTCGGGGCAGTCTTTGGCTCGATAGCCGCGGCGCGACATCAGACCTGCCATGGCGTCGTTGCCTTTGAGCACGTAGCCCTCGATGGTTTTCATGCCGCGGCGGCGCGCTTCGTTTTCCAAGCGCTGCATCAAAAGGGCGCCGAACCCGGCACGTTGGTACTGATCTTCGACAACAATGCCGAATTCGGCCGTGTCGCTGTCGGGATGCATGAAGATGCGGCCCACGCCGTGAATTTCGGGTCCCACGGAACTGTTGTCCACAATGATGCGCGCCGCTTCGCGATCGTGATCGATTTGCGTGAAATCGATGATTTCCACGTCGGTCAACTCTTTGGCATCTTTATGAAACCGCATGTAGGACGTTTTTTGCGACAGGCGCGAATACATGCGCTTTAACGGTTCGAAATCGTCCGCGCGAATGCTGCGAATGCGCATCAACCCCGCTTTGGTGGTGATGTCTTCTTCGCAAAGGGTAGAAGACGGGGCAATGAGCATGTGCGAATAGTCGGCGTCGGGCACGGACGGTTTGCTGTTTAAAGTGACGGCACTGTCCAAGGCCGTGACACCGTTTTCGTCGGCAATCAAAGGGTTGACGCAGATTTCGGCCACGGCCGGAATTTCGCACACCATGCGAGAGATGCGCAACATCAATCGCACCAGAGCGTCTTGGTCGATGGCGGGCATTCCGCGAAAAACGCCCAGAGCCTGCGCCATCGGGTGCTTGGCAACGAGTTCTTTGGCCAACGGTTCCGTTAAGGGCGCCAACTCGATCGTTTGCGTATCGAAAAGCTCTCCGGTACGGCCGCCCGCACCGAAGTAAATGGCCAGCCCCAGAACCGGGTCGGTAGCCACGCGCACGCTCAACTCGCGACCGTGGGGCGTTTCGGCCATCTTTTGAACAAAGACGCCCTTAAACAAAGCCATGGGAGCGAGCTTTTTAACACGCTTTCGAATGTCTTCGAAACTTGTGGCGACGGATTTTTCGGTCAGTAAGTTTAAAACAACGCCACCCACGTCGGTTTTGTGTGCGATGCCGTCGGCAGACAATTTCAAAACGACCGGAAAGCCGATGCGGCGAGCGGCGTTGACGGCCTCTTCGCTTGTCGTGGCAAAGGCAGAGGGCAAAGATTTGATGCCGAAGCTTGCGAGCAACTGCACGGTTTGTTCTTCCGGCAGAATGTGCTCTTTTCTGAGTTTGGCCTCGTCGACGACCACGCGGGCCACCGTCAGATCGCGTGTGTTTTCGGCTTGCGTGCCTTCCTTGGGAACGCGCATGCGACGTTCTTTGAGGTATTCGTAATCGGAAAGGTGCTTGAAGGCGCGGGCGGCCAAATCGGGCGTATTCAATAACGGCAATCGACAACGTTTAAACGCCAGACGCATGTCGGCATCGGGTGCGTCCGACACCCAGTTGACGATGACCGGTTTAAAGCTCTTGTCGGCCGCATCGGCAATGAGTTGCACGGTACGCGGCGTTTGCGTCATGGCGCTCGGGGCCAGAGAAATGACGGCGCCGTCAACCTGGTTGTCGGCCAAAACAAAATTGAGCACTTGCGCAAACGTTTCGGGAGCGGCATCCGAACCCAACGTCAGCGGGTTGGTGAGCGTCGTGGCAGGCCTTAAAAGCGCTTTGATTTTGCGTTGGGTTTCGATCGAAAATTCGGCCAAAGCGACGCCGGCAGCATCCACGGCATCGGCCGACAGCGACGCAAATCCCAAACCGTTGGCCAAGACCGCCAAGCGGCCCTGACGGGGATTTTTGCCCGAGGCAAACACTTCGAGCGTGGAACAAAATTCTTCGATGCGCTCGCAACGAATGGCACCGGCGCGCTCAAGCATGGCGTCGAAAACGGCTTCGTCGCCCACGGGTGCGGCCAACCGACTGGCAATCAGGCGTCCTGCGCTCGAACCGCGACTGGCCTTTAAGAGAACGACGGGTTTGCGGCGCACGGCGGCTCTGACGGCCGAATAAAAAGCTCTCGGGTGGCGCAGTGTTTCGATGTGCATGGCAATGATGCCGGTTTCGGGATCGTTGGCCAAAAATTCGACGATTTCGGCCAAGGTCACATCGCTTTCGAGTCCCGAAGAAATCACTGTGGAAAAGCCCATAGCTGCGCGCGAGGCGTAGTCCAAAATAGTCGCCGTCACGGCCCCCGATTGGCTCAACAAGCCGACGTTGCCCGTTTCGGCCAACTGCGGCCAGTAACTGACATTTAATCCGATCGAGGGACGCATGATGCCCATGGAGTCGGGGCCGATCAGGCGAATGCCGGCTTTGCGCGCAAATTCGGCAATCTCGTTTCGCCAGTGTCGATCGCCCGTCAATGCATCGTTGCCCGGCGTGAGCAGTACGTTGGCAATGCCCAACTTGTGGCACTCTTTAAGTAACCCCATGACGGTGTGTGCGGGCGTGGCGATGACGGCCAAGTCGATGGCCGCAGGCAATTCGCTTAAGCTCGACCAACAGGGCACGACGCCGATGTACTTGTATTTCGGATTGACCGGATAGGCCTCAAGCGCGCGCTTGCCGTTCATGACGCCGTTCCAAACATAGGTACCGCGGCTTTGGCTGCGGTCGCTTGCGCCGACGACGGCAACGGCGCGAGGGATGAATGCTGATTTTAGGCTGTGCGTCAATTCCATGGAAAATCCGAAATGGCTTAAGATTAGTGCGAAAACAAACTTCGGTGATTTTACCGCGACTGTCTTTTGTTTACGTGGAATTTTGTCAATGTCATTGTCTGAAAAAAGCTCTCCGCCCAAGACCTGGCACTACCCCGACGGCAGTGTCATTTCGTGCACGGAAAAAGTCAAAGTGCTCGAAGAAAATTGGCACGAAGTCAAGGCGCTTTTGCAAGACGTTTTGGACGATGCCGTTTTAATGGGCTGCACTCAAGCGCAGGTCAAGCGCGAATACAAGCGCCTGATTGATGCACTCGAGTGCGCCTACCGTGAGCAGACGCCTGTCGATAAGGACAAAACAACAGAATCTTGAACAAAATAGGCAAGTGTTCAAATAAGCGTTTCCCCATAATATTTGTCAGAACTCAAAAATTTATCGATTTTTGAGTTTTGACGATTTGTTAGGGAGAAAGCAATGTCCGAAAATTATCGTTGTGGCGGTCCTTGTTGCGTCGGCGAAAGCGACAATAAGATGCAACGCCGCGAATTGTTTGAAAAGGCGGCGGTTTTAGGCACGACCTTGGCCGTTGCCCCTTCTGTGTTGGCTGCACCGGCAAAGCCGGCAGCCGGGAGTGAAAAAATGACAGAAAAGTTTACTCAAGCACCGACCGTAGGTTCCGTTCGCGTCGCGGCCGATGCTCCGGGTTCCAAAGCCAAGGTGTATTTCTCGCGCAGAATCGATGCCGAGACTCTGCAAAAGCTCTACGGATTGGTCAACGACTCGATTTACGGCAAGGTGGCCATCAAGTTGCATACCGGTGAAAAGAACGGTCCCAATATTTTGCCGCGCGACATGGTGAGGGCACTGCAGGGGCAAATTCCCAACAGCACCATTGTCGAAACCAATACGCTGTATCCGGGCGACCGCTATACGACCGAAGGTCACCGCGAAACCTTGAAGGTCAACGGCTGGACGTTCTGCCCGGTGGACATCATGGACGAAGAAGGCACGGTGATGTTGCCGGTGCGCGGCGGCAAGCATTTTAAGGAAGTGTCGATGGGCGGGCACATCGTCAACTACGACTCCATGTTGGTTTTGACCCACTTTAAGGGCCACGCCATGGGCGGCTTCGGCGGCTCGATGAAAAACATCGCCATCGGTTGTGCCGACGGTCGCATCGGCAAGGCTCAGGTGCATTTGGTCAAGGACGGCAATGCGCCTTGGGATCAATGGCCGAGCAAAGAGCCCTTGATGGAAACGATGAGCGAATCGGCCAAGGCCGTGTGCGACTATTTCGGTAAGCACATCGTCTTTATCAACGTGCTTCGCCGTATGTCGGTGGACTGCGACTGCGCCGGGTTAGGCGCCGCCGAACCTACGATTCCGGATATCGGCATTTTGGCTTCGACCGATATTTTGGCGATCGACCAGGCCAGCTGCGACTTGGTGTTCGGTCAGACGGGCAATCAGGACTTGGTCGAGCGCATGCAGTCTCGCCATGGGCTACATCAGTTGACCGCCATGCGCGATCTCAAGATGGGTAACGATCGCTATACCTTGATCGAAATCTGATCGTTTTTGCCCTCGATTGTCCGCGGATCTTCGGTCTGCGGACGAAGAAAAAGCCGCTCGAAAAAGTTCGCGAGCGGCTTTTTTATCGATCGGAAACAAACGAATTATTCGTCGGCTTCAACCTTTTTCTTGGTCGTACGGCGCTTTCTGACAGGGGCGTCGCCCTCGGCCTTGGCAGCGGCCTTGGCGGCTTTTTCAGCCTTGGCGGCAGCCACGGCTGCGGCTTGACGCTTTTGTACCAAGCTCTTTTCAGGCTTGGTCGGACGCAGAATCTTCTTGCTTTCGGCTGCCAGTCGTTCGGCTTCGGCCTTGGCGGCGGCTTCGGCGGCTTCGTCGTCGGCCGTACGCATCGAGATGCGCACCACGGGCGGGGCCACGGCGGCTTCTTCTTCCTTGACACCCCACATTTCCAAAATTTCGGATTGCGTGGGAACAGTGCCGCGTTCGCGACGAACGACGACGCTGGCGCGCACGAGCTTTTCAATGTCGGGCAAGGGCAGACGATTCAAGTCGGTGAACTGAATCAGGCTGTGCTCCATATCCACGTCTTTGATCGTCGTCTGTTCGAGCACCGTCTTTTCGGCGATGTAAAGCGTCAGAGATTTTTCACGCGACTCCAAGGCAAACAAAGGACCGCCGCTCAACTCGTAGAAAACCAGGCCGAAACGCTTACTTTCACGCACGCCTCGAGCAGCACGGCGAATCAGGCTCGCAACTCGAGCCATTGCGACGCGACGATCCGGCGGCAATCCTTGCAGAAAAACGCCCAAAACCGTAGCTCCAACCATATATATCTCCCAATACTTCTCACATAAATCCACGACCGTCAAATTCTTGACGGAAACGCTCAATTTTAACGAAAAAAGGGGGATATTTCCAACCTCACGGTAAAGCCGGAGGGTGCGAAAACCTATGATTTTGCTTGAAAAATCGGCAAAGCAAGGCGAAAAACTCCGTTTGTTTATTTAACGGTAAAAAATGTAGCGTGCGCTAAACGGAACTTGAAGCAACGTTCCAAGTTGAGAAGGCGAACAGCGCGTTTGCGGAATCCCGCCTTTGCCCTCAATGCGTTTCACCCAACGTACACCGGTCAGAATTCCCGTTTTGCCGTGTCCGTGCGTTTGAAATAAGACACTTCTGACGTCTTTGGGCGGGGCTTGTTCGTCCCACTTGACGATTTTGCTCGTCAGTACCGATTTGTCGGGTGCTTGAAAAGTAAATTCGGCGCCTTGCGTGACAAGGACTTTGCCGGACATATCTTTGAGTTCGACTTTGGGAGAGACGAATTTCCAGTAGCGCCCCTTGCTGTCGGACGTGCATTGAAATTGCTGATGGCCCGTGCCCTGAAGATCCAAAACGGCCACACCCTCCTCGGGCGTGAGCGGATCGGAAAAAAGTTGCGTCAAGTTCGCGCAGCCGGTCAAAAAACTCGGTACGGCGACAAGCATCAACATTGGACGAAAAATGCGTGCGGTCAAAGTCATAACAGTCGGCAAAAGAAAAAATCGGTGAGGACAAGTGTACAACGACTGAGAAAGCGTATCGGGGAAAACACGAGTTTTCTTATTAAAAGGGCGGTCTCATCCGTAAGGATAACTTACGACTTTGCTAATTTTTGGTATTGTTCTATCAGACGAACCATACCCTAGTATTTGCCCTGCCTGTTTGATGCAATTTCAAGCTTTTTTGAAATTGTCTCGAAAATCTCCATAGAACCACAGGGCAACGGTGTCCAAGACGCGGTCTTGGCGCGGGTGTCAACACAAGGAGAAACATTGTGTATCAGATCAGAATCCATGGCCGAGGCGGTCAGGGGGTTGTGACGGCTGCGGAAATGCTCAGCGTCGCCGCCTTTACCGAAGGACATTGGGCACAAGCCTTTCCGAGTTTCGGGTCCGAAAGAACCGGGGCGCCCGTGCGCGCCTTTTGTCGTATCGACGAAAAAGAAATCCGTTTGCGCGAACCGATTCAAGAACCCGATGTCGTGCTGATTCAAGACAAGACGCTGTTGGATAGCGAAGACGTTTTCGGCGGCATTGTCGACAACGGCTACGTGCTCATCAACAGTTCCGTGTCGCCCGAAGAAATGGGCTTGGGCGAATTGATTGCGCGTCTGCCTGCTGGACACGTGATGACGGTTCCGGCCACGCGTTTTGCATTGGACAAAATCGGGCGTCCTCTGCCCGGTGCAGCCATGCTTGCAGGGTTTGCCGCGATGACCGGCGCCTTGAAACTTGAAAGCGTGCAGGAAGCCTACAACGCGCGTTTCGGCGGCAAGATTGCCGAAGCCAATGCGGCCGTCGCAGAGCTTGCCTACAACCACATCCGAGCACAGCTCGGAGCGTAATTTTTAGGAGACGAATCGATGCTCAAGCAAATCGAAGGTAGCCAGGGGGTGGCCGAAGCCGTTGCGCTGTGTCGTCCCGACGTGATTTGTGCTTATCCGATTTCTCCGCAAACGCATATTGTGGAAAAGTTGGGTTCGTTGACCCGCCAAGGAAAAATCGGCGATTGCGAATACATCAACGTCGAAAGCGAATTCGCCGCCATGAGCGTGGCCATCGGTGCCAGCGTGGCAGGTGCCCGAGCCTATACGGCAACGGCTTCTCAGGGGCTGTTGTACATGGTCGAAGCCGTCTATAACGCCTCCGGTCTGGGACTGCCCATCGTGATGACGGTGGCCAATCGTGCGATCGGTGCACCGATCAATATCTGGAACGATCATTCCGACTCGTTGAGCCAGCGCGACAGCGGTTGGATTCAGATTTTTGCCGAAACCAATCAGGAAGCGGCCGATTTGCACATTCAGGCATTTCGTATCGCAGAAGAATTGTCGTTGCCCGTGATGGTGTGTATGGACGGCTTTGTGTTGACGCACGCCTTTGAGCGTGTCGACATTCCGACGCAAGAGGAAGTCGATCGCTTCTTGCCGGCTTACGAGCCGCGTCAAGAGCTCAATCCGAACGATCCGGTTTCGATCGGCGCCATGGTCGGCCCCGAAGCCTTTACCGAAGTGCGCTACCTCTCGCACATGAAGCATCTGCAGGCCTTGGAATTCATTCCTCAGGTGGCAGCCGAATTTAAAGAAATCTTCGGGCGCGATTCCGGCGGCTTGGTGAGCACCTATCGTTGCGAAGATGCGGACATTCGCGTCATCGCCATGGGCTCGACCTTGGGCACCGTCAAAGACACGGTCGACGAATTGCGCGAAGCCGGCATGAAAATCGGTGTCATCGGCTTAAAGTGCTATCGCCCCTTCCCCAAGGAAGCGATGGCTCAAGCCATGGAAGGCGCCAAGACCGTCGTTGTATTGGAGCGCGCTCTGGCCGTGGGCTCGGGCGGCGTTTTGACGCAAGACATCATGACCGCACAAAAAGCCCCGTCGGTCAAACGCTTTAGCGTGATGGTCGGTTTGGGCGGACGCGCCATTACGAGAGCCTCGTTAAAGAAGGTGTTCCGTCAGGCCGAAGAAGGCAAGTTGGAAGAACTCACCTTTATGGATTTGGACGAAGAGTTGGTCGAACGTCAGCTGGAACGCGAACGTGCGTCTCGCAAATCGGGTCCGTTGCCCGAAGCCATGATGCGCGACGCGACGATGCGACAGTAAAGGGTAAGGAGTTTCAGAAAAATGCAAGAAACAAAAGTTCGCTTTTATCAAACCGGCACCTTTACCGTGGGCAATCGCCTGCTCAATCCCGGCGAGCGTACCGTGCAATCGTCCGTCGAGCGTTTTAACGCTTTGAATTCCGGTCACCGCGCCTGTCAGGGTTGCGGCGAAGCCTTGGGGGCGCGTTATGCGGTGGACGCGGCTGTCGACGCCTCCAACGGTCGTTTGATTGCCACCAACGCCACGGGTTGCTTGGAAGTGTTCTCCACCCCTTATCCGGAATCGGCCTGGCAGTTGCCGTGGTTCCATTCTCTGTTCGGCAACACCGCTGCAGTGGCGACCGGTATGGCGGCCGCAGCACGCGTGCGCGCCAAGAAAATGGGTGTCGAACCCGTGCGCGTTTTGGCCATGGGCGGCGACGGCGGCACGACCGATATCGGTTTCGGGTGCTTGTCGGGGATGTTTGAACGTAACGACGACGTGCTCTACATCTGCTTTGACAACGAAGCGTATATGAATACCGGCGTGCAACGCTCGTCGGCAACGCCGCCTGCGGCCAGAACGGCGACCACGATGCCCACGGCCGGATACCCGGGCAATACGTTCGGACAGGGTAAAAATGTGCCCGCCATCGCCATGGCTCACGGCATTCCTTACGTGGCAACGGCTACCGTGGCCGATCTGCACGATTTGGAGCGCAAGGTGCGCAAAGCCATGTCGATGCACGGTGCGCGTTATCTGCACATTCTGGTGCCTTGCCCCTTGGGTTGGGGCGCGGCATCGGCCAAGACGATCGAATTGGCGCGCTTGGCGCACGAAACGGGCATTTTTCCGGTGTTTGAAGCCGAATACGGCGAAGTCACGCAGGTTTTGCCGATTCGTCGCAAGCAGCCGGTGGAAAACTACCTGAAGTTGCAAAAACGCTTTGCGCATTTGTTCGGCAAGAAAGGCAGTCCCGAAACGCTGTTGCGTTTGCAGGCCATGGCCGATCGCAATATCGAAAAATACGGGCTGATGGACGAAGACGACCAACGTCGCGATATTCCCGTGCCCGAACAGGGCGAAGAACGTCATCACGTTTTCTAAAAAGGGGAGCACAGGAGAAAATGACACAGAAGAATCAACCCTTTGCCATTACGTTGGATGTCGGATCGTCTTTGGAAAACAGAACCGGCACGTGGCGTACCGTCAAACCTGTTTACGTCAATCGCCTGCCTCCTTGCAATGCCAAGTGTCCGGCCGGCGAACAGTGTCAGGCATGGCTGTTTAAGGCCGAGTCGGGCGACTACGAAGGCGCATGGCGCCGCATCGTCGAAGACAACCCGATGCCGGCTTGTATGGGGCGAGTGTGCTATCACACGTGCGAAACGGCGTGCAACCGCGGCGGGCTCGATGCAAGTGTGGGCATCAACTCGGTGGAACGTTTCTTGGGTGACAATGCCTTGGCCAAGGGCTGGGCGTTCGATGTACCGAGAAAAGAATCGGGCAAGCGTGTGCTTGTCGTAGGCTCGGGACCTGCAGGGCTGTCTGCTGCGTACCACCTGCGCCGCATGGGTCACAGCGTTCACATGGTCGAAGGCAGTCAGGAAGCCGGCGGCATGATGCGCTACGGCATTCCGAAGTATCGCCTGCCGCGCGAAGTGCTCGATGCCGAAATCAAGCGCATTGCCGATATGGGTGTGGAAATCGAATTAGGTCGCGAAGTGACCGATTTGGCCAAAGAAATGACCGAGGGACACTATGATGCGGTCTTTTTGGGCGTGGGCGCACATTTGGCCCGTCGTACCTATATTCCGGCGGGCGACGCCAGTCGCGTGATGGATGCCGTGACGGTGTTGCGCGATTTGGCCGGAGACGAAAAACCCATGCTCGGCCGTCGCGTGGTGGTTTACGGCGGCGGCAACACCGCTATGGACGTGGCGCGTACCATGCGTCGTATGGGAGCCGAGCCTTTGGTCGTTTATCGCCGTACGCGCGATAGGGCACCGGCACATCCTTCCGAAATCGCCGAGGCCATTGAAGAAGGCGTGACTATGAAGTGGCTTTCTACCGTCAAGGAAGCCGCGGGCGGCGAAATCAAGATCGAAAAGATGGTGTTGGACGAAAACGGCAAGCCGCAAAGCACCGGCGAATTCGAAAGCATCGCTGCCGACAGCCTCGTGTTGGCCTTGGGTCAGCAAACCGATTTGTCGCTGTTGAGCAATGTCGAGGGGCTCAAAATCGAAAACGACGAAGTCGCCGTCGATTCCGTGACGATGATGACCGGTGCGCCCGGCGTGTTTGCCGGCGGCGATATGGTCGCAGGCGACAAGAACGTGACGGTGGCCATCGGTCACGGCAAACGCGCGGCGCGAGCCATCCATGCGTATTTGAACGGCGAAACGTACGTTGAACCCAAGAAGGCGGCGATGGCAACCTTCGATCGTTTGCATACGTGGTACTACGCCGATGCTCCGAAGACCGTGCGTCCGATGCTCGATATCGTGCGTCGTCAAACGACCTTTGACGAAGTGCAACACGGTTTGACCGAAGAAAACGCATTGTTCGAAGCACGTCGTTGCATGAGTTGCGGCAACTGTTTCGAGTGCGACAACTGCTATGGCGTGTGTCCTGACAATGCCGTCATCAAACTCGGCGAAGGCATGAAGTTTAAGTTCAACTACGACTACTGCAAGGGGTGCGGCATCTGCGCCAACGAATGCCCGTGCGGAGCAATCGATATGGTCAGCGAAGATATCTAAAGCTTTGCCAAACCGGTGAACTTGCGAGAAACCGCGACTATTCCTTTTACTGGGACGGTCGCGGTTTTCTTTTTAGGTAAAACGCAGCAAAATCAAGATGCTGAGCGTTACCATCGAAAGGAGCGTTTGCGCGGTGGTGACGGCCGCGACGATCGAAGCGTTACCGTGCATGTTGGCAGTCATGACGTAGCACGACTGCGCCGTGGGCAAAGCGGCAAAAATGACAACGACGGCGGCAGCCGCTCCGGTGAGCCCCGTTAAAGCAATCACGCCCAAGGCGCACGAAGGAACGATGATCAGGCGTACCAAGCAAGATGAGGCGATGAGGGGGATATCAGCCTTAAGGTCCTCAAATTTGAGTCCCGCTCCGATACAAAGCAGTCCCATGGCCAAAGAGGCGCTGCCCAAATGCCGAAGGAAGGCTTCGGCAGGCGCAACAAGGCCGATGCCGGCAAAATTGAAAATCAAACCCAAAACCGTGGCAATGATCAAGGGGTTTTTGACCACACCCGTGACAGTGGCGCGCAAGATTTGCATTTGATTGCCTGCGCGTCCGTTAGCCTTAGCCACGGCGCGTGCGATGTCGGCCACCGCAATGCTGTTGCTGATCGGCACCCAAAAGGCAATGAGCAATGCTAACAGCGAGGTGCCGGCATCGCCGCAAAAGCGAGTGACCAGCGCAAAGCCGATATAGGTGTTAAAGCGAAAGCCGCATTGAAAAACCGAGGCGTGCGTGACAGCATCCGTCGCAACGATATAGCGCACCAGGTAGGAAACAACGACGCCAAGCAGCATTGCACCGATGCCGGTTGCCAAAAACAGCGACGATTCGCCGATTGTCAACTGCGATTGCGCGACCGACACGAACAAAAAAGGTGCCAAAAGATAGTTGAAAACGAGCTTTTCGGCTCCGTCCCAAAACGCTTGCGAAAAGCCGCCTTTACGGCTTAAAAAGAGCCCTAAAAGGATGATGGCAAAGTCGGGCAAAATCAATGAAACGCTATACATCTAACGACGTCCGAGAAGTTGAGCGGCAGCCGCTCCGGAAAAAAGCAGGGCAATACCGAGGATTTGGCAGGCCGTCAAGGTTTCCGATAGTAAGAGTGTAGCCGCAACGACTGCCGTCAAGGGTTCGGCATAACCCACAATCGAAACGGTGGCGGCCGACAGTTTCGGCACGGCTTGAAAATACAGCAGGCAACTCAGCCCCGTGTTGACCACACCCAAGACCAGCAAAGGCAGCAAAGAGGCACCGATCGCTTCAAACGAAGGAAGTGTCGTGCCCGTCAAGAGGAAATAGATGCCGACACTTGCTAAGGCCGCCGCCAAAATGACAAAGGCGCTCACAAAGCCGCGGGGATTGCGGATGCCTCTGGCGCAAAGAATCATGCCGGCGTAGCACACGGCAGAAGCAGAGGCTTTGATCAAACCTTCAATGTCTTGCCGCCAAGCACGACCGTCGCTGATACTGAGCAACAGTCCTGAAAAAGCAACGACCAAACACAGCCATTGCGCCGGACGTATGTATTCGGTGTGCAAACACGCTGTCACGATCATGACCAAAACCGGGCCGAAATAGTAGATAACGGAGGCTAGTGCCACACCTATGGAGCGATAGGCACTGTAAAGAAAGATCCAGCTTGCACCCATGAATAAACCTGCCGCGCACGCATGAAAGCCATCGTGGTGCGAGAGCCGCACGCCTTTGACAACGTGCAGGGCAAAGGGCAGCAAAAACAAAACGCCCAGCAACAGACGCATGAGAACGATGTCTTCGGATGCCAGATCGATATATGCGGCCGTCACGCCGTTAAAGCCGAAAAAGAGCAAAGAAACAAGATGAAGCAGCTCGGGACTTCGCATAAGAGATGTTCCTTGAACCAAAAACATTGGTTTAAGGATAAAAGAGCGCAGGAAAAATGAAAAGCGAATATTTAGTATGATATGCATTCCAAAACAGAATATATAAAAATCAAGATGCTTACAAAATATCGCGCATTGCTTGCCGCCGTCGATTGCGGCACACTGACTAAGGCAGTCGAAACCATGCACTGCACGCAGTCGGCGTTGAGCCGCATGATTCGGGATTTGGAAGATATCTGGGGATTGCAGTTGCTGATTCGCGGCAAAAGCGGGGTGCGTCCCACGCCCGACTGTTTGAAGCTTCTGCCGACAGTGCGCCGCATTTGTGCCGGCGACGCGCAACTCAAAGAGACGATCGCGGATATTCGGGGACTGGCGACCGGTACGGTACGTATCGGTGTGTTTTCAAGCATTGCCACCTTTTGGCTGCCGCGCGTGATTGCTCGTTTTAAAAAACAATATCCGGGAATCGAATTCGAGATTTTGTTGGGCGACTATGCCGAAATCGAGTCTTGGGTGGCGCAGTCGCGCGTGGATTTCGGGTTTGTGGCAACGCCTACGATCGACTCGGTCAAGGCACTGCCTTTGCACGATGACGAGCTTTTGGCGATTTTGCCTTGCAAGCACAAATTGGCGCGTAAAAAAGCGGTAAAAATCGAAGATCTTGCGCAAGAGTCGTTGATTATGCTCGAAAAGGGAAAACGCGCCGAAATCAGTCGTCTGTTCGAGAGCCGGAATTTGGCGCCCAATGTCAAATTCAGAACTTTTGACGACTATGCACTGTTAAACATGGTGGAAAATGGCATTGCCGTGGGCATTTTGCCCAAACTCATCTTGGAGAGATTGAATTACAAGGTCGAGGTTCGTCCGTTAAAACCGCGCAGTTATCGGGAAATTGCGCTGATTGTCAACGACACCGTCGGATTGGCGCCGGCCGCGCAACGGTTTTTGTCTGTTTTTAACGAAGAGTTGCACCCGATTTTCAATCGTAAACCCGATTTCGATGCGTTTTTCTCCGACAACTTTGTGCGTTAAGCGAAACAAAACTGTAGACTAGAAACAGGTGAGGGAACGCTTCGATCAAAGGAGTTGCTCAATGGCGTTTAAAAAAGTTGTGGCGGCTGTCGTCGTACTCATGGCTGCCGTTGCTCTCGGGTGCGTCGTTTACGATTACGGGTTTTCGAAAAACGAAACGTTGCGCATTTACGGTAGCGTCGATATGCGTACGGTCGATCTGGCCTTTGAAGAAGCCGGTCGAATCGATAAGTTGCTTTTTGAAGAGGGTGCATCGGTGACGGCCGGCGACGTTTTGGCGCGTTTGGACGATACGCGCTACCGTATTGCGGCCGACAACGCCCAAGCGCAAGCGGCAGTGGCGCAAAAGCAATTGGACTTGCTCTTGGCGGGCGCCCGTCAAGAAGACATTGATGCGGCCAAAGCCAATGTGGCGGCCGCCAAGGCTTCCGAAACGTTGGCCGAAAGAACGTGCGCCAGAGAAAATCGTTTGGGCCAAGCCTCAAGTATTCAAAGACGCGATCAGGCTTGTTCCGAAGCCCGTGTGGCCAAAGCCCAAAGGCAAGCCGCGCAAAAGCAGCTTGATTTGCTCTTGGCCGGCACCCGTGCAGAAGAAATCGAAGTAGCAAGAGCTCAGGTCGTTCTGGCGCAAAGCGTGTGTGCCGAAGCCGAACGCGCTTTGAAGCAAACGACGTTGACGGCACCCGTTGACGGTGTGATTCGTGCGCGCCACAAAGAAAAGGGTGACATGGTTTCGGCTTCCGTGCCGGTGTACGAACTCGCGGTGATGACGCCCGTTTGGGTGCGGGCTTGGGTCGATGAAATCAATTTGGGCAAAGTCACGCTCGGAGAAAAGGTGAAGATTCTTGTCGACAGTTTCCCGGATAAGACAATCGAAGGCACGGTGGGCTTTGTTTCGACCGTCGCCGAATTCACGCCCAAGACGGTTCAAACGGAAGATTTGCGCACGGCGCTCGTTTACGAAGTCAGAGTGACGGCGGCCGATCCCGAAGGGTTGCTGCGTTTGGGCATGCCCGCAACCGTCGTTTTCCCCGAATAACGATGCCCGAGTCGGTCAAGTGCGTTCTCAGGCTCAGGGGAGTCGAACGCAGGGAAAAAGGCGTTAAACGTCCGCTGCTGCAAGACATCAATGCCGAGTTGCGCGAAGGGCGTCTCGTGGCTTTGGTGGGTGCCGACGGCGCGGGAAAAACGACGCTGATGCGCATCATGGCGGGCATTTTGCCGCCAACGGAAGGCACCGTGGAAATTTTGGGAGAAGACCTTTATAAGGACGTCGACCGACTGCAGCGCCATTGCGGCTATATGCCGCAAAAGTTCGGGCTTTACGAAGACTTGTCGGTGGAAGAAAACTTCATTCTTTATGCCGATTTGTTCGGGCTTACTCAAGCCGAGCGCCGAGAGCGCATCCAAGAGCTTTTGGAGATGACGGGCTTGGGACCTTTTACGCAAAGGCCTGCCGGAAAACTCTCCGGCGGCATGAAGCAAAAGTTGGGTTTGGCCTGTGCGCTTTTGAATCACCCCAAGATTTTGTTGTTGGATGAGCCCAGCGTCGGGGTCGATCCGTTGTCAAGACGCCAGCTGTGGGAAATTTTGCAGAAAAACGCACGCACGGAAAATATGACCGTGGTGGTGGCAACGACCTATATGGACGAGGCTCAATTGTGCGACGATGTTTTGATTCTCGAAGACGGTCTGGTGCGCCTGTGGGATCAACCCGAAAACATTGCCCGAAAAGCGTTGGGTAAAACGTTTCAGGCCAAGGATCGCGAGAGCGGTCGCAGACCCGTGCGTCTGCTGCAGGCGGCGTTGTTGGACAGTATCGATTACGTCAACGATGCCGTCCCCGAAGCCGACGGCGTGCGTGTGTTGTTGCGTAAGGCAGAAGATATCCAAGTGCTTCGAACGAAGTTTGCGGAGGTCGATTTTCTCGAGCGTACGCCGACTTTGGAAGACGGTTATCTGTGTTATTGCGACGCGTTGCAAACGCAAAAGAGACAACTGCAAAATTGGGACTGGATCGTTGCGCGCGATGTCGAAACGGATTCGGAAGTCATCGACGCTCGAGATTTGGTGCGCAAGTTCGGCGACTTTGTGGCGGTGGATCAAACGAGTTTTCGTGTGGCGCCCGGTGAAATTTTCGGACTGTTAGGGCCCAACGGCGCGGGCAAAACGACGACGTTCAAAATGCTGTGCGGACTTTTGGAAGTCACTTCCGGTACGCTGTCCGTGGCCGGTGTCGACGTGCGCGAATACCGTGAAGAGGCCAGAGAACAGCTCGGGTACATGTCGCAAAAGTTTGCGCTTTATGCGGGGCTGTCGGTGACGGAAAACTTCGACTTTTTTGCCGGAGCCTATGGGCTCACCGGCAAAGCTAAAAAAGAGCGTATTTCTCTTTTGGCCAAAGCGTTCGAATTGGATGACAAGCTTTCCATTGATGCCGGTGCCCTTTCGGGCGGTTATAAACAGCGTCTTTCCATGGCCGTGGCCTTGTTGCATCAGCCGCAAATTTTGTTTTTGGACGAGCCCACAAGCGGCGCCGATATTCCGACAAGACGACAATTTTGGCGTTGGATGACGGAGTTGGCCGCGACCGGCACCACCATTGTGGTGACCACGCATTTTATGCAGGAGGCGCTTTATTGCGACCGCATTTTGATTCAGGATGCGGGCAAAACCTTGGTGTTGGGAACGCCCCAAGAGGTGCGCGGGACGAGAGCCACGATGAACGAGGCTTTTATCGACATTGTCGAGGCCGCACGCGAAACGGAGGTCTGTCATGCATGAGTTGACCTTTGCCGATCGCCTGCGCCACGTCAATGCGCTGTGCCAAAAAGAGTTTCGTCAGATTTTGCGAGACAAAAGCGCACTGTTGCTCGGCATCGTTCTGCCCTTGATTTTGATCGTGCTTTTCGGTTACGGCTTAAGTTTTGATATCGCCGGCATCCGCGTGGGGGTTTTGGATCGCGAGCGAACGGCGCAAACCGAAGCCGTGGTTGAGAGCATTTCGCACAACAAAACTTTTCGCGTGACGCGTTTGATGTCGCGGCACGAAGCCGATCGGGCGTTGGAAACGTTTGAGGTCGAGGCGCTCTTGGTCTTTGAACGCGTCTCCGGACAAATCAGGGCGCAGCTGCTTGTCAACGGCATTGACGCACCGCGGGCCAATATGGTTTCGGGCGCGGTGATGGGAGCGGTGTTGACGGCGCAAAGCGTGCAAGGCGTCGGCACTGCGGGAGTCGAAGTGGTGAGCCGCGTCTGGTTTAACGAGTCGGTCAACAGCCGCTGGTATTTGGTGCCGGGGCTATTTGTGATTGTGCTCACGCTCACAAGCTGCATGATGACAAGTCTTGTGGTGGCGCGCGAATGGGAGCGCGGCACGATGGAGGCGTTGTTGGCCACACCCGTTTCTCCCTTGGCGTTTTTGCTTTCCAAGTCGCTGCCTTACTTTGTGCTCGGTATGTGCGGCTGGGGACTGTGTATGGGGGCGTCGCTTTTTTTGTACGGTGTTCCGGTCAGGGGCAGCCTTACACTCATATTGGGGGCCTCGGCCTTGTATCTGTTGATCGGTCTGGGGTTGGGGTTGGTGATTTCCAGTGTGACTCGATCCCAGTTTTTGGCTTCTCAAATCACGGTGCTCGTGAGTTTTTTGCCGGCCGTCATTCTCTCGGGCTTTATTTTCGACTTGCGAAGTGCGCCGCACTGGGCCGATGCAATGGCGCATCTGTTGCCGCCCGTGTACTTTTTGGAATTGTTGAAAGTCGGTTTTTTAACGGGCGGCATGACGGATTTGGTGATTAAAAATCTGTTGATTTTGGCAGCCTTTGCCATTGTGATTTTTACGGCGGCTTATTGCAATTGCCGCAAGCGCTTAAGGAGCTAGCGATGACGCAACAAAAGACAAAAGTGCGCCGTCGTCTGCCGATGCTGGCAGCGCTTTTAAAAAAGGAACTCCTGGCTACGCTCAAAGAAAAGAGTTCGCGCATGATCATGGTGGCGCCCATCATTCTCTACGTGATTCTTTTCGGATATATCGCCACATTTAATCTCGACTACATTCCGTATGCGTTGCTGGATTTGGACAAGACGGCCGCCAGTCGCGAGTTTTCTTACAGGATCGATCAAAACCCCGTGTTTGACCGCGTGATGACTTTGACCAACGCCGCACAAATCGATCAAGCCATCGACTCGGGGCAGGCTTTGGTGACGGTGGCAATCGACAAAGGCTTTGCCACCGATCTCAAAGCCGGAAAGTCGGCACGAGTGCAGGTGGTGATCGACGGCAGAAACTCCACGACGGCGCAGTTGGCGGCGAGTTACTTGACGGTCATTGCCCAAGATTTCAACAGTCGTCGGACGGGCGTTTCGGCGCCTTTGACCGTGCGGTTTTTGTATAACCCCAACAACATCACGCAATGGTTCATCATGCCCGGGCTCATCGTGATGCTCTCGATGTTGCAAGTGTCGGTTTTGTCCGCCTTGACCGTGGCCCGAGAGCGCGAGCAGGGTACGTTCGAGCAACTGTTGGTAGCGCCATTTTCCACTTGGGAGTTGCTCGTTGCCAAGGCGGCGGTGCCGATGGGCATCGGTCTATTTCAAAGTACGCTCATTTTCCTCATCGATATCTTTTGGTTCGACATTGCGCTCAAGGGCAGTATTTTGCAAATTTATGCGGTCTTGTTGATTTTTATCGTTTCGGTGGTGAGCCTCGGACTGGCCATTTCGGCTTACAGCAAAACGATGCAGCAGGGGCTGTTGATCGCTTTCGTGTTTTTGATTCCGACGGTGCTTTTGTCCGGGCTTTTTACTCCGGTGGAAAATATGCCGGCCTGGATTGAGTTTTTAACCTATTTTGATCCTTTGCGCTTTGCCCTGTTGGCCGTCAGACGCATTTATTTGGCAGATGCCGGATGGGTGGAAACGTTTGTGACGCTGTGGCCCACGATTGCCATGGCGTTTGTCAGCCTGCCTTTGGCCTACCACTACTTCAAAAAACGTTTGTAGGGCAAGATCGACTCAATCTTCGTCTAAGGGCAGGCGTACAACGTCTTGCGCTTTGATGCGACGCAGACGGACGGTGAAAAGGATCAGAGCGCTCAGCAGCAACAGGGCGCACGCAAAATAAGGCAGACCGCCCAAAAAGTCTTTTTGATGCTTTGCCGTTGCCATTAACAAGGGGGTGCCCAGAATCGGCGCAAAAACGCCCGTGAGCGAATTTAAAGAGGTCAGTGCTCCGATGGTCTTGCCTTGCTTGGTCATGGGCGTACGGCGACTAATGAGGCTTGTTAAAAGCGGAGAGACCGCGCCCGAGACCGTGAAAAAACAAAATAAAACGGCAGCCGACAAGCCGTTGGGTGTGAGCGCAATGCCCAAGAGTGCCAAGCACCCCACGGCCAACGCCGTTTTGGTGATGGTATCGGGTTCAAAACGCGTCAAGGCTCGTTGCAACAACACGCCTTGCACAAATGAAATGGATAAGCCCAACGCAAAAACGGAAAGCCCGATTTCCAAGGGCGTAAAGCCGTAGCGATATTCGGTATAAAGCGCCCAGGTGCACTGGGTCAAACCAGTGGTGATGCTTGCCAACAAAAGCGTGAAAACAAAGAGGCGGTTTTCGGAGACATCTAATAAATCGGCAATAGAGCGCAAGGGATTGTTGAGCTTTAAAGACATCGGGCGCGTTTCTTTTTTGGCAAGCGACTCCGGCAACACAAACAGCCCGTAGGCAAAGTTTGCCAAACACACGCAGGCTGCCACCATAAAGGGCAGTGCCGGGTTGTGTGCGCCCAAAACGCCGCCCAAGGCCGGCCCGATCACAAATCCGATGCCAAAGACCGCTCCGATCTTGCCAAAGCCCGCTGCGCGATCGTTGGGAGCCGTAATATCGGCAATGTAGGCCTGCGCCACGGCCATGTTGGCCGAAAGCATGCCGCCGATGATGCGGCTTGCGAGAATCAGCCAAAGACTGGTACTGAAGGCCGGCACCGCAAACATGAGCCCCAAGCCGAAGATGCCGCCCAAAAGCACCGGTCGCCGCCCGACGCGGTCTGAGAGTGCCCCCAAAAGAGGACTGCTCACAAATTGCATGAGCCCGTAACTGACCATCAGAGCACCGTACCATAAGGTTTGCGCGTCCGACGTTTCGGTGAGCGTTCCGATCAAGCGCGGTAAAACAGGCACGATCAACCCTACGCCCAAGGCATCCAAAAAGATGCAGGCCAAAATAAAGCCGAGACGCGGTTGAAGATGCATAGAAATCGAAACGGAACAAAAAAGTCGTATTGGCGCATCATAACCAAATGCGAAAAATCTGGCAGACAAACTGCCCGAAAGAGGCAAAAAATCTTGTTCGAGTTCGCGTAATATCGTTGGCGAAAACCCTTTTTTTGTCGTCAAGGATGAACCATGTCTACCGAAGAAACTTCAATCAATGCGGCGGTGAGCGCCTATTGGGACAAACGTAGCCAAGGCTATGCTTTACAAGTCGACGCGCAAGAAGAAAACTGCGATTTTCAGGCCTATCGCGTGCACTTGCAGGGGTTGAGCGTCGGCGCAAAAGTCTTGGATGTCGGTTGCGGCCCCGGATTTTTTGCTACCGAATTGGCTAAAGAAGGCGCTTGTGTCACGGCCGTCGATATGAGTCAAGGCATGCTCGAGCAAACCGAGCGCAGAGCCAAGGCCAAGGGCGTGACGATCGAGCTTGCATTGACCGACGCCCAAGCCCTGCCTTTTGCGGATGCGACATTCGACTTGGTGTGTTGTCGCGATTTGGTGTGGAATTTGCCCGATCCCAAACGCGCTTACCAAGAGTGGTTGCGTGTTTTAAAGCCGGCAGGCAAATTGGTGATTTTCGACGGCAACTACTACCGGTATCTTTTTGACGAGCGCTATGCCCGAGTGCATGAAGCGTGGGAAAAGACTTCGGGGCACGTGCTTTTGGGCGTGAAAACCGACGAAATCGATGCGATTGCCGAAACTCTGCCTTTGGGGAAAGTGGATCGACCGACGTGGGACGAGAAAACGCTCAAGTCTTTGGGGGTGCAGAATGTCTGCACGCAAACGCTTTCGACTTACGAAGATGCTTCGTTAAAACAGGCTTTGATTGCCAAATTTGTCGTTATCGCACAAAAAAATCCGGTGATTTTGTAAAGCCTCGTTTCTAGGGGTTTGTCTTTAGGAATCGGACAAATGCAGGCACTTTTCCTTAGTACGAAAGGCTAGGAAATGTGCCTTTATTTGCCAATCGGCTTTAGCGCGGCTATTCTCTCAGGTATGTTTCAAAGTGCATCAGTGTTTTTGGTGCATGACAATCGGTTCGATGCGGCTTCGAAGAAATCCAATTTGCGTCGTACGGACCCCGAAAGAGATCAAATAAAACAAACTGGGAGAACCCATATGAAATCGACCGATCAACGACGTACGCTGATGCATCGCGCCATGCCGTACATCCTAGGCGGCTCTTTAGTTAAACAAATTCTCATCGGCCTGATTTTGGGCTGTATCGTTGCTTATTTCTCTCCCGAAGCGGCCGCCGCTTGCGGCTTTCTGGGAACCGTGTTCGTTTCGGCCTTGAAGGCTGTGGCACCGATTTTGGTTTTCGTGCTCGTTGCAGCCGCCATTGCCAATCAGGAAGTGGGCACGCAATCGCACATGCGCCCGATCATCGTCATTTACTTGGTCGGTACTTTCGCCGCTGCCGTGACGGCAGTGCTTGCGAGCTTCTTCTGGCCGGTGACGCTTGAATTGGTGCAGGACGCCAAGGAATTGAGCGCTCCGGGCGGCATTCTCGAAGTGTTGCGCAACCTCGTTTTGAGCGTGGTCGATAATCCGGTTCATGCTCTTTTGAACGGTAACTATATCGGTATTCTGGCTTGGGCGATCGGTTTGGGTATTGCCACTCGTAAGGCTAACAATCAGACGCGCGACGTAATGAACGATATTGCCGACGGCGTCGAGTTCATCGTTCGCATCGTGATTCGCTTTGCCCCGATCGGTATTTTCGGTTTAGTGGCCAACACCCTGGCAACCGAAGGCTTCAGTGCTTTGGTCGGTTACGCACAGCTGTTGATCGTTTTGTTGGGCTGCATGCTTTTTGTGGCTTTGGTGGTCAATCCTCTGATCGTTTGGTTCTGCATTCGCCGCAATCCCTATCCCTTGACGCTTTTGACGTTGCGCGAATCGGGCGTGACCGCTTTCTTTACGCGTTCGTCGGCTGCCAACATTCCGGTGAATCTGAACCTTTGCCGTCGTTTGAATTTGGACGAAGGCACCTACGGCGTTTCCATCCCCTTGGGTGCAACGATCAACATGGCAGGTGCCGCCATCACCATTACGGTGTTGAGCTTGTCGGCCGCCTTCTCCTTGGGCGTGAGCGTGGATATCCCGACAGCTATCTTATTGAGCGTCGTAGCGAGCCTTTGTGCTTGCGGTGCTGCCGGCGTGCCGGGCGGTTCTTTAATGTTGATTCCGTTGGCTTGCTCCCTGTTCGGTATCGATAACGCTACGGCCATGCAGGTCGTTGCCGTGGGCTTTATCATCGGCGTGTTGCAGGACTCTGCCGAAACCGCTTTGAACTCTTCGTCGGATGCGCTCTTTACGGCTGCAGCCTGCTTGCGTGCCAAGCGCTTGGAAGAAGAAGCCGGCAAGTAATCGGCAATGTTCGACTTGACGATCAAAGAGATTCGGTCGTCAAAGAAATATTTGGGCACGACATGCTTTTTGAGAGGTGTGTCGTGCTTTTTTATTTGGTTTTTGCGCCAAAATACGCACATCTGTGCGTTAAACCTGAGATTGGTAGCGATGTCTCCCCGGATTGTTTGCTTTGGGCTTGTGTCGTTTTGTGTGTGTGTCATGGCAATGTCATCGTATGCGCGAGAGCAAGCAGGCCTATTACCCGACAGTGATGCGCGCCCGATTGTCAAAATCGGGTTGGTGGATACATTCGATCCGGTTTTTTACGTGGATACGTTTTCCGCAACTGTGGATTATCTTAACGACGCATTGCCGCAATATCGTTTTCGGGCTGTTGATATCAGATGGCAGGATCCTGAAAAAGACATTGCCGAAAACTCACCGGACTTTCTTCTTGTATCCGGGAGCTACTATTTAAGGCTTGAGACGTCGATTGGTGCACAGTATTTAGCCACCAGACATCACCTGAAAGCACCTGACGTAGATCACTCTTTGGCTTCTGTTTTTATTGTGCGTTCGGATAGTAAAGTGAAAAACCTATCCGATTTACAAGGATCCCGTATTGCGGTAACTCAGAAAGAGAGCTTTGACGGATGGCTCATTGCCCAAGGAGAAATCGTCGCGTTGGGAAAAGATCCGGATCATTTTTGGTCGGAAGTTAAAGAAACCGAGTACGGTATTCCGGATGTAGTTTCAATGGTCAAAGCGGGTGTTGCCGATGTGGGGGTTTTGTCGACTTGCGAGCTTGAACGATTGATTGCCCGTAAGGCAGTGGCGCCCGATGAGCTCAGAGTCATAGGAGAAAAACCGGCAGACGGTTGGTGTACTCGATCAACAGATCGCTATCCCGACGCCATGATGGTGGCATCCCGAAGTGCTCAGTCCGACATTAGCCGACAGGTGCTCATTGCGCTGTTGTCATTGCCGGGGAATCGATATGGTTATGAGTGGTCGATTTCGGACAACAGTTCGGGGGTGACAGAATTGTTGAAGGATTTGAAGGTCGGTCCCTATGCCTACCTTAGAGATAACACTTTGACGGCAATCGTGGAGCGTTATCGCACGGAAATCTATTTAGTAACAGCACTGATTCTGGCAATTATTTTTCACATTGTTGTTTTGAATTTATTGGTGCGTAAAAGAACACGAGAATTGACCATGGCTTATGCTGACCGGAGAAGGATGTATGAAGAGATGCAGAAGGCGCGCAGTGAGTTGGTTCAACTGGAAAGAATGACCTTAGTTGCACAATTTTCCAATCTTTTTGCCCATGAAATCAAGCAACCGATCACAGGAATTTTGTACTACGCCCAGGCATTGAAACTGCGAATGAAAAAGCTAGGCACCGTTGACGAAATGATTACGCACATTGTGGATCAAATCACGAAAGATGCCGAAAAAAGTGCCGATATTGTGGAACGTGTTCGTGGTTATGCCAAACATCGCGTCATCCGAAATGAAAAATGCGATTTGGCCGATATCGTCAGAGAGGCCGGTGAGCCGTTCCGCGATAGAGATTTTATTTCTGTTGACGTGAAGGCCGGTAGTTTTGTGAGTGGGGATCGCGTTGAGTTAGTTTTGTTGGTATCTAACTTAATGCGTAATGCAATACAGGCTGTCTGTCAAATCAGTTCTCCTCGTGTTCATGTCGGATTGGATTTATATCGAGAGGATTGGAAGTTAACGGTTGAAGATAACGGTCCGGAAATATCCGAGGAAGTATTTCAACGTTTGGGTAAGTCGGCATTAACGACAAAGCCGGATGGACTGGGACTCGGGTTGACTATTGTTGTAGCGCTGGCAGAAAAACATGCAGGGCATTTGGAGTTTGAGCGCAAGCAACCCCAGGGACTTAAAGTCACATTGGTGATTAAACGCTTGACGGACGGTAATCCAATTTCAGGGATGATGCAATGAAAGAGATGAAGAATTCACTGATCCGTATCGTGGATGATGAAGAGACAGTACGTGAATCCGTCAGTCTCTTTTTGGAAATGGCGGGGATGCGTGTCGTCACCTATGCAAGTGCTCAAAGTTTTTTGGAGAGTGACAATTTCAGTGTTCCGGGATGCATCATTTTGGATGTTCGAATGCCTACCATGAGCGGCATAGAGCTACAAGATATTCTGAAGCAAAAACATTGTGATTTGCCCATAGTCTTTTTATCGGGCCACGGTGACATTGAAATGGCTGTAGAAGCAGTACACAGAGGGGCCGTGGATTTTCTCGTTAAACCGCCAAAACCTGAAAAGCTATTGGAACTTGTGGAAAAAACCGTTATCAAACATCAGCAACAACGACGCCAACAGGCTGAAAAAGAAGCATTGTTTCGAATTTGGGAACAGCTGACGCCAAGTGAGCAACAGGTGGCTGTTTTGTTGTCAAAGGGATTGTCCAATGCTGAGGCGGCGGAAGTTTTGGATGTTACCGAGCGCACGGTGAAAGCGCACCGAGCAATGGTGTATTCCAAACTAAGTGTTTCCAATGCGGTCGAAACTCTGGAGTTTTTAATTTCAATCGGGATCATGCATGGAGAAGCATCATGATTTGCCGAAGAAAGATGTTGCAAGCTCTGGGGGCATTGACGTTGATTTCGTCGAATAAATCTGTGGCACAAGAGGTGACAGGAACGGAAATTTTTGATGTCGTTGTGATAGGAGCCGGTGGTGCAGGGCTGGCTGCCGCTTTAAGTGCTGCACAAAACGGATGTTCCGTTGTTGTTCTTGAAAAGGCCGATTTTATCGGAGGCGACACGCTTATTAGCGGAGGGTATTTCAATGTTGCCGACAGCCGATCAACAACTGGGGATACACCGCAAAAACATGCGAAAGAGATGTTGGATGTCGGGGGTGGCCATAATGATCCAGCTTTGGTTGCTACCTTTACGCAATCGACTTCAGAAACGATCGAATGGTTGAAAAAGCAAGGGATGCAATTTTTACCCGGAGCACGTGCCATATACGGAGGAGGTTATGCACGTGCACATAAACCGACGGAAGCGAGAGGACGTGGGTATATTCGAGTTCTTTCCGAAGCCTGTTTGAAAAATGGCGTGCAAATCCGTACGAAAACACAAGCTGAAGAATTGTTAACAGATGAAAAGAAAAGAGTTATCGGTGTGTCAGCTGTCGAAAAAAATGTACAAAAAAATTTTTCCGCACGCCGAGCAGTTGTTGTTGCCACAGGGGGATTTGGTGCATCTAAAGAGATGTTGAAAGAGTATGCACCGGAGTTGGTCGATTATCCGACGGATACGTTGCCGACTGCGACGGGAGACGGACATCGAATGCTCGAAAAGGTAGGCGCAAAATTGGTGAACATGCATTTGGTGGAGTGTGTAACTGGTAGTCCCGGGCAGCAACAACACCCTGTGCGTTTGGATTATTCTCCGGATCGGGTACTGTTGATCAATCGTGAAGCAAGGCGGTTTATCGATGAACAGAGTTCACGTATGGCCATTAGTCGAGCCATTCTTCGACAACCCGACGATCTCGTTTGGGCTGTTACGGATCAAGAAACGGTTGATATGTATGACGAACTGACAAAAAAACACATTTATCAAGGATTGCATGCCGGCGTAGTCTACAGAGCCGAGACGATCGAAACATTGGCTCAAAGAATTGGCGTGAGTGCCAAAAACTTGAAACAGACCGTAAACGTTTACGTTCAAGAAAAACCTGCAACGCCGATGAAGTTTGTGCCGAAAAATGCACCGTTTTGGGCGGTGAGAGTTGTTTTGCATATCCACACGACATTAGGCGGTGTCGCTATTGATACCGCTGCCCGCTGCCTGGGGGTGAATGGCAAGCCTATTGAAGGTCTTTTCGCGGCAGGAGAGATTGTCGGAAATTTGCACGGAGAAAATCGATTAGGCGGCAATGGTGTAGCTAGCACGATGGTTTTCGGTCGAATAGCCGGCATAAATGCAGCGAAGAATTTTTAATCATAATACTTTGAAAATATTAAATCAATGTAATTTCTGACAATGGCATAAAGACGGACTCCCTTTAAATTACTGTTCAGGAATAAGGGAACAAATAGGTTCCCAATAAAATCACCAATGCTGTCAAATTGACGGCAGTAACAGTAGAGGGAAATATATGTCCAGTCGTCGTGAGTTTCTCAAGGGTGCGTTAACAAGTGCAGTTGCTGGTGGGGCAACTGTTGCCATGGCTCCGGCATCTGCTGCTCCTCGCAAGTGGGATGCGCAGGCTGATGTTGTTGTGGTCGGTTTCGGTGGTGCGGGCGCTACGACTGCTATCGTGGCTGCACAAAACGGTGCAAGTGTTCTCGTATTGGAAAAGAACCCGGCCGATCGTCATATCAGCAATACGCGTATGTCCGGTGGCATTTTCCACTGTCCCTTTAAAGACGGCGATAAAAAAGCTTTGAAGGACTATGCCCAGGCAATGTTCTCTGGTGAAAACATTGAATGGAAAGAAGAAGGCGAAATCCCGGAATATTCTGAAAAACTCGCGCAATTGTGGGCGGATTTGTCACCTACGAATCTTGAGTTCTTGCAAAGCTTGGATCCTGCCTTTATCGGCGGTAGCCAACCTGGGTTTAACAAAGCATCTTTCGGCAATTTCCCGGGTGCCAAGGATTGTAAGTACAACGCGTATCGTGCAACCTACATGAAGCGCATGAAGAACTTCAATCAGCCGTCGTTCCATTCTCCGAAGGAAGAAACGAGTTCGGGTGAAGCTTTCTGGCGTTGTCTGGAAGAGGGGGTCAAGAAGCAAGGCGACAAAATTCGCGTGCTTTGGGAAAGCCCTGCCAACAGCCTGATTCAAAATGAAAAGGGCGAAGTCATCGGCTGTACGGCTCTGCGCGGCGGCAAAACTATTAATGTGCGAGCTAAAAAGGCTGTTGTGCTTTGTTCGGGCGGTTATGAATATAACAAGGCAATGCGTCAGGCATTCTTGGAAGGTCCGGGTGTGAATGGTTGGGCTTTTTATGGCACGACCTCCAATACCGGTGATGGTATTGCCATGGCCAATGCCATCGGTGCCGGTTTGCAAAAAGTCGGCAAGTCGGCAGCTCGCGTGATTGTTCCGACACTCACCAAGTTTAACGGTATGCGCTTAGGCTCGATTACCCCCTCCGTTGGTTCAGCCAATTCAATCGTTGTGGATAATTTTGGTAAGCGCTATGAAGCCGAAACCCGCGTGACGGATAACCCCAGTCGTTACTTCTTCTATAAGGCTGCAGTGACATTCGATATCGTGAGTCTGTCCTATCCCAGAACACCGAGCTGGATGATATTCGATGAAAAATTGCGCACGAGCAAACCTTTGGTCGGTTTGGGCATTTCCGTTGTCGGTTATGGACTGACCGATTGGGATGCCAAGAATGAAAAGGCCATCAAAGACGGATTGATTTTGAAGGCCGATACGATCGAAGAGTTGGCTGAAAAAATTCGCAATCATCCGGAAAACAAACATCGTATGGTGCCTGCGAATTTGACGGAAACTGTGAAACGCTTCAATACTTTCTGTGAAACGGGTAAGGATGAAGATTTTGGTCGTCGCCCCGCAACGCTCGGCAAAATCGAACAAGGACCGTTCTATGCGATGCCGTTGGTTGCCGGTGGTCCCAACACTAAGGGTGGGTTGCTTGCTGATGATCAACGCCGTGTGTTGACTTGGGATGGTAAGCCGATTCCGCACTTGTATTGCGTTGGTGAGATCGCGTCTGTTCTGAAGTTTGTATATCAGGGGGGTGGGAACTTGACCGAATGCTTGGTTTACGGTCGTAGTACCGGCGCTTTGGTGGCGAAGTTACCCGATACGCGTGCATAACTCGATCGTACGCTAAAAACTCGAACGAGATTTTCTCAAGATCTCGTTCGGGTAATGACCCCCGGATAAGAAGGAGAACTGAAGAACATGAAAACATTGACAACGTTTGCGCTAGCAATGGCAGCTTTAATCAGTTGCGCAACTGTTCATGCCGCCGAGAATCATTACTTGGCGGATCGTCATATTGCTCGCGGTATGCAATGCAATTCTTGCCATGAGGCGGATGGTAAAACTTTGAGAGCTGCGGGAGATTTGGATGTGTGCGCCAGTTGCCACGGTGACTATACAAAAATGATTGAAAAGACTGAAGGACGATATACCGTCAATCCGCATGCTCAACATGAAGGTGCCTTGCCGTGCTCCGAGTGCCACAAGGGGCATAAGCCTGGTGTCAACTATTGCGGCCAGTGTCATAACTTTGTTTATAAAGTTCCGTAGAGACGTGCCAAGGGATGAAATTATTGCTTGATGCCCGGTTGAAAAGCCGGGCTTTTTGCATTTGAGATTGACAAGTATGTGTCTTCAAATGCATGTCCAGAGACGTTAATCTTATAATCCGAAATATTTTCACCGTTTCTATGGTTTCATATGGCCGATACTTCGGAAATTCACCAAAAAGCTCAACAAGTTCTGCAACACGTTTTCGGGTTGCAGGAATTTCGCGGCTTTCAAGCCGAAGTGATTGAGACGATCGTTCAAGGGCAAGACGCTTTGGTGTTGATGCCCACGGGCGGTGGTAAAAGTCTTTGCTACCAAATACCGGCATTGATTCGAGACGGCATGGCCGTGGTGGTTTCTCCTTTGATTGCGCTGATGGCCGATCAGGTGGCAACCCTGGAGCAATTGGGCGTGGAAGCTGCCTTTTTGAATTCCAGCCTGTCTTATGCCGAAAGCATGCAGGTGCGTCGCGATGTTGTCGACGGCAAAGTCAAACTGCTCTATGTGGCGCCCGAGCGCCTCGTCAACCCCGATACGGTCGAGTTGCTTCGGCACGCCAAGGTGAGTCTCTTTGCCATTGACGAAGCGCATTGTGTCTCGATGTGGGGGCACGATTTCAGACCGGAATACGGAGAGCTTTCGTTTTTAAAGGAAGTCTGGCCCGATGTGCCGCGTGTGGCACTCACTGCAACGGCGGACTTGAATACGCGAGAAGAAATTTGCGCACGCCTGTTGGTCGAGCCTAAAAAATTCGTCGCCAGTTTCGATCGCCCCAATATCCGCTATCGCGTGGTGGAAAAAAACGGGCAAAAAGACACCTTGAACGAATTGGTGAAATTCATCCGTCACGAGCATCCCGGACAAAGCGGCGTGGTGTATTGCTTGGCGCGTGCCACAACCGAGCGTGTTGCAGAAGAATTGCAAAATGCCGGCATTACGGCCTTGGCCTATCACGCAGGGATGGAAAACGAAGAAAGAACAAGGCGGCAATCGCTCTTTTTGCAAGAAGACGGAATCGTGATGGTGGCCACCATCGCTTTCGGCATGGGGATCGACAAGCCCGACGTGCGTTTTGTGGCACATGTGGATATGCCCAAAAGCATTGAAAACTATTTTCAGGAAACGGGGCGAGCCGGACGTGACGGACTGCCTTCGGACGCCTGGATGGCTTACGGTTTGCAAGATGTTGTCAATCAGCGTCGTTTTATCGAATCTAGCGACGGCGACAACGTCTATAAACGTCGCTCTATTTCCAAGTTGGAATCGATGTTGGCATTGGCCGAAACCGTCGGTTGTCGCCGCCAGTTGATTCTGAATTATTTTGCCGAAGAGGCCGAGCCTTGCGGCAATTGCGACAATTGTCTGGAGCCGCCGGTCGTTGACGACGTCACCGATTTGGCCAGAAAGTTCGTGAGTTGCGTTTGGCGTTGCCAGCAAGCCAGCGGCTTTGCCTTCGGACCTTTACATATCATCGATGTTTTAAGGGGGGAGACAAGCGATAAGGTCTTGACAAACGGCCACGACAAGCTTTCCACCTTCGGTATCGGCAAGGAAACGTCGGTCGATACGTGGCGGCGACTTTTGCGACAGCTCATCGTGCGCGGGTTGTTGAAGGTCGATGCGGATCGTTTCAACGTTTTGGTTTTGGGCGACGATCGGGATGCCGTTCGCGATCTCTTGAAAGGTCAAACCAAGATCAGCATGCGTCGAGAAGCCGCCAAGATGCGCCGACGCAAACAAAAGGTCGCCTTGGACGAGTCGTTAAGTCCCGAAGACGAACGCCTTTTCCAACGTTTGCGCGGGTGGCGCAAACAAGAGGCGTTGGCGTTGGATAAGCCGCCTTTTGTCGTATTTCCCGACACAACGCTCATTGCCATCGCGCAAAAGCATCCGACAACGCTCGAAGAAATGGCCGGCATCTCCGGCGTGGGCGACTCCAAGCTCAATCGCTACGGAGAAAAAGTCATTGAGATCGTCCGTCAATTCGACAACGGAGATTGAGCGCATCAGCCGACCGTCGGAATGTCTTCAATGCGCGTGGTGTAGCAAGGCGACAAATTGTCGCGCCGCATTTGCCAACCGCAGGACAGACGACTGGAGGCCACGGTGATGGTATGCCTGCCGTAGCGTGCGTTGATCGCCTCGAGCGTATCCATCAGATGCGTGCGACGGACGCGCTCGGCGGCCGTCATATCGAATAAATCCGTCTGTGGGACGACTTGATCTCTCGGTACGAGGTCGGAAGCGATGACTCCCGCTTTTTTGTACGACAAATCCGGATTGAAGTGTGCGGTCAAGGCCGACAGTGCTATTCGGGTCAGCGTGAGCAAATCGTCGGTCGGATCCTTGAGGACGATTTCCACGCAGACGTTGCCTTGTTTTTTCGTCGGTTTGAATGGGTTGGTGCAGGCAAAAACGGTCAGACATCCTGTCAAAGACTTTTGTTTTCTCAGCTGACGCACGACTTCGAAAATGTGCACCGAAAGGGCGGAAGTCAAGTCCGATAGCGAAGAAGTTTCGTTGGCAAAACTGCGGGAATTGCAGATCATTTGCTTGGGGTGCGCCGTCGGATCCAAGACGATGCACTCGATGCCTTTCAGTTCTTTTTGCGTGCGCTCCAAAACCACGCCGAAATGCTTGCGAAGCATGGCGGTATCGGCTTCAATCAGGTCCGATGCAGAACAAATGCCCAATGTTTGCAAAGCCTTTGTCGTGCGAGAACCGATGCCCCAGATTTCTTTGACGGACGTATCGGACAACAGCCGTATTTGTTCCTGCAAAGACAAATCGTCCCAAACGAAAACGCCGTTTGAGCCCAAGCGCTCTTTGGCCGTGTGATTGCACAGTTTGGCAAGCGTTTTGGTGGGTGCCACACCCACGCAACAACGAATACCGACCCAGTCCTCGACGCGCTTACGAATATTTGCCGCAAGCGCGGCAACCTCGGAGATGCCTGCCAAATCGGCAAAGCATTCGTCGATTGAATAGATCTCAAGCTTGGGAACCAGAGAGACAACGGCGGCAAATACGCGCTGGCTCAGACTGTTGTAGAGCTCGTAGTTGGAGGAAAAGACGGCAACGCCGGCTGCGTTAAAAAGTGAGGTTAATTGAAATGCCGGCGTTCCCCGACCGATTCCCAATGCTTTGGCCTCCGTCGAGCGCGCCACCACACAGCCGTCGTTGTTGGAAAGCACAACGACGGGGCTGTGGGTCAGATCGGCACGAAAAAGCTTTTCGCAACTGGCGTAAAAGCTGTTCATGTCGATTAAGGCATAGCTCGGGCGAAGCATCGATCGCGCTCAAGAAACGGGATCAGAGCGTCTTGACCACGTGGCGTACGACGCCGAAACACTTCCACTCGTCGGCGTCGTTGGGGTGAATGTCGGGATAGATGCCGGAGTTGTTTTCCGCATGCAGATAAATGACGCCGTTTTTGTCTCGACAGAAACGCTTGACGGTAAAGTCGGTGTTGACCTGCATGACGACGATGTCACCCAATTTCGGCGTACGACTGCGATCGACGACCAAAAGATCGCCTTCGAAAATACCAGCATCGATCATCGAGTCGCCGCGCACGCGCAACAAGAAGGTGGCGGGCGGATTGTCAACCAACAAGTCATTGAGGTCGATGTCTTTGATAGCATAGTTTTCGGCAGGTGTCGGAAAACCGGCTTGCACCGAAACTTCGGCGAGGGGCAGCATCGGGTGCGCATATTTCTTGGTGGTTCTGCCGACAAAGTCGGGAACGCCCGAGACAACGTCTTTGTGTGCATCGAGCGCGCGTCTGATCCAAGCACAGCCGCCCATGCCCGTGAAAATCTTTTTCTGTTCGTCGGTGATTCTCACCAAAATGGTCTGAGAAAGCGTGATGCCTTCGATGGGTTTGCGACCGGCGCCGGGGCGGCGACCGCCGCGGCGAGAGCGCGGTTTTGTGGTGGTGGCTTGGGCGGTTTGCTTGTCGGACATGAGTCTCTCCTGAAAATGATATACAATTGTGCCCGATTGTATATGGCTTTCGGAGAAAAGTCGTGCTTTTGAAAATAAAAAAATTTTTGTGGACGACATGGCGACAAAATGAAACAATATCGACCTGTCGAAAGCTTTTTTGAGGATCAGGAAAAATGACTCAGCCTCTGATTGCGGTCAGCTCCATGACCGGCAACACGCGCATCATTGCGCATGCTCTGGCAGACGAAATCGAAAACGCCTGTTATGTCGACTTGGATCGAGCCACTCTCGCGCCGCAAGACGTGCAAATGTACGATCCCGTCGTCCTTTGCTTTTGGTGCGACAAGGGGCAGGCGCCCGAGAAAATGAAGAGCTTTGCTGCCGGGCTTACGGGTAAACGCATTGCTTGTTTTGCCACTTTGGGCGGCAATCCCGAAAGCGAACAGTCGAAAAGTTGGATGGCAAAAACCTCACAAGCTTTGGTCGACTCGGGCAAAAACAATCGCCTGGAGACAACCTTTTTATGTTGCGGAAAAATTTCGGATGCCGTCTTCGATCTGATGACCCAGATGGCGGGCGGCATCGTCAGCCCCGAGCGGCTGGCCGTCAAGAAAGCCAGCGATACGCATCCGGATCGCGTTGACGTGGAAAATGCCGTCAAAGCGTATCGCCAAGCTTTCGGATAGGCAGTTTTGCCATAGCACAAAAACGTCGACTTAAACCGCCGTGAAAAATGCGGACTTGTCCCGAATTTTCAACGCATAAAAGACGACCGTAATCGGTGCACACTTCGAATTCCTACAAAACTCTTGTGTCGAGAGGAATCGAAAAGTCATGCAAACAAAATTAAGCGACTTCAGTGTGCGCTTGGGCGCCAAGGATTACGCGCCTTTGATGGTGGGCGGTATGGGCGTGAACATTTCCAACGCCGATCTGGTGCTCTCAGTGGAAAAGCTGGGTGGGATTGCCCATTTGTCGGATGCGCTTTTGATGGAAGTGGCCGACAAAACGTTCGGCACGAATTTGTGTAAAGAAAAAATCAAGCGCTTTAAAGATTTGATGACGTCTCCCGACAAGTCGTCCATCTCGTTTGATTTGGAGCGCTTGGCGCAAGCCACCAAACGCTATGTGGGCGACGTGATGCAAAAGGCCCAAGGAAAGGGCTTGGTGCTCATCAATTGCATGGAAAAGCTCACGATGAACACCGGGCTTGAGACCTTAAAGGTGCGTCTCAATAGCGCGCTCGATGCCGGTGTTTCGGGCATTACGCTTTCGGCGGGCTTACACTTAAACAGCATGAAACTCATGCAGGACAATGCGCGCTTTCACGACGCCTTAATCGGTATTGTCGTTTCGTCGGCGCGTGCCTTGCAGATCTTTTTAAAGCGTGCGGCGCAAGTCGGGCGCCTTCCCGACTACGTCGTTGTGGAAGGCCCCTTGGCGGGTGGTCATTTGGGGTTTGGCGACGATTGGAAAAACTTCAATTTGGCCGACATCGTCAAGGACGTCAAAGCATTTTTGCAAAAGAGCGACTTGAAAATTCCGGTCTTTGCCGCCGGCGGCATCTTTACGGGAGGTGACGCCACGCACTTTGTCAAAGACGTGGGAGCCGACGGCGTGCAGGTGGCAACACGCTTTACCATTTCCAAGGAATGCGGTTTGCCCGATGCGGTCAAACAACGCTATCTCGATGCCCAACCGCAAGACGTGGAAGTCAATCACTACTCCACCACTGGCTACCCGATGCGCATGCTCAAGTATTCGCCGGCCATTGCCAGCGATATTCGTCCCAACTGCGAAGCCTACGGGTATCTTTTGAATCACGGCGAGTGTTCTTACGTCAAAGAGTGGTTTGCACGCCAAAAAGCCAAGGATGAAGGTGCGCCCGAAGTGCCGCACACCAAGTGCTGTTTGTGTGCGCACATGCGTAACTTCAAGATTTGGACGTGCGGAGCGACGGTGGCAAGGCTCAAAGAAACGACGGTCAAGCTTGCCGACGGTTCGTGGTATCTGCCCGAGGCAGAGCACATTTGGAACGATTACTTGACAAGTACCGGCAGTACCATCGCGTTGCCCAAACCGATTTGATTCATCAAACACAGTCAAAAGGCGTCCGAAACAAGTGCCCGAGCAGCGTGCGTGCTAATATGCCCGCACAACTGTCTCAGGGCACTTTTTCTTTGGGGAAAATATGGTGCAACGTAAAGTACTTTTAATGATTCTGGACGGCTGGGGAATCGGTGACGGTTCCAAGGCCGATGTGATTGGCGTCGTCAAGCCCGAATATATTTCGGCCATGACGCAAAAATGGCCGCATGCGCAACTGCGTACCGACGGCGAAAATGTCGGTTTGCCCGAAGGCCAAATGGGCAATTCCGAGGTCGGGCACTTGAATATCGGTGCCGGACGCGTCGTTTATCAGGATCTCGTCAAGATCAATCGTGCCTGCCGCGCCCAAGAGGGCAGTAACGAAGCCCTGGGCGCTAACAAAGAAGTACGAGCGCTTTTGGACTATGTCAAAGCCAAAGGCTGTGCGTTGCACTTGATGGGGCTTTTGTCCGATGGGGGCGTGCACGCATCTTTCGAGCATCTTCTGGGCTTTTTGAAGCTCGCGAAAAAAGAGGGTTTGAAAGAGGTTTATATCCATGCCTTTATGGATGGGCGCGATACCGATCCCAAGAGCGGTTTGGGGTTTGTGAAGACCCTTGAAGAGGCTTTGAAGACGGATGCGTACACGGGCGAACTCGTGAGCATGATCGGTCGCTATTACGCCATGGATCGCGACAAGCGTTGGGAGCGCGTCAAAGAGGCCTACGATCTGCTCGTTAAGGGCATCGGCGCCGGTACGCAGGATATGATTGCCGCCGTGCAAGCTTCATATGACGAGGGCGTGACCGACGAATTTATTCATGCCGTGTGCCGCGTTGACGATGTCGGTCAACCGGTGGGGCGTATTTCGGACAACGACGCTGTCGTGTTCTTAAACTTCAGAAACGATCGCGCCAAAGAGCTCACAAGCGTTTTGACGCAACAACCCCAAGAAGACATGACGCCGATGCCGCTTTACTTTGCCACGATGACGCCTTATGACAGCAAGTTTGTCGGGTTGCACGTACTGTTTCCCAAAGAAAACGTCACCAACACTATCGGTCAGTGGGTTGCCGAAAAGGGGTTGAAGCAATTGCGTATTGCCGAAACCGAAAAGTATGCACACGTCACCTTCTTCTTAAACGGCGGACGCGAAGAAACGTTTGAGGGTGAAGACCGTATCTTGGTGCCGAGTCCCAAGGTCGCGACATACGATTTAAAGCCCGAAATGAGCGCGCCGGAAGTGGCACAAAAGCTTGCAGCAGCGCTTTCGGAAAACAAATACGACTTTGTGTGCCTCAATTTTGCCAACGGTGACATGGTGGGGCATACCGGCGTGTATCCGGCCATTGTCGAGGCTGTGAAAGCCGTTGATGCAAGCGTCAAGACAGTGGTAGAGGCCGCCTTGGCTGCGGGATACGAAGTCGTTCAGATTGCCGACCATGGCAACGCCGACAATGCAGTCAACGCCGACGGCAGTCCCAATACGGCGCATTCCTTGAATCCTGTACCCATTGTGGTGATCTCCGACAGAGTGGCCGAAGTTGAAAATGGCGTTTTGGCCGATGTGGCGCCGACCGTTTTGGCGTTGATGGGCGTAGAGCCTCCGAGCGAAATGACGGGCAAATGTCTGGTGCGCTTCAAGTAAACGCAATTGACTAAAAAGAACACGAGCCGGCAAGCAAAGAGCGTTTGCCGGCTCGTTTCGCATCTAAAGCAAGGGCGAAAACAGATGGCAAAAACCTTCTTTGAGGCGCTCTGACACCGGGCGTTGATGCCACGTTTGAGCATCGACGGGTTCAGCCAACGCTTCATATGTGTGTTGTAGGATCGAGAGCATTTGAACGAACTCGCTATCAAAGACCAAAAGCATCATTTCAAAATTCAAGTGCAGGCTGCGACTGTCTAAATTGACGGTGCCGAAAAGCGAAAAATCGTTATCCACCGTCACGGCCTTGGTGTGCAAAATCCCGTCGGTAAAAAGTAAAATCTTCACGCCGCTGTCGAGCAACTGTCCGAAATAGCGCTTGCTGGCATAACGAACCCATTCGGAGTCGCAGACTTTGGGGACGCAAAGCCTGACTTCGACGCCGCGCATGGCGGCATTTTGCAGCGCAATGACCATTGCCTCGTCGGGCACAAAGTAGGGGGTCGTGATGTAGATGCGACTTCTGGCACAACCGATCGCTTCCAAGATGAGACGCTTGTTGGCATCATCCATCGTGGTGGGGCCCGAGCCCACAACCGTGACGCAAGCGTGCCCTTTGGGCGGCGTTTCCGGTACGGGCAACAGTTCGGGCATGTGTCCTTCGTCGTCGGGTTGCAAAGCCCAGTCAAGCGCAAAGATTTGGTTTAAGTCGGCAACGCTCGAGCCCTCGATACGTACCATGGCGTCGACCCATTCGCCCACACCTTCGCTGACGTTAAAAAGTGTGGGATCAATCATGTTGAGACTTCCCGTATAACCGATCGTATCGTCGATGATGACGGTCTTGCGGTGCAATCGCAAATCGGCGCGTCCCTTGGTCATGGGAAAGAGGCTCACGGGCAGGGCACAACTGACATGAACGCCGGAAGCACGCATGCGGGCAGGCCAGGGGCTGTGAAAGAACTTGTGCGAGCCGATGTCGTCCAATAAAAGGCGACAGACGACACCGCGTTCGGCGGCAGCAATGAGCGCCATTGCCATCTCATCGCACGTCCCGCCCAAATCCCAGATGTAAAACTCCATGGAAATGGATTTTTTGGCGTTGTTCACGTCGTCCAACATGCGCTTCAGAGCGTGTTCGGAATCCGGAATCAAGTCGAGCAAAGACCCCTCGGTCATGGGCATGTCGCCCAAACGTTGCGCGAGTCTGACCAAGCCCTTGTGGCGTTGCGCCACGGGCATTTTGGCGCGAGAAACTTTTTGGTGAGAAACTCGCTCCCAAGTATCCAGAATTTTCTTGAGTTTATAGGCGCGCCAACGACCGATCGGACGCTCCCCGAGCATAATGTAAAGAAAAAAGCCGACATAGGGCAACGCCACCGTCAACAAAATCCATGCAAAGGAACTGCCCGGCGGATGGCGCGTCAAAATCACACGCAAAATCACGCCCGCAGTCAACGCCAATTGCAAAATAACGAGGGCGGCACCGAAAAGCTTGACCCAAAGAGCGGAGTCGGTGAAAAGCGCTTCGAGCATGACGAACTCTCCGAAGTTATTTGGCGCAGAGCTCGGCTTTTTCCGTCAATTCCTGCCAGCGCTCGTAAGCGGCTTCAATGAGTTGCGGCAACTCAACGCTGCGCGCTTTGTCGGCTTGCTGCTCACTGAGGTCGCGTTTGAAGTAGTCGGCCGAACTCATCGTCAGCATGAGCTGTTCCTGTTCGGTTTCCAGAGCTTCGATCGTTGCCGGCAGCGCTTCGAGCTCCTTGGTTTCTTTGTAACTCATGCGCAAAGTTGCCGAGCGCGGCGCTCGGGGTGCAGGCGCCTTTTCCTTGACAGGTTTGGCGGGTTCGTCTTCTTGGGGCAGAGCAGGACGCTGACGCAACCAGTCTTCATAGCCGCCGACAAACTCCATCCAACGACCGTCGGGATTTTTGTAATTGACGGGTGCGAGCACTTGCGTGACCACGTCGTCGAGAAACCGTCGGTCGTGGCTCACCAAGATAATGGTACCCGGATAGTTTTCAAGTGTTTCTTCGAGCAACTCCAACGAGTCGATGTCCAAATCGTTGGTCGGCTCGTCCAAGACCAAAAGGTTGGCAGGCAACGCAAAAAGGCGCGCCAACAGCAAGCGATTGCGCTCGCCGCCGGAAAGATTGGCCACCGGTACTTCGGCACGTCTCGGCGTAAATAGAAAGTCGGCCAAGTAGCTCATGATGTGCTTTTTCTGTCCGCCAATTTCCACCCATTCGCTACCCGGACTTACGGTTTCAGCCACCGTTTTGTTGTCATCCAACTGTTCGCGCAGCTGATCGAAATAGGCGACCTGAAGATTGGTGCCGAGCTTGACTTTGCCGGCGTCGGGCGTCAGTGTTCCTAGAATCAATTTGATGAGCGTGGACTTGCCTGCGCCGTTGGGGCCGATAAAACCGAGTTTGTCGCCGCGCATGAGCTTGAAGTCGAGATTGTCGACAATGACGCGCTCGCCGAAAGACTTCTTTAAATCCGAGACTTCGGCCACGACTTTGCCGCTGCGCTCGCCTGCATCGATATTGAGATTGATCTGGCCGAGTCGGTCGCGTCGTGCCGCACGTTGTCGACGTAGTTCTTCGAGGCGCCGGACACGACCTTCGTTACGGGTTCGTCGCGCTTCGATACCTTTGCGAATCCAAACTTCTTCTTGTGCCCAAAATTTGTCAAAACGGGCACGCTCGAGCTCTTCGGCGGCAAGTTCGTCGGCCTTGCGCGCTTCGTAGGCAGCAAAGTTGCCGGGGTAGCTGCGCAAAATGCCGCGATCCAATTCCAAAATACGTGTGGAGACGGAGTCCAAAAATGCGCGATCGTGGGTAATGACCATCAGCGATCGGTTGGACTTGAATTCCGTCGTCAGAATCGCCTCCAAGTTCAGAATCGTTTCGATGTCAAGGTGGTTGGTGGGCTCGTCCAAAAGCAAAAGATCGGGCTTCAGACTCAACGCCAAGGCCAGAGCCGCCTTTTTCTTTTCTCCGCCCGAGGCTTTTTCGGGCGATTGTTCGGCGCGCACGTTCAAGCGGTGCAGATATTCGTCCAAACGCGCCAGTGCCGTCCACTTGTCGCGATCGTCGGCAATGGTTTCGAGCTTTCCTCGAGCAATCAAAGAGTCGCGCAGCGTTTCGGCCGGTGGTAAAAACGGTTCTTGCTCGACGTAGACGCGCTGCAGGGCATCCTGAATGCGCAATTCTCCCGCATCGAGTTGTTCGACACCGGCCAAAACCTGCAACAAAGAACTTTTTCCGGTGCCGTTGCGACCGATCACGCCGATACGCTCGCCGGGGTCGACCATCATTTCAGCTTTATCCAACAACGGCAAATCGCCCCAGGCAAGCTCGGCTTGCATGACAGTGATAAAAGGCATCGATTCTTTCCTTCTCGGTTTACGGAGTCACGGGCGTCGGGGGTGTTGTTGCAGGTGCAGGTTCGGGCATCACGGGCTGCGACAAATCCGACTCGGGAACGGACGGATTTTCAAGCGTATCGAATCCGTCGACAGCGTTTTCGTTGCCCTGGCGCGGTGCCAAGGTACCGGCGGCTTGAGCAGCGGCTTCGGCTTCGCGTTCCAGGCGCTCGAGCGAGCGAGATTGCGCACGCAGACGCGACAAGGGGCGAGACTTTGTGTTGATGCTCTGGAAATCCAAAATTTGGTCCTGCGAAACGGCTCTGACGGAGCCGCCGTAAATCATGGCAGTTTGACCGCGTCGTTCCACCAAAGGAGACACGGACAGGTTGTAGTGCAAGGTGCCGAGATTGCCGTCAATGACACCGGAACTTGCTCCGCCCGTAATGGACTTGGCCAAGCCGAAAGCATCGGCGCCGAGCGCAAACAGACGTGTTTCGAGTGTGTTTTGCGGTGCGGGCACTTTGTACTTTTCTTCAAAAGCGGCGATGTCGAAATTTAAAAGTAACGGCGCCTCCGTAAAGCCCACATGCATCAAGTCGTAGGTCATGGCCTTGGCTTGCGGATTGGTTTTGGTGTCGCCTGGGTTGATGATGGGCGTACCCCAAACACGGGTGCGAAGCGGCAGGCGCGATCTGACCTGAGAAGCGGTCTTGGCATCCATGGCCAAGAAGGCGGCGTAATACGGAGGTTCCGACAAAGCGGCACGGGCGCGCTTGGCCGCTTCCAAACGACGGATACGAATCTGTTGCTGGCGCCAGCCTACCGGGTCGACTTCCTGATCGATGGGCACCTCGTCGAATTCTTCCTTATCGAGCTTGTCGACGACAAGCTTAAAGAACTGGTTGACGCGACGAAAGTCGTTGATGTCGACCGTCATACGATCGGGAGCATAACCTGCATCGACCAATTCGCGCTCAAACGCTTCCGAAATGCGCTTTTCCAAAGGCGAGTCGTGATCGAGAAGCAATACTTTGGGCCTTTCGCCGGACTCGGTCGTCTCGGGCAAAGCCGCCACGCCCATGCGCGCGATATAAGAGGCGTCGTCTTCCATCGACAGCCCCAACATCAAAAGATTACGCGGGAAAATCTTAGGTTCATAGCGCACTTTGCTCACGGCGGTTTCATCGGCATAAACCAAACCGGGTACCGTGGTTTTGGCGGCAATGCTCACGCCCTCGTTGGGATCCTGTCCTTGGAGTTGGCCGTTGACGGTTTCGGTCAGGGTATTGGCCTCAGGGGCGGTTTGAGCCGTCGGTTGCGTCGCATTGATGAGGTTTGCCAAAGCGTCTTCTTGAGCGCTTTCATCGCTTTTCTGCAATTCTTGGGCCAAGCGCTCCAAACGAACACGTTCTTTTTCAGCGGCGATTTCTTCTTCGGTCAGTGCGACGGCGTTGTCCAAATCGATTTGATTCAAAGTGACGACGGGCAACGGCACGTAGTTAAGTCGTGCGATTTCTTCGACTTTTTTGCGATCGATGGGGCCTACGGCAATCATGGCGCCGGCCAGGGCGGCGGCATCCAACTGCTCGGCAATCGAGTCGTTGCTTCCCGGGTAGACCAAGAGGATACGCGAAGGGTTTTCGGAGGCATAATTACTGGCCAAAAGCCCCTTGAGTGCCAAAAGTGACGGGCCTTCGAAAGCGGAATCCTTTTGTGGCATCAAAAAGGCGATTCTCAATGCCGAGTCGTCGGGTTCGTTAAAAATCGTTTGTTCGCCTTCAGTGATGGCAGTGTTCATCACATCGAAGGCGGCTTGCGCCGACTCGGCAGGCTGTTGCTCTGCCCCGGCTTGCGTTGTCCCGGTTTCGGTCGATATTGCCGGTAGTGCCGGCGTTGCGATTGAGGTTTGAGCTGCCGGTGCGACACGGGCTGCATCGGATGTCGAAACCGCAGGTGCAACTTCGGCGGAAGTCGCGGCGGACTCTTGGGCAAAAACAAAACACGGCAAAGCCGCTAAACTCAAGCCGATGAGGCGAGCAATCAGACAACGTTTCACAATACGGTCCGTTAAAACAAAAAACTTGGAATTCAAAACAAATGTCGCAACAAAATCAACATGCCACGCGCTTTGCCGACAATGCGCTGATGCAATCCGCAGGGGTGTCGGAACAAATGTTCCCGACTTCGGCGCTCTATATTGTAGGACTTCCGATCGGCAATGCTGCAGATATTACCTTAAGGTCGCTTTGGATTCTTGATCTGTGTGACTTAATTGCGTGTGAGGATACCCGAGAAACGCGAAAATTGTTGGATCGTTACGGAATTCATACGTCAACCGTCAGTGTCAGAGAGCATAACGAGCGCTCAGCCACCGAATCCCTTTTGGAAAAACTCTCTGCGGGTGCGCGCATTGCATTGGTGACCGATGCTGGCACGCCCGCCGTGAGCGACCCTGGTGCCAAGGCCGTGGATGTCGTGCGTCAAGCGGGTTTTCAAGTGATTCCTGTACCCGGAGCCTGTGCGGCGGTCACTGCGATGAGTGCAAGCGGTCTTGATTCCTACACATTTACTTTTGTAGGGTTTGTACCGCCGACGGCCAAAGCAAGAAAGGAGCTTTTGGCAACCTATGCAAGCCGAAACGATGCCTTTATTTTGTATGAGGCGCCGCACCGACTCAAAGACCTCTTGAAGGACTTGGCAACGGCATTGGATGCCGACAGACGCGTGGTGGTGGCCCGCGAACTGACCAAACGGTTCGAAACGTTTGAAGCGATGCGTGCGGCGGACCTGACCGAGTGGGTAAAAAACCATGAAGCCCGAGGCGAGTACGCCATTGTCATCGACATGCATCAAGGCAAAAACGAGGGGTTGGATGAAAGTGCGCTCAAGTGGGCCAGGGAACTCGTCAAGGAACTCCCCTTGAGTCGTGCAGCCGCAGTGACGGCCAAAGTCACAGGAATTAAACGCGATCAAGCTTATCAGCTGCTCTCGGACATGGCTCGATAAAAAATAAAAAAGGCAGATCGCAAGATCTGCCTTTTCGGATGATCACAGTCCCAATTCTTTGGCACGCGGTTTTTCGCCGCGTCCCGTCACCGCCCGATCGAAGATGTAATTGGGCAACAAGCGCAAAAGCTTGCCGACGACGGCCATTTGCCACGGGATCGTGCAATAGGTTGTTTGCGAGCGAATGGCCTTGTAGGCGCGTTCGGCAAATTCGTCGGGCTCCAACAAAAACGGCATGTTATAGGGGTTTTTGGACGTCAGAGGCGTACGGACAAAGCCCGGACAAATCGTCGTAACGTTGATGCCGAACTTGCGCACGTCGTTGCGCAGACTTTCCAAATAGCTGATGGCAGCCGCTTTGCTCGAGCAGTAAGCTTCGCTACCGGGCAGACCGCGAATGCCTGCGACCGATGCGATGCCGACGAAGTGACCGCCGCCGCGTTGATTCATCGGTTCGATGAAGGGATGAAAAGTTGAGGCCATGGCAAAAACGTTGGTGCGATAGACCTTTTCCATCACGTCCAAGTCTTCTTCAAACTCGGTTTTCATGCCGATCGAAATGCCGGCATTGGCAATGACGACATCAACGGGTTTTTGACTGTCGAAGTCGCGTGCGGCGGCAAAAAGCGCCTGGCGATCCGTTACGTCCAAAGCATAGGTGCGGTGACGCTCGGGATGAGAGAGTCTTTCGGCAAATTCTTCCAACTTTTGAGCGTTGCGCCCGATCAAAGCGATTTCGGCTCCGTGGGCATCGAATTGGCGGGCCAAAGCGGCGCCGATGCCGCTTGAAGCGCCGGTTAAGAATACGCGCATAGGTCAACTCCCATCCCGATTTCCGGGATTCGATTATTTTTCGTTACGAATCTGATTGATCAGGAACTTTACTACGTCGATCGTGCCGGCACGGGTACCAGTCAAGTGCGGAGCGGTGATGTAGCGACCGGCAACGCCGATGCAGGGTGTGGAATCCACACCGTAGTTTTTCCACATCTGCGAGGCGCTGCGGGCCTTGGAAACGACGGCAAAGCTCGACATCGTCTTTTTCCACTGATCGGCGTTGACGCCGTGAGCCGTCACCCACTTGAGGATGTCGTTTTCAACGTCTTCGGTGCCTTTCCAGTCGTGTTCTTCACGAATGACCCATTCCCAGAAATCCAAGTGCAAATCGCCCATGCGATTCAAGGCTTGGAAACTGAAGTAGGTACGCGGGAACATGTTGTAGCTTTCGTTCCAAGCCACGGGAACCGGCACGATACGCACGTCAGCCACATCCTTCATGGATTCGACAAACTTGGTCATCACAGGTTCAAACTGCAGACAGTGCGGGCAGGTGTATGCGAAAAAGTCGTGAATGACAATGGGACGACGACCGAAGTCGAGCGCCGGGCGCACAACCGTGTAATCCTTACCCAAAATAGGAGAGGCAGCTTGCGCGAACACGCTCGGCACGGCAAGAGAGCAACTCACGCCGGCAGCGGCTCCGAGAAGTTGACGACGATTCAGCATTGTGTCTAAGTCCTTTCAGTTGTTAATTGTTTTGTTGTAAAACAGAGGCTTGAATGCCGTTATCGGCTAAGCTCTGACGAATTTCTTCGGCTTGATCCGGTGTTTCAAACGGGCCGATGCGCACGCGATACAGACGTTGACCGTTTTCGTTACGGTAGGCGATTTGAGCATCCAAGCCGATAAAGGCGATGCGCGCACGGATGTTTTCGGCATCTTCGCTTTGGCTGAAAGCACCGGCCTGTACCCAGAAGCGCTGCGTGTCGGCCACTTCCGAAGAGGCTTTGCCGTCCCCGGTAGCCGTGACGGTCGCCACTTCGCTTTGAGATTGTTCGGCTCCTTGTCCGTCGGCATACAGCGGCTGGTTGGGATCGATCGTTTTACCGTCAAGCAATGCGGGATCCACGCTCTGGTTGACCGTCTGCACTTTGTTGACAAAGGGAATCGGTGCGTTGGAAATCCAAATGAAGGTTGCCGCGCAAATGATCAGAGCGACGACAACGCCGGCCGTAAACGACCAAAAAAGAGCGGTTTTGCTGGTTCTTGCGGCCATAACCTCGTGTCCTCAAATTACATGCGTTCGGGTGCGGAAACACCCAAAACATTCAAGCCGTTGCGCAGCACCTGGCGCGCTGCCATCAAAAGCGCCAAGCGAGCCGTGCGGACCTTGTCGTCGTCCACCAGAATACGATCGGCGTTATAAAACGCGTGGAAGTCGGCTGCCAGTTCCTTGAGATACACGCACAACAAGTGCGGAGCCAAGTCGCGTGCAGCCACAGACAGCGTCTGACCGTATTCTCCCAGACGAGCGGCCAAGGCAGCGCTTTGTTCGCTCGTTAAAACGGAGAGATCGGCACTCAAAGCTTCGTCAACCGTCGGTATGGCAAAGCCCTTTTCGGCGGCTTGCGCCAAAACGGAGCAAATGCGGGCGTGGGCATACTGTAGGTAGTAAACCGGGTTTTCGTCATTTTTTGCCAATGCTAAATTGATGTCCAGCACAAATTCGGCATCGGACTTGCGGCTTACCAAGAAGAAACGTGCGGCATCGCGTCCGATCCAATCGACGAGATCGGACAACGTGACATAGGTGCCCGAACGCTTACTCATCTTCACGGGTGCGCCGTCTTTGACCACGGCCAGCATCTTGTGCAAGAGATATTCGGGGAAGGTCTTGGGGATGGCAAAACCAAACTTGGGACCGGCGGCTTGCAAGCCCACACGCACGCGGGCGACGGTGCCGTGGTGATCCGACCCCTGAATGTTGATGGCGCGATCGTAACCGCGCTCGAACTTGGCCAAGTGATAGGCCACATCGGGCACGAAGTACGTAAAGTAGCCGTCTTGTTTGCGCATCACGCGATCTTTGTCGTCCTTAAAGTCCTTGAAAGCTTCGTCGGTGGTACGTAACCACAGTGCGTTGTCGGCTTCGTAGGTGTAGCCCGATTCGATCAAAGCATTGACGGTTTTTTCTACGCGACCGCTCGTATACAAGGAGCTTTCGAGATAGAAGTTGTCGAAGGCCACGCCGAGCTTTTTCAAGTCGGCATCTTGTTCGTTGCGCAGATAGGCCACGGAATAGCGGCGGATGGCTTCTTGGTTTTCAATATCACCGTCGGATTCGATCGTGTCGCCCGCCGTCGTGACAACAGGTTTTTTAGCGGCGTAGTCGCGTGCGATATCGGCGATGTAGTCGCCGTGATAGCCGTTTTCGGGAAAGTCTTCGGCGGTTTGCAAACCGGCAAATTCCTTCAAGCGTGCCTGAACCGAGAGCGTGAGATTGTGAATCTGAACTCCGGCATCGTTGTAATAGAACTCACGCAAGACCTTGTAGCCTTGAGTGGACATGATGCGAGACAAAACGTCGCCCAAAGCGCCCTGGCGCGCATGCCCCAAGTGCAACGGACCCGTGGGGTTGGCCGAAACGTATTCGAGCAAAACGCTTTTGCCCTCGAAGGCTTTGCTTTGGCCGAAGGCTTCGCCCGCAGTCAACACATCGCGCACGACGTTGAATTTGGCGGCCTGCTGAAAGCGGAAGTTGATAAAGCCGGGGCCGGCGATTTCAATAGCGCTCAAAAGTTCCTGACCGACGGCATCGGCTTGCATTGCCGCGACGAGCGTTTGAGCGACTTCGCGCGGATTTTTCTTCAAAGATTTGGCGCAAGCCAAAGCCACGTTGGTGGAAAGGTCGCCGTGCTCGGCGTTTTTCGGTCGTTCAAGGCGAGCTACGGCGCCTTGTGCGCCGACGGTGACAAGTGCTCGTTCAATGAGTTCGACTAAAGCCTGTTTTTGGTCTTGGATCATGGTGTTAGAAGTATTCAAGAGAAAGTCGGATTGCGCAAACAATAGCAAGTAATCTCAGCATACGAAAACCCCGTTTGGCTTAAGACGTTACAAAACGTGGCCTAACGGGGAGATCGTTTCCATACTTTTTTGCGTTGACGCAAACGGACGTATTAGTTTTTGCGCTTGTCGCGTTCAATTTGCGCGTAGGCCGAGTGGTTGTGAATCGATTCGAAGTTTTCGGCTTCGACGCGATAGGCGATGACTCTGGGTTCTTCGTTGAGCTGCTTGGCCGTGTCGCGAACGATGTCTTCGACAAACTTCGGATGATCGTATGCGTATTCGGTTACATATTTTTCGTCGTTGCGCTTCAAGCGGCTCCATAATTCACAAGAAGCCGACGTTTCGGCAAAGCGAATCTGTTCTTCAAGCGAGAGGTCGCCTTCGATTTCGGCGGCAATCGTGATGGCCGAGCGCTGATTGTGTGCGCCGTAGTCGCTGATTTCTTTGCTGCAGGGGCAAAGGCTGGTGACAGGCGCCACAATTTCCTGAACAACGCTGGTAACTTCGCTTTTCTTTTCGGCGATGTAGCGCACCTTGTAGTTCATCAAGCTCTTGAGCTTGGAAACGGGGCTGGCCTTCGTGACAAAAAACGGACAACGGATTTCGATATAACCGTCGTGCGCTTCAAGCAACACGAGCATCTTAGCCAGGAGCTCTTTCATCATGCCGGCAGAAAGAGATTCGTGGTTGTCGGCCAGCAAAGAAATAAAACGAGACATGTGGGTGCCTTTTTTGTCGGCGGGCAAACTCACGCACATGCAAACTTCGGCAACCGTGGGCTGAGGGCCGTTGATACTGGCTACCGTCATAGGAACGGTCAGGCCGCGCACACCGACGCGATCGATCGCAATATTACGACCGTCGGCCAAGTTTTGTACGTCGGGCAGACACGTGGTACAAGAATTCTGATCCATAGCGTTTCTATACAGTCGTTTTTTGATGCGAGCTCTCTCATTCTTATATAGAGAGGATGCAAAAAAACGAGAACAATAAATAATATGAGCTCGAATGATAAACGATTTGCTCCCGACTTAAGCATTTCGAGGGGTGACAGACGGTGATTTTTTGGAAAAAAACAAGGTCGTCGATAGCTTTTTGCAAGTCTCTCGAAGACGAGGTCAACGCAAAACGGTCAAAATCGTGCCGCAACTGAAACGATTTTTACGTTTTGTGGCAAAGAAAGTGTGTGAAATTCTGGGCACTGTCCCCATATAATGAGAAACGATACACATACCTTTTGTAAGGAACAATACGCCATGGCGGTTTTTATCAACGGACGCCCCATCAACCCGATCGTTTCATTTCTGGTTACCGCCGCTGTGGCGGCCGGTTTGATCGGTTTAGGTATTTTATTGTTGCCGTTCATCGGTGGCGTACTGCTCTTCATTTTGCTCTTGGGCTTGGGGGTTGTGTGTTACGGCGCTTACTACCGTTGGCGCTATGGAGATCCTTTAAAGCGCATGCAGGAAGCCGCCGTCAAAGAAATGCAAAGACGCGCTCAAGGGCAAACGAGAGCCGACGGCCCCACCGTTGACGAAAGTGATGCGACGTTGAAAAAAGGTCAGGTGCGCACCGGCGTGCGCCGCATTTCGACCGTCGAAGACGTCACCGTTGTCGAAGAGATCCGCAGACGCGATGCGTAAAATCGTCAATGCTGCGCAGTTGGAGCTCTTTGCCGATAACGAAGAGCCTCAGGATGCGCTTGAAAAACAAAGCCCGGCGCTGGAAGACATTAGACCGGTGTTTGAACTTGTTGCGCCCGCAGGGGGACCTACGGATCACCGTACGCCGCATTCGGCCGAAACGCTCGAAAGGGCAATCGAGCTTTTCAGTCGCGGCGTCAGTTATAAGACGGCAGCCTATTCGTTGGGTATTTCCGTTTATACCGCACGCGAGTGGCAACACCGATACCGCAATCACACGTTGGAAAAGTATGCTCAGGAAGGTGCTCCGATCAAGGGCAGGTATCCGGACGCCGTTAAGCAACAGGTTGTGCGCATGCGATTTGAAGAAGGGATGAGCTACAACAAGATCGTTCAAGAAACCGGCATCAGCAGGGCAACGATTCGGAGTTGGTTGGCCGATGCCGGGCAGGAGAATTCGACGGAAGAAATGTCGGGTTTGGTCGACACGAACACGAAAGAGTTGTCAAAAAAGTAAAAATTGTGCGTTTTAAGCCACAAAATATAAGTAGACACTCACAAAATCGTCATCACGGAAAAACCCTTATGAAAGAAATCCCCGTTTCAGAATGAGGGAATTTTGATTAGGGAAAATACTACATAAAACCCCATATCTGAACATAAAACATGTAAAGAAGCCCTGAAAGGGGCTTTTTCTTTGACTTATATCAAGCATAACTAGAGGTATTCTTGAGTGTGCGTATTGTCAAAACATCTTCAGACTGTCTTAAGCGGTCTTACTACTTTACAAAACCTTAAAGTAATCTTACACCGCTCGCTATGCGTAGAAATTTCTTCTTTAGCGGCGCTCTGCTTTTACAAAATACAAAAAATGCAAAGGCAGGGATAAATGACTAGGAGATTGAGATGACAACAACAACTATCAAAACGGTGGCCGGTGCCCTGTTTTGCTCGGCTGCATTGGTCGCCGTAGGCGCTCAGGCTGCTGATGAACCTGGGGTTGGTAACAAGCGCGTCAATTCCATGACGCAGCAAATTTGGGACAATCCTTCCACGACGGAAGCCGAAATGGGTGTTCGCACCCTTCAGGACTACATCGTTCAGGAAAAGGAACTTTGGGACTTCTTGTTTGAAAACCACCCCGTTTTCAAGTACGCTGAAGAAGGCCGTATCAAGGGTGTGTATAAGATTTCCACCCGCGGTTCCGAATATCTCGGTGAAGGTAATGCTCGTGGCTACACCAAGTTGGCCAACGAACAGTACGACTCCAAGATGAATATGAAGCGTCCGAAGGCCAGCCAGTATCGTTTGGCTGCCAAGTCCATTTTGGACTACCCGAACCGCTTCGTCGGCGCTGAACGTTGCGGCGAATGCCACGCTGTTCAGTACGAAAAGTGGAAGCGCTCCCGCCATGCTCAGACCATTCGCTTCCCGGGCGAACACCCCGAAGTGGATAACGACCTGAAAAAGAAGCTTTACGGCTCTCAGGCTTCCATCCTTCCCGACGGTATCACCCCCGATATCATCTACGCAACGGTCGGTACGCCCCGTACGAAGTACGGCTACATCGATGCTTGGTTGGTTCGCGGTGCATACCACGTGCGTGACGGTCTTTTGAAGGACGGCACGGGTACTATCGTTGCCGGTGGTAACCAGTTCTCCCGCGGTTGGGCTTCTTGGCTCTCCCCGGAACGTGCTAAGGAAATCCAGAAGGTGATTCCCGACTTCCCGACCACGATGAAGGAAATGGGCGGCTCCGCTTCTCACCAGTGGGGTATGACCTCTTACGGTTCTTCTTTCGAAAAGCAGTTCTTGTTCCAGCCGGCAAGCTCGTATTGCGAAACCTGCCACGCCTTCAAGTTCGACTTCAAGACCAAGGAAGAATTCTTCAAGGCTTTGGGTAACCCGGCCGAATTGCAGAAGCACACGATTTCTCGCGGCGTTTCCTGCGAAGAATGCCACGGTGCCGGCGGCCACTTGGTCGGTGCTGAAAGCAACGGCTTCCAGTCCAACTGCGAACGCTGCCACCAGCGCTCCAACTTCGTCGAACGCGACGTTGTTGACGGCAAGCTCGACAAGGGCTTTAACGTCAAGACGAAGTCTTCCTGCCCGTCTTGCGGTACTGAAGGTTCTCAGTTGATGATGTCCAAGCACTACGAAAAGGGTATGCGTTGCGTGACCTGTCACGACCCGCATGAAGTCACCAGCAACGACTGGAAAGACTACTACACCAAGCCCGCAATTCGTCAGACCTGCCAGGACTGCCACCAGACTCAGGCCGACATCATGGCTCAGACCACCACTCACGTGGAAATGGACTGTATCGATTGCCATATGCCGTTCACGATGAGCTGCGAAAACTTCACGGCTATCCAACGTCCTGACTACGCAGGTTTCGATGCCGTTCGTCGTTCTCACGTGTTCAACATCCTTGTTGATCCGGAAAAGAAGATGATGAACCCGGCTCCGGGCCAGTCTCGCGCTTCCAACTCCAAGGGTTGGGCTATCGCTCGTGACGAAGAAGGCCACGGCTACCTCGACTTGATGTGGTCTTGCGCTCGTACGGCCAACGCCGAACAGGGTGTGATGAACAACAAGGGCTGCCATAGCGCATTCTTGTCCGAACTCGAAAAGGGTTTGCAGTACACCGACCAGAAGCAGATCTACGGCGAAGTCATGAAGTGGCAGAACCCGGTTAAGGACGGTTACAAGGCTGCAATTGCTGCTGAAGATCGTTTGGTCAAGCTCCTCGAAATCACGAAGGTTCCTGCTGAAGCTAAGGCACAGATCCTGATGTACTTCGATAAGGCCAAGGAAATCACGACGCAGATCGAAAAGGACGGTTCTTGGGGTGTTCACGCTCCGGCCTACCTGAAGACTCGTGTTGAAACGGCTCAGGCCTACCTGGTTCAGGCTCAGAAGCTTCTTGACGAAGGCAACTATCCCGCCGTCAAGACCGAAGCCAAGAAGTAATCGGTAACTTTCGACCGAAAATATCGGATCCGGTTTTAACCGGCCGGATCCGGTGAAGATCAAGAAGGAATCATGAAAACGTATCTGAAAGGTTTGGCAATCAGTGCTTTGATGGGCGCAGCCCTGACGGCTTATGCCGGCGGCGACGCTCCGATGGAAGAAGCACCCGAGCATGCAGTGGTCGTGCATCAGATCTCGATGTTTGAAGCCGATGAACTGCTGACTCAGCCCGACGTGACGTTTTACGATGTCAACACGATGGAACTTTGGGCCCAAGGATATATTCCCGGTTCGATCTTCTTCAATGTTGGCGACTGGAAGAAACTTCTTCCGGCTGATAAAAACGCCAAGCTCGTGTTTTACTGCGCTAACCGCTTGTGTACTTCGAGTGAAATCGCCGCTTATGAGACGATGAAACTCGGTTACACCAACGTCATGCAGATGCCCGAAGGCATTTACGGATGGAAAATGAGCGGTCGCCAGTACGAACTGCCTTAAAGATTACATTGGATTTCGTCGAAGACGTGACAAGAACATATTGAGTAGAAGTTTTATGTTTACCCTGAAAAAAATCGTGTTGTGCTCCTGCGCTGCTTTGTGTGCGAGCTCTATGGCCTTTGCCGCAGGCCTCGAAACGCAGCAGGACAAGGAAGCTTACAGCATGGGGGCTTCTGTCGGTAACTACGTGGCCGAGCAAATCGCCTCTCAGACCAAAATGGGTGCCAAGGTTGACGCCGCACTTGTTGCCAAGGGCTTCGAAGAAGCTTTGGCCGGCAAGAGCCAGTTGACCAAGGACGATGTGGTCAAGTACCTCAACAGTCGTGCCGAAAAGCTCAACAAGCTTTATGAGGCAGCCCAGAAGAAGTTGGCAGAGGAAAATTCTGCAAAAGCCAAAGACTTTTTGGCCAAGAACGCCAAGAAAAAGGGCGTGAAGACCACTGAGTCCGGCTTGCAGTACGAAGTGCTCAAGGCCGGTAAGGGTGAAAAGCCCAAGACCGAAGATGTTGTCACGGTGGATTATGTCGGTACTTTGATGGACGGTACGGTTTTCGAAAGTACCTATGAAACCAAAGAACCCGCACGCTTTGTTTTGATGAGTGTGATTCCCGGACTTGAAGAAGGCATTCGCATGATGGAACCCGGTGCGCGCTATCGTTTTACGATTCCCGCGAACCTGGCATACGGTGCGGACGGTGCAGGTCAGATTCCTCCGGAATCTCCCCTGATCTTCGAGTTGCAATTGGTCAAGGTTGAGAAAGTCAAAGCTCATTCGAACTTTGGCAATGCTAATCTGAAAGGAATGGTCAGCCCTCACTAATCTGAGGTTTGTCCAAGCTCTTTAAAAAGCAGGGAGTTAGATGAACGGTTTAACAGCGCTTATAGCTGTGGTTGTTGTCATTGTCGCAGTCGGTGCGATTTGTTATCGCACCGTCTGTGGCCGCACGACAAAGAACACACTGTTCATCGCGAGTTTCACCGGGCTCGTTCTTGTCGTCAGTGTTTGCTTGTATGCAACGCTCGGGCGATGGTCCGATTACGACGTGCAAAAAGTCGATGAAGAAACCGACTATTTGCTCACCGCCAAGATCACGCAAGCTCAAAGGCAAGTGAAAAACATGCCAAAGAGCCTGACGGCACAACAGGAACTGGCTCAGGCCTATCTTGAGGCCGGTCGATATAAAGAAGCTGCCGAAACGTATGACGTTTGTCTGACGTTGGGCGGCGACACAATCGACCTCATGGGTAAAAAGGCATATGCCCTTTACTACAGAGACGGCAGAAAGATCAGCCAAGAAACTCGACAGTTGATCGATAGGATTCTGGCGAAGAATCCTTTGGATGTTCAAACCAGAATGCTTTTGGGACAGGATGCTTTCATGCAGGAACGTTACCAAGAAGCGATCGGTCAATGGAAAATGCTTCTGGATTCAGGAGCGGCTCCCGGGCAAAGAAGAGCCCTAGAAAACGCGATTGCCAATGCCGAGCAAAAGGCTCGGATGAAGGACTAATTGGTGGATTTTGACCGTGATCGGACAAAATCTGTCTGTGGAGAATATTGTGAGCGAAAAGATCGACAGGAGAAAATTTCTCGCTGGTGCCGGTGCTGCAAGCTCTTTGCTCGTGCTCCCGTTAGCGGGTTGCGGTACGGGTGGAAAGCAGGCCGGTAGCGATCAGCCGCACTATGCGATGGTCTTTGACCAGAACAAGTGTGTCGGTTGTCGCGACTGCCGAGATGCCTGCAATGAAACGAACAAGTTGCCCAAGGGCCGCTCTCGTTTGTTGCTCGAATTGCAGGGTGGTAAGGTCGAAGGCGAACGCGGTTATGCCGCCGAACGTCGCTACGTTCGTGTTTCTTGCCAGCAGTGCAAGGACGCGCCTTGCGTTACGGTTTGCCCGACGGGTGCTGCCTATCGCGATGCCAAGACCGGCATCGTGACGATGGATCCCAGCAAGTGCGTCGGTTGCAAGTACTGTATCGTGGCTTGCCCCTACAACGTACGTTATATCAATGAGGAAACCAAGGTTGCCGACAACTGCGACTTCTGCCTGCACTCTCGTTTGGAAAAGAACGAAGAACCTGCATGCGTGGAAAGCTGCAAGTATGACGCCTTGATCTTCGGTGACATCAAGGATCCGAAGTCCTATGTAAGCAGACTGTTGGCCGTGAAGGATTCCGTGCGCATTCGCCCGGAACTCGGCACTGAACCCAGCCTGCGCTACATTCCCATTGTTAAGAAAGGAGTGTAAAGATGGACATGAACTTTACACTTGGCTTGACACAGGGTATCAGCTGGCCGTGGCCCATCGCCCTCTATCTGTTTTTGGCAGGTATTTCGGGCGGTGCAGTGGCAGTTGCCATTATTCTGAACCTGTATCGTAAGCAGACTGCGCAGAACACGCCGGTTTTGAAGGCTGCAACGCTTATTGGCGCTGTGACCATCATCCTCGGTATGGTTTGCTTGGTCTTGGACTTGACCAATCCGCTGGTTTTCTGGCGCATTTTGGTTTATTACAACCTGACCTCGGTGATGAGCTTGGGCGTGATTGCTCTGCTCTTTTACATCCCCTTGGTCTGCATCCTCACGCTGGTTGCACTTCGTCAGGAAGTGAAGAACAGTTTCTTGGGGTTCCTCGACGGCTTGATCGGCTGGTTTGACAGCCATCGTTGCGGTCTGCAGTGGATCGTGTTGGTGCTCGCACTGACGATCTGCGCATACACGGGCTTCCTCATCTCTGCTCTGATCCGCTTCCCGTTGATCAACCAGGCTGTGTTGCCGGCTTTGTTCGTCGCCTCCGGTCTTTCTGCCGGTGCCGCCGCAGCCAAGATGATTGCTGTCGGTGTGTTCGGTGACGACGCCCATAGCGCAGACTTGAAGTTGTTGCACGGCGCCGAATGGCCGATTATGGCTGCCGAAGCATTGTGCATCTTCATGATCGCTGTTGCTTTGATCAGCGGCAACGCTGCAGCTCAGGTCGCTGCTCAGGCCTTCTGTACGGGCCCGTGGGCAACCGAGTTCTGGGTCGGTGTGGTTGGTGTCGGCTTTATTTTGCCGATCCTGTTTAACTTCATGAAGGCAAGTGCCGCGACGCTTTATCTGTCCGGTCTTGCATCTGTTGCCGGCATGATGTGCTTGCGACTCTTCATCCTGTACGCCGGCCAGCTCTATAGCCTCTAAGCTGTGTGAGTTGACATAAGTCAGTGAAGGGCTTCGGTCCGCACGCTACTCGTAGTGGTGCGGCCGGGGCCTTTTTCCATATCAAAATCTTGAATTCGTCTTTGTGGAAGTTCAATCCATGGTCAAAGAATTGATGTTAACAATGCTGGGTGTCTTGACGCTCTGTGTCGGCCTTCAGAGCGCATCGGCCGCGCAACCGGGAGCCGTTGCACTCACGGAAAAAGACCAATGTGCCTCTTGCGGAATGTGGATTACCCGCTATCCCGGTCCCAAGGGCGAGATGATTCAAGAAGACGGCTCGGCTTTGAAATACTGTTCGGCCCGCGGCATGGCTTGCGAGTATTTAAAGTTGGATTCAGCAGCTCAGGCTAAAGTTAAATCGCTTTATGTACACAATGCCCACGGCAACGATTGGAAAAAGCCCGATGATGCGCTTTTTATCGATGCCAAGCAGGCTTGGTACGTTTACGGCTCCTCCATGAAGGCCGTAATGGGTCCCTCGTTGGCGCCATTTGCCGATCGTGAGACGGCAGAATCTTTTCAAAAACAATACGGCGGAACGCTGTATCGTTTCGAGGATTTGACCCGAGAAATTCTCGGTTGTAAACAACGCAATTAAAACTGTTGCCATGAAAAAAGTTTTCGTCATGTTGGTCGCTGCCGGCGTACTCTTGACCGGTTGCGGGGAAGATTCCCAAAAGCAAACCTTTACGCCGGTTGCATTTGACGCGCACGACAGATGCAATCTGTGCGGCATGGTGATTGCTCACTATGAAGGTCCCAAAGCCGAACTCTTCATCAAAGGGGCAGAAGACGCGGCCGTAAAATTTTGCTCGGGCCGCGATGCCTTTACGTTTGCATTGCAGCCGGAGAACGCTCGTCGTTTGCTCGCATTTTTCGTGCACGATATGGGAGCGACATCTTGGGCCAAGCCCGAAGACAAGGCTCTTATTGATGCAACGAAAGCGACATATGTTTACGGACATGATCAAGCCGGCGTCATGGGCAACGAACCTGCGGCATTTGCAAGCAAAGGAAGTGCTTTGGCCTTTGTCGAAAAGCACGGCGGCAAGATTTATTCCTATGCCGACGTGACGTTGGAATTGCTTGACAAATAATCGGTGATCGGCGTGAAGACGAGATATCGTTTGTTGGCGGTGAGTTTCTTGACGGCAGTGCTCGGTATTGCCGAGGCTGCGCACATTCGCGTTACGCCTGCCGACGACGTTGCCAAGATTGTGGAGTCTGCCCAAGAGGGCGACGTGATTGAATTGACACCGGGCGTTTACAAAACCAATCTCGTCGTTCGCGCTGCCATCACTTTGACGGGCACGCACGAAGCCGTGATCGATGCCCAAGGCAAGGGTTCGGGCATCATGGTGCGCTGGCCCAAGGCACGTGTTGAAAACCTGACGGTGAAAAACTTCGGTACGAGTCTTTACGATCGCAATGCCGGCGTGCGCGTCACCGACGGGGCCGACGATGTCGTGATTAAAAACATGGTGATCGAGGGGCCCGCTTTCGGGATTCGTGCCGACCGTCTGAATCGCTTGATGATCGAAGACTGCAAAATCACCGGGATTGCCAAAAAGAAACTTTTGGATCGCGGCGACGGCGTTTATCTCAATTATGTTCGCTATCCCAAATTGACGGGCAACATCGTCAAAGACACGCGAGACGGGTTTTATTTTGAAAATGTCGACGGCAGTGTTTCGCGTGAAAATGCTTTTTCGGGCGGTCAGTACGGTATTCATTACATGTATACCAGAAACGACGCGGGGTACGACAACTTCACGACAGATGCCGTGGGTGGCTACGCCTTGATGAGCTCGAGACAAGTGAAACTTGAGCGCAATACGGCCGTCGATTCGGTGGAATTCGGCATCTTGGTCAACGTCTGCGAACGATGCAGCGTGACCGGCAATCGCGTCGAGGGCGTCTACAACCCCAAGGGCAAGGCCGTTTTGGATACCGAAGGCAAGGCGCTTTTCATCTACGGGCCCGGTGCCAGTACCGTGACCGGAAACTACTTTGCCGATGCGCAAATCGGCGTGGGTGTGGCCATGGGCGGTGAGGGTGTGAAGATGAGTCAAAACGCTTTTGTGAACAACCGCATTCAGGTGCGCTATGTCGGCAAGACCGCTTTGGAGTGGAGTGTTGCCGGCAAAGGCAACTATTGGAGTACTTTTATGGGCTGGGACTTTGACGGCGACGGATTGGCCGAAAAGCCCTATCAACCCAACGACAGCCTCGATCGCATTTTCTGGATTTATCCGGAAGCCCGCTTTTTGATGGACAGTCCCGTGGTGGCGTTGCTGCGTTGGCTTGCCATGCAGTTTGAAATTGACCGCGGCAAAGGCATTACCGACAGCCACCCCTTGATTCGCTGTCCGGAAATTGCAGGTGCGCAAGGACGCTTTGCGTCCGGTTTTCCCCATACCAACCCGTAAGCCCAAGGAAAGAGACATGACCGAAATTGCAGTTGTCTGCGAACATCTCGTTTTCAAGCGTGCAGACAGAGCCTATTTGGATGACGTGACGTTTTCTTTACCCCAAGGCAAACTCATGGGGTTAATTGGTCACAACGGTGCCGGTAAGTCGACGTTGCTCAAAGTCATTTTGGGGCTGTTAAAGCCCTTTTCGGGCTCGGTGACGGTGTTGGGAGGCCACCCCGGTACTCAACCCTTGCAGGTGGGTTATTTGCCCGAGAACGTGAGTTTTTACAACCACATGACGGTGCAAGACCACCTCGATTACTTTGCGGGGTTAAAACGCGTGGATGCCGCTCGCATCCGGGAGCTTTCCGACGAGTTGGGATTGGGTGAAGTCGCCAAACAAAAACTCGGCCAATGCTCCAAAGGACAAAGACAGCGTTTGGGTTTGGCGCAAGCCTTGTTGACGCGCCCTAAACTGTTGATTTTGGACGAGCCCACCGTGGGGCTTGATCCGGCGGCTTCTCTTTTGATGTATCGCGAGCTTTCGAAGCTTCGCGATTCGGGCTGCTCGGTTATCGTTTGCACGCACGAGTTGGCGCTGGTTGAATCCTATCTCGATACGGCGCTTTTGATGGCCCACGGTAAGATGCGCGCTTTCGGGGCGATACACGAACTGAGTCGTCGAGCCGATTTGCCGGTCAACGTTTTGCGTGTGGGAAATGCCGAAGCTTTGAAAGACGATCGCTTTGCCGGCAGCGTTGTCGGCGACGGGTTGCGCGTGCCCGAACACCGTTTGAGCGAAGTGTTGGAAATCCTGACGCAGACGTATCGCTGCTTTGATTTTGAAGTGAAAAAAGCCGATCTCGGTGAAATTTTCAGGCACTTTGTGCTTGAAGACCAAACGGTTAAGGGGAAGTAAAAAATGTCGAGCATTTTGATTGTGGCGAAAAAAGAATTTCGCGATTGCTTGGCAAGCCGTTGGCTGGTCTTCGGCTCGCTTCTGTTTGCCATCCTGTCGGTGGCGGTCTTTTTCGGAACGGCAGCCATCGGGGGTTCTTTGCAGTACCAGCCTTTGGCAACGGTAATGAGTTCTCTTTTGAGTCTCACTGTCTTTTTGTTGCCGCTCTTGGCACTTTTGCTGTGTTACGACGCTTTTGTGGGCGAAGACGAATCGGGGACGCTTTTGTTGATGCTCACTTATCCCATTTCCCGCACCCAATGGCTTTTGGGCAAAGCTCTCGGTCAGGGAGCGGCACTTTTTGCCGTTTTGGTTTTGGGCTTTTTGGCTTTGCCCGTTATTCAGGTGGCGTTGGTCGTGCCGTACTCGATGGCCGATCTCTTGAAAGCTTTGGCAGTGTTGATCGTCAGCGGTTGGGGCTTGGGCGTGATTTTCATGTTGGTGGCCTACTGGGTGAGCTTGTCGGTTCGCCACAAGGCGCAAGCATTGGCACTGCTTTTGGTCGTGTGGTTTGTTTCGGTCCTTCTTTACGACTTGGCCTTGTTGGTGATTTCGGTAGCCGGTGCCGATTTCTTCAGTCGCCAGACTCTCACGGCTCTGATGCTTGCCAACCCGGCGAGCGTGTTCCGACTGCTCAATCAGTCAGTGATCGGCGTTGTGACCTTCAAGATTCCTTCGGTCGGCGTCTTGACGGGGGTGCTTGTTGCTTGGATTGTCGTGCTGTTTGCGATTTGTTGTACGGTATTTGTGCGAAGAAAACTTTGATATCTTCAGCGACAAGCAAGAAAAAATGTATAAAGTAACCTACGGACTTTTGTGGCGCATTTTTGCGCCCATTAAAAAAGGAAAAGCATCTTGATTCCCGAACTCGGACATTTTCTTTTGGCGTTATCCGCAATCGCCGCTCTTTTTGGCGCCGCCGCCGTCTATTGGGGAATCATCAAGGGCGAAAGCGCCTGTTCAGGGCTTTGGCGATTCGTTACGCCTGTGGTTGCCGTAGCTTTGACGCTAAGCGCAGCCATCCTCATTTATGCGTTTCTGACAGACGATTTTTCGGTTCGCTATGTGGCCGATCACTCCAACACGCAGTTGGAGACGATTTATAAGTTTGCCGCACTCTGGGGCAGCCACGAAGGCTCCATGTTGTTGTGGGTTGTCTTGATTGCCCTGTGGGCGTTGGGAGCAGGTCTTGCCAATACGCTTCGCACGCACGACGACGAACTGATGGCCAAAATTCAGTGCGTGATGCTCTTTATTGTAGGCTTGTTCAGCGCCTTTTTGTTGGCAACATCAAACCCCTTTATCCGAAACTTGCCGATGGTGCCCCCCGAGGGTCGCGATTTAAATCCGATTTTGCAAGATATCGGCATGATTTTGCACCCGCCCGTGCTCTTCATGGGCTACGCAGGTTTGGCACTTTGCTTTGCTGCAGCCGTCGCACTGCTTTGGAAGGGCGAGTGGTCCAAGACGGCGCTGCGCTTTTGTACAGTCTCGGTCATCGTCACTTGGGTCTTTTTAACGGCGGGCAACGCCTTGGGTTCTTGGTGGGCCTATACCGAACTCGGTTGGGGCGGCTGGTGGTTCTGGGATCCGGTGGAAAACGCCTCCTTTATCCCGTGGCTGGGGACGTCGGCTTTGTTGCACGCGCTTTTGATGGCGCGCTACAAAGGCGAAATGAAGCGCCTGTGCGTCGCGTTGATGTTGGTGTGTTTTGCCTTCTGTCTGCTCGGCACCTTTATCGTACGCTCGGGCGTGATGGCATCGGTGCACGCCTTTGCTTCGGACCCCAATCGTGGCGTGGCGATCATGGTCGTGTCTCTGTTGGTCTTGGTGCCGGCCGTCGTTTTGTACTGTCTGCGTATCGATCGAGTCTGTCAAAGGAGCGAAGCCGAATTGACCAATGCCGATATTTTGATGACGGCAGGCGTCTATCTACTCGTGGTTGCCACCGTGGCCGTTTTGATCGGCACCGTCTATCCGCTTTTCCACGATATGCTCGGCTTGGGCAGTCTGACGGTGGGGGCACCGTACTTCAATAGTTTCTTTGCTCCGATGACAATTATTGCTGCAGTCATGATCGGCGTCGTGCAGCTGATGCGTCTGAAAGAGTTGTGGCCGGCAGTGCTGTGCGCGAGTTTGACGGTGGGCGCAGCTGTAGTGGCCGTGTATTTGACTGAGCCGCGCGACACCTGGATGACGTTGGCGGGCTTTGCAGGCGCTTTTTGGATTTTTTTTACGCTGGTTGCCAACCTTTTTGCCGGCAAAGCGAGAATGACGGCTGCCGCCTTGGTGGCGCATGCGGCCGTTGCCGTGTGCATGGTGGGAGTCACGGGCTCGACCCAATACGAAGAAGAAGCCTTGGTGCGCATGGCGCCGGGGACGGGGCGCCCGATGGCAGACATTGTCTTTGTTCATACCGACACCTATAAGGTCAATACGCATGCTTATTTCGGCGACGCAGCACGTATCGAAGTATTGGATGCCAAGGACGAGACGATGGAAACGGTACTTTTTCCCATGCGCCAGACCTTTATCAGTACCGGTATGCAGATGTCGGCGGCAGGCATTCGCCACGGACTGTGGCGAGACTATTACGTTTCGATGGGCAATCAGCTTTCGCAAACCGAGTGGCTCGTCAGATTAAGTATCAAGCCTTTGGTCAGCTGGCTTTGGTTGGGGGCTGCCTTGATGATGCTTTCGGGAGTTCTGGTTTTGTTGCGCCGTCGCAAGAGTTTTGAAATGAGAGAGGAGTCGGTTTGATGACAATGCGTTCGAGCTTTAAGAACTGGCTTTGGGTTGTGTCCTTTGCATTGACGACGAGTTTGACTTCGCAAGTCTCATTGGCGCAAAGTGCACCTGCCGCACAAAATCCGCAGACCGAGCAAAGCGCAACCAAACCGGTCGGCTTAAGCGGCAAGGCACTTTATGACGAAGCCATTTCGATTTCCAAACTGTTGCGCGATCCGGCCTCTGCCAACTACACGCTTTTTGATTCCGAAAGCGCGATTGCCGGTGAATTGAAAGCGCGCATTTACGAGATGTTGCGTGAAGGCAAAACCAGGGAAGAGATTTTTGATTTTATGGTGGCTCGCTACGGCGAAATGATTCGCTATGAGCCCGACTTCAATGCCAAGACGGCGCTTCTTTGGGTGGCGCCCTGGGCAGTTTTGATCGCCGGCGGCGTTCTCCTTGTTTTGAGAATGCGTCGACGCGTCAAAAAATCGGTCGACAACTGAACGAACACGAATTTGCTAGGAGAAAAAATAATGAAAAAGACACTTTTGATG
>CALKKK010000202.1 GCA_937995395.1 uncultured Sutterella sp. | reverse complement strand
ATATGGATGCCCGAAATTTGCATTTTGTGAAAATTTCGGGCATAATCGCGGTCTTTGAATTTAACTGGGGAGCCCATTCATGGTGAATCGGGCGTTTGAACCCAGGGAGTAACTTATAAAATGGCAAAGAAAATTGTCGGCTTTATCAAATTGCAGGTTCCTGCAGGTAAGGCCAATCCCTCGCCGCCCATCGGCCCGGCTCTCGGTCAGCGCGGTTTGAACATTATGGAATTCTGCAAGGCATTCAATGCCAAGACCCAGGGTATGGAACCCGGTCTGCCGATTCCGTGCGTGATCACCGCTTACGCCGATAAGTCTTTCTCTTTTGTGATGAAGACGCCCCCGGCAACCATCTTGATCAAGAAGGCTGCCAAGATCACCAAGGGTTCTGCTCGCCCGCACACGGACAAGGTCGGTAAGATCACCCGTGCTCAGGCCGAAGAAATCGCCAAGATGAAGGAACCCGATTTGACGGCTGCCGATATGGACGCCGCCGTGCGTACGATCGCCGGCTCCGCTCGTTCCATGGGCATTACGGTGGAGGGTCTGTAATCATGGCAAAGCTTTCTAAGCGTATGAAGGCCCTTTCGGCCAAGTATGATCTTTCCAAGCTCCATGCTTTGAAGGACGCCCTTGACGCTGTCAAGGATTGTGCAAACGCCAAGTTCGACGAATCCATCGACGTGGCTATCCAGCTCGGTATCGATCCGCGTAAGTCGGATCAGGCTATTCGCGGCGCTGTCGTGATGCCCGAAGGCACTGGCAAGACCGTTCGCGTGGCTGTGTTCACGCAGGGTGCCAATGCCGAAGCCGCTAAGGCTGCCGGTGCCGATATCGTCGGTTTCGACGATTTGGCTGCCGAAGTCAAGGCCGGCAAGATGGATTTTGACGTTGTGATCGCTTCTCCGGACGCTATGCGTGTGGTCGGTCAGCTCGGTCAGATCCTCGGTCCGCGCGGCTTGATGCCCAACCCCAAGGTTGGTACCGTCACCCCGAACGTTGCTCAGGCTGTGAAGAACGCCAAGGCCGGTCAGGTTCAGTTCCGTGTCGACAAGGCCGGTATCATCCACGCTCCCGTGGGTCGTGCCTCCTTCGAAACCGAACGTTTGCAGACCAACGTCAAGGCATTGGTGGATCAGCTCATCAAGCTCAAGCCCGCCAGCCAGAAGGGTATCTATGTCCGCAAGGTTTCCGTTAGCTCTACCATGGGCATCGGTGCTCGCGTGGACGTTTCCTCGATCTAATCGAAGAAACATTGTCGTAAAGACATCGGACGACAGATTTCGGTTTGTCGTCCACTAGAGGTCGCGAGGCCTCGAGGGCTTTGGGTGGTTCGTTCCTTGCGTAGGGCGAGCCGCTGTCAAAGACCGCTGGTGGAAGTGCGGAAACGACTGCGACGATGAAATCGCGCGGTGTTTGAAAAACTTCTTTAATCGTCTCGGAGTTGCCGAGATATCCAGCGCAGACGGTTTAAACCTCAAAGAGAGATGTATGTTGTGTAATGAATAAGTACACCGCACGTACGACTCTCAGAAGGGTTCAACCGGTTATTAAAGAACCGGTGTAAAACGAACAAAAATCGAATTACACCTCTGAGTGGAGCCAGACCATGGGTCTTAATCGTCAAGATAAAGCGGCTGTCATCGAAGAAATGAGCCAGTTGGTTTCCAACAGCTCTGTCATCGTGATCGCCGAATACCGTGGGCTGACCGTTGAAGCAATCACCAAGCTGCGTGCTGATGCACGTAAGCAGGGTGTGCAGTTGCGTGTGGTGAAGAACACGCTCGTTCGCCGTGCTGTTGCCGGCACTCCGTTTGAAGGCTTGGCCGACAAGTTTGTCGGTCCGCTGATCTACGGTTTGTCTGCCGACCCGGTGGCCGCAGCCAAGGTTCTCCACAACTTTGCCAAGGGTAACGACAAGCTCGTGATCAAGGGCGGTGCAATGGCCAACTACGTCATGGACGTGGCTGCCGTTGAACAGCTCGCCTCGATGCCGAGCCGCGACGAACTCCTTGCCAAGTTGATGGCTACCATGAACGAACCGATCGCCAAGTTCGTTCGCACCATCAACGAAGTGCCGGCGCGCTTCGTTCGCACTGTGGCTGCTTATCGCGATGCCCAAGAAAAGGCTGCTGCCTAATTCTTAC
>CALKKK010000201.1 GCA_937995395.1 uncultured Sutterella sp. | reverse complement strand
GAAAAACATCATTACTCTGAGTAAGATTTCTACATTCATCACCGCAAGGAATTTTATTGTCTCACCCTACCTCAGCTGTTTCAGAGCGTTTTTTCGATACCATTTCAAGGTACAATCCCTGCCATCACTTTTACAAGGAACCCCAACGCGCATCATGCCCTTTCGTCAGGCTCTGATCGCTCTGATCGCCCCAATTTGCTTTGCCTTCTGCCATGTGGCACAGGCGCAGTCCGAGCACATCGGTAGCGCCATTGAACTGCCCGCAGAAGACGATCTACCGGCCACCGAAGCTGAAGTTTCGCCGCCCGTAGATATCTGGGATCGCATTCGGCGAGGGTTTGCCATGCCTACGCTCAACGGCACTCGCGTTGATCAATCCCTGCGTTCCTACTCCAGAAACCCCAAGCACATCGAGAACGTCTTTAACCGTGCAGGCAAGTACCTCTACCACATCATCGAAGAAGTGGAAGTTAGAGGATTGCCCACGGAACTAGCCTTGTTACCCTTTGTCGAGAGCGCCTTCCAACCCGAAGCGCTGTCGCACGCAAAGGCTGCAGGCTTGTGGCAATTCATGCCCGCCACCGGCAACATCTTTTCGTTGCAGCAAAACCTCTGGAAAGATGAGCGCCGTGACGTTCTCGAAAGCACACGTGCCGCATTGGACTACTTGGAAAAGTTGCACGCTCAGTTCGGCGACTGGCAATTAGCTTTGGCTGCCTACAACTGGGGTGAGGGCAGTGTCGGCCGTGCCATTCGCAGAGCAAAGGCGCGAGGACAGAAGAGCGATTACTCGCACTTGAGAATGCCTAGAGAAACGGCTTTCTATGTTCCGAGACTTGAAGCCATCAAGCGTATTGTCTCCAACCCCGAAGCCTACGGCATTAACCTGCCCGAAATCGAAAACACGCCCTACTTCGTGCGTATCACCAAGAGCCGCGATATCGACATGAGTACGGCTGCGGCTTTGGCGGAAATGGATGTCGACGAGTTTAGACAATTAAACCCGGGCTTTAATTTGCCCGTGATTGTCGCTAGCCACAATTCTGTCATTCTGTTGCCGAGCGAAAACGCCGAAATCTTCTTGGATAACTTGGCAAGTTGGGTCTCGACCGGAAAACCGTTATCAAGCTGGATGCTTTATCACGTCCAAGAAAAGGAAACGCTTGCCGACGTTGCCACCAAAGCAGGGATGAGCGAAGAAGAGTTGCGCCGTATCAACCACATCCCGAAAGGGCGCAAGGTGTTGGCAGGATCCGCATTGCTCGTGGATGCCAACGGTCGTATGGCTCCTGCCATTGCAGAAGAAGAGTTAAACGCCAGCATCAAGCTCTCCGCCCCCGAAGTGCGCCGTGTCGTTTACCGTGTGCGCAAGGGCGATACGATTTACGCCATTGCCGCCAAGTACGGCATCACGCAACAGTCCATCCGCCAGACGAACAAACTGCGTACCTCAAGGTTGAGAATCGGGCAGCGTTTGGTTTTGGTCATTCCGCCCAAGGCGGCTACTGCACGCACCGCTACTGTAGGCAAAAACATGTACCGCGTGCGAAAAGGCGATACACTTTCTTCCATTGCGCGCCGCTACGGGACGAGCATCACAAAAATTCGTCGATTGAATAATCTGAGCAACACGCGCTTGTCTATCGGACAAGTCCTTCGTGTGCGATAACAACTTAACAAAAGGAATTCATCATGGGTTTTCTTCAAGGCAAAAAGATTCTGATCACGGGCGTGATTTCCAATCGCTCCATCGCCTACGGTGTTGCCAAGGCTTGCCATCGTGAAGGTGCCGAACTCGCCTTTACGTATGTGGGCGAACGCTTCCATGAACGTATCAAGGAATTTGCCAAGGATTTCGGTAGCGACATCTGCCTTCAGATGGATGTCTCAAGTGATGAACAAATCGCCAAGTGCTTTGAAGATTTGGCTCAGCAGTGGGACGGTCTTGACGGCTTGGTGCACTCCATCGGCTTTGCTCCCCGCGAATGCATCGCAGGCGACTTCTTGGAAGGCATTACGCGCGACGCGTTTAAGACCGCCATGGATATTTCCGCCTACTCCTACCCTGCACTGGCAAAGGCCGCATTGCCCATGATGCAGGGACGCTCAGCTTCGATGTTAGCTTTGACCTACATTGGTAGCGAACGCACTGTTCCCAACTACAACACCATGGGCCTTTGCAAGGCCGCACTGGAATCGGCCACGCGCTACATCGCAGGCAGCGTCGGTCCCCAAGGCATTCGCGCTAATGCGATTAGCTCTGGTCCCATCCGCACGTTGGCTGCTTCCGGTATTCAGGGCTTCTCGAAGATTCTTTCTTACATGGAACAGTCGGCACCGTTGCGCCGCACCGTCACCATCGAAGAAGTGGGTAACACCGCTGCGTTCTTGCTTTCCGACCTCGCCAGCGGCATCACGGGCAACGTGGCTTACGTTGATGCAGGTTTCCACTCCGTGGGGGTGAGTCCTCTCTTGACGGCCGAATAAACAAACACATTCCAAACATTGACTATGAAAAAACCTTCCCCCGCACAAACGAGGGAAGGTTTCATTTTGGATCCTTGCTCTTTGTTGCTAAACCTTATCGGTGACATTCATCTACATCCGGCGATCAGTATGTGCAATTTTTGCACATACCAAATCTTGCGATTGACGTCTTGGTCAAATCAAGATGATCGATAAGGTTTATTCTCTAGCCCTTCTTTTCCAAAAGCTTCTTCTGGCAGTCCGCACAAATCCCGTAAAGCGACAACGCATGGTCTTCGAGTTCAAAGCCCAGACGCTGCGCCACTTGCTTTTGACGGCGCTCGATTTCCTTGTCGACAAACTCTTCCACACGACCGCAACGCGTGCAGACGATGTGATCGTGGTGTCCGCCGTCATCCATTTCGTAGGTGGCACGGTCGTTGCCGAAATAATGACGCACAATGAGCCCGGCAGTTTCAAACTGCGTCAGAACGCGATAAACGGTTGCCAAGCCCACATCGAGGTTTTCCGCGACCAGAAGCTTGTAAACATCTTCGGCACTGAGATGTCGTTCCGTGCCCGACTCCTGCGCCTTTTGGAAGATTTCCAGAATGCGCATACGCGGTGCCGTGGCCTTAAGGCCGACGCTTTTTAACTCCTGCTCGGGCTCATGAGGCACCGAAAATTTATTTATCGTCATGAAAACTTTTCCTTTAGCGGCACAAAACCGCCCGCACAACTTGTCAATACCCGTTATCATAACGTCAACTGCGTTTTTGCGTAAGCAAAAACTTGTGACCTTTTGCGAAACTCTACCTTTGAACTAATAGAAAACCATGCATTTTCGCTCGATGATCCTCGGCTCCGCGCTTGTTTGCGGGGCTATTGCACTCACGGGGTGCAACTTCAACAGTTACGCTTATCGTCCCGACGTTCATCAGGGTAACCTCGTTACCAAAGAAATGATCGGCCAGTTGGAAGTCGGCATGGCCCGTCAGCAAGTGATGTTCGTGATGGGCGAACCTTTGATTCAAAGTGCTCTGCATCGTCAACGCTGGGACTATGTCTACTACGTCAATCCCCGTTACGGCAACGAAGAAATGCGTAAAGTCACGCTTTACTTCGACGATCAGGATCGTTTGACCAAAATCGAATCCACCCCCCTGCCGTCGGAACAACAAGCCGACGAAATGATTTTGGGGCACGACACCGATTTCGTTCCCGAACGTATGCCTGAGCGCAATCGCGACTGATCAATTTCAACCGTTAAAGAATTTGAGAACGACAAATGATTAAAGTAGCCATCAGCGGCGCCACCGGCCGCATGGGACACATGTTGCTCGAAGCCGTCGCCAACGCCGACGATTTTGAGTTGGTTTGCGCTTTGACGCGTGAAGGCGCTGCCGAGATCGGCCAAGACGCTTTTGCGTTTTTAGGCAAAACCTCGGGCGTGACGATCACAAGCGACATCAACGAATTGGCCAAAGCCGACGTTTTGATCGACTTCACGCGCCCTGCCGCAACGCTTGCCTACATGCCTTTTTGTGCAGAGCACAATGTGGGTTTGGTGATCGGCACGACGGGGTTTGATGCCGAAGGCAAAACCGCCATTGAAGCCACTTCTGAGAAAGTTCCCGTTGTCTTTGCTCCCAACATGAGCGTGGGCGTGAACGCCGCCATGAGTTTGATTGCCAAGGCTGCTGAGCTCTTAGCCGACTACGATTGCGAAATCGTGGAAATGCACCACAAGCACAAAGTCGATGCACCGTCCGGAACCGCTCTTGAAATGGGTAAACGCGTTGCCGCTGCCCGCGGGGTCAAATTTGAAGACGTCGCCGTCTTGTCTCGCGAAGGATATACGGGCGAGCGCGTCAAAGGCTCGATCGGTTTTGCTACGCTTCGCGGCGGCGATGTTGTGGGGGATCACACCGTTATTTTTGCGGGCACGGGCGAGCGAATCGAAATCAGTCACAAGTCGGGATCGCGTGCGGGCTACGCACAAGGGTCGCTGACCGCCGCACGTTTCATTTTGAAAAAAAATAAAGGCCTTTACGGCATGACGGATGTGCTCGGCCTGAATTAAGATTACGGGGTTTCATGCCTTCATTGATTGACTCATCAAGAAGGCATAAAATTCGCTACACAAAAAATTTCACCCTGATTCATACAGTCGCTTTTTTAGGAAAGGAAACAAAAGCCATGAACGATCAACTCGACAAATTGGAAAGCTCGGTAGCTCGCCTCGTTGAAGCCTACAACCAGTTAAAGAGCGAAAACGAGCTCTTGAAGACCCAGCTTGCCGACAAGACTGCCGCCGTTGAACTTCTCGAAGAAGAATCCAACGCCGTTCGCAACCGTATCAACGCCTTGATTACGGCTTTGGGCGGCAATGCCGACCAGACGCCCGCAGCTTAATCGGCAAAGGGTCTTTTACGTGAATTTTGTTTGTCGCAAGGCTTAATCAGACACCAAGGAGTTCAAACGCATGCCTCGCATTACCCTTAACATTTTGGATCGCGAATATCCGTTTGACGTGTCGGAAGCCGACATCGAACCGCTGAAATCCGCCGCCGAATTGATCAACACGCGTGCGTCTCAGATTCGCAGTGCCAACCGTGCATTGACGACGGAACGCATCGCCGTGATGGCATCGCTGCAAATTGCCTTTGACTCCGTCACAGGGCGTTTGGGCGAAGTGCCCGTCGATGAAGTGACGATTTCCCGAGTGGCGGCTTTGCGCATGAAGTGCGACGAAGCGCTCGATCCCGTGCTCGAGTAAAACGTTACAGTCTCCGTACAAATATTCACGAAAAATCTTTAAGGGGTCGTGCACCATGCACGACCCCTTTTCTTATAATTAAACCACCCTGTAGATGTTTCATTTCAAGGCTCCAATGTTCCTAACCTATGCACTAAGTGCAAGGTCGTTATTCCAGAGAGCCGATAGTGCATCGGGCACGCGTTTGCCCGATCCGATTTCCGCTCCGGTCGCGACCACCCTGGACTCTCGGTTCAGGCAACGTAGCCCGAAACATCACGGGGTTTTTGCATTTTTGGCTTTTGAGTTTTCTTTATGACAAAGTACTGGCTGATGAAGTCCGAACCGTCCGAATGCAGTTTCGACGACGTCTACAACAAACCGAACAAGACGGTGGACTGGTTCGGCATTCGCAACTATCAGGCCCGCAACTTTATTCGCGACGAAATGACCGTGGGCGACGGCGTGCTTTTCTATCACTCCAACTGCAAGGAACCGGGCATTGTGGGCGTTGCCACCATTGCAAGCACTCCCTACCCCGATATGCTGCAGTTTGAGCCTGCAAGCGAATATTTCGACGAAAAAAGCAATCCTGCCAGACCGAGATGGTTGGCAATCGACGTTGAGTGCCTCTACCCCACGCGTCTCATTGGCTTAAACGAACTCAAAGACAATCCGCACACCCAAGGTATGCGCGTGTGTGCTCGCGGCAATCGCTTATCGATTACGCCCGTCACAGAAGAAGAATTTCACTACATCACCGAAGTTTTGGCCAAAAAGTAAGGCCGGCTTCTTCGAAATCAGACTTTTCAGATCATGAACGAAATCAAACTTCCCATTATCGAGACCATCGGTCCCGAAACCATCGCAACGCACCTTTTTCACGTCAAGCAAGTTGCACCCTTGGTGCATTGCATGACCAACGACGTCGTGCAAGAAATCACCGCCAATGTTTTGTTGGCGATGGGTGCGTCTCCCGCCATGGTCGTTGCCAAAGAAGAAGCGGGGCACTTTGCCGCCATTGCATCTTCGCTTTTGATCAACTTGGGAACGCCGCACCCCGAAACGTTGGAAGCCATGCATTTGGCTGCCGACGCCGCCAACCACCATCATGTGCCTTGGGTGTTGGATCCCGTGGCTGCAGGCGTCATTCCGTGGCGCGATCAGATGATTCACGGTCTTTTGGTGATGAAGCCCACATGCATTCGCGGCAACGCCTCTGAAATCCGCGCTTTGGCAGGTGTCGGCAAAGGTGGCAAAGGTGTCGACAGTACCGATTCGAGCGATGCGGCCTTAACTGCTGCCGTCAAACTTGCCCTTGAATATGAAACGCTCGTTTGCGTGACGGGGCGCACCGACTATGTCACCGACGGTAAGCGCATTCTTTCGACCACTGGCGGCTCTGTGAAGTCGACCATGGTAGTGGGTACCGGGTGTTCGTTGTCAGCGATGGTGGCAGCCTTTTTAGCACAAACGGAACACCCTTTGGAAGCCGTCATCTCTGCCTGTGCTTTTGCGAAACTTGCCAGCCAACACGCCGCAGGTATTGCAAGCGGCCCGGGTAGCTTCAAGGTGGCTTACGTCGACGCACTGCATCTGATTCAAGCCAAAGACTTCTACTAAGAGAAACTGAAAATGCGCCCGACGATTGACCTTTCGCTTTACTTGGTGCTTGATCCCGATCTGTGCGGCGGCTTTGACGGTATGGTAGAAACGAGCCGCATTGCCGCAGCCAACGGTGCCACCGTCGTGCAGCTTCGCGCGCCCGCTTGGAAAAAGCGCGAGCTTGTGGAATGCGGTCGGGCTATTAAAGCTGTCTTAGATCCTATGAATGTTCCCTTGATCATCAACGACCATGCTGACGTTTGTTTGGCCGTGGATGCCGCGGGACTTCATGTCGGGCAAAAGGATTTGGCGCCCGTAGATGCACGCGCCATCATCGGGTCAAACAAGGTCTTGGGGTTGTCGGTTTCTAATAGCGAGCAACTCTCAAATGTGGATACGACGTTGGTCGATCACTTAGGCATCGGCCCCATTTTTGCGACAGCCACCAAAACGGATGCGGCGCCTCAGCTGGGGTTGAATGGCTTTGCCAAACTTGCCTCTCAAAAGCCCTGTCCTGTGGTTGCCATTGGGAGCGTCAAAGCCAATCTGGCGCAAGATTTGATTCAAGTCGGTGCCGACGGTCTAGCCGTGGTTTCTGCCATCTGCGGTCAAAAGGACGTCGCAGGCGCTACACAACAGTTGGCTGAAGCGATTCGTTTGGCAAGAACGGGACGCTGAGATTTACCGTCATTCACAATTTCCATCGGGCTTTTTGCCCGATGTTGCGCACTTTGTTTTCGAGTCGATAGAAATTGCCCTACAATGCCCAATAACTGAAGGAAATCCTCGATTGCTATGGGCAAGAAATCCAAAAATACCGTTACCGTCACACTGCAGCAGGCCAAACTCATTTTGCTGGCGAAGGCTGCGGAAGAGTCGCAAGACGCGTCTTTCAATTGGACGCGTGCCGACAGTCAAACGGCAAGCATGCGCACGGCGCATGCTTTGGGCGAATCCGCCACCAGCGCTCGCATTTTGTCCGAGCGCGCCAGAAACGTTTTGTCGACCTTGTCGGATCGCGGCGTCAACACCAATGTCGGCACCAAGGCAAAACTGCCCTTGATCTTTGTGCCCGTTCTCATTTTGTTGGCCTTTGTATTGGGGGCATTAACCGATCGCGTCGCGAGTCCCGAGCATTTGGTCAACCTCCTCTCCCCACCGTTTTGGAGCATCATCCTCTGGAACTTGGGCGTTTATCTCGTTTTGATTCTTTGTATCCTGGGACTCTTTGGAGACGCCGAGAGTCGCTTTTCTTTACCCATTCGCAAGTGCTTGGTTTCTTTTGTTGAAAAAAGCGCTTTCACTACCTTAAAGAAAGGCTACAAAGCCACCTTTTATGCCAACTGGACGCAAGTCGTCGCACCCTTGATTCGCATGCATGTGGCAAGAACTTTGCATTGGGCAGCCGTCTTCTTTGCGCTGGGCCTCATTGTGAGTTTGTTGGTGCGAGGTTTCGGCACCGCTTACTGGGCAGGGTGGGAGAGCACATGGTTGTCTGAGAAACCCGAAACGGTGAAAGCCTTTATCGATTCGACTTACGGGCTGATTCCGCAAAGTTTCGGTTTGACGCCGATTCCAGACTTGGAAACCCTAACGCAGTGGCGGGCCGACCGTCTGCCCTATTTGGCCGAGTCCGTCTCGGCAGCGCCTTGGCTCATTCGCATGATGATCATCATGGCGATTGTGGTCATCGTGCCGCGTCTGATTTTCATCGTCTTTAATACCTGGCGCATGCGTCGCTATGCCAAGAAAGTCGTTTTGGATTTGGACGACGCGTACTACCAAGACATTCTTTCTCAGTGCCGCCAAGACGCCAAACTCGGAAGCCTTGGGATTGTGACGAGCACCGTGGATCGTGCCGATCGTGCGCAACGCGTCAAGCTTGTGAGAAACTTGTGGGGCACCGATTCCGAGAGCGAAGTTTTGACCTTTGACTTTAACAACTTCGAATCGAGCACGCCCGAGGCACCGGCAGCCGAGCGCAAGACCGTGATGCTTTTGTGGTTGGACGCCATGGAAACGCCCGAAGACGACGTGCATGGTGTCGCGATTGAAAAAGCCAAGAGTGCCTATGGCCTGACGCTTCCCTTTGCCGTTTGGTTGGATATGGTGGAATTCTCTGAGCGCTTTGCCAATACGCCCAATCGCATCAAAGAGCGTTTGAGTCATTGGCAGCAATTTATCCGACAGCACGATGTGAAAGTCTTTGTGATGACGGATACGCTCGATAACGGTATTGCCGCCATCAAAGAGTTGCGTGCGTGGGCCGCAGGGCAAAGCGTCGCCGACACCGACCGTACGTCCGAAGCGCCCGCAGAGGTTGTCTCGGAGACAACGACTGCCGACACTGAAAATACCGATAACGAAAAAACAATTGAGAAGTAACACCCTATGGCAACCGATCCCCTTCGCATTCATTTGAGTTTAGTGAGTCACACCAACATCGGCAAAACGACGTTGGCGCGCACCCTTTTGTCTCGCGACATCGGCGAAGTCGCCGATCGCGCACACGTCACCGAAACGACGGAAGACTATGTGCTTGCCAGAAACAACGAAGGGTGCGAACTCATTCTTTGGGATACGCCGGGCTTTGGCAACTCCGTTGCCTTAGCTAAGCGCCTTGACGGGCGCTCCAACCCCGTCGGTTGGTTTTTGTCCGAAGTCTGGGATCGCATGGCCAACAAAACGCAGTGGTTAAACCAAAAGGCGTTAAAGCACGTCAAAGACACCTCGAGCGTCGTTCTCTATCTTGTGAATGCCACCGAATTGCCTGACACCGCGCCCTACGTGCAGGCTGAAATGCGCATTTTGGAATGGATCGGCAAGCCCGTCATTGTGCTTTTGAATCAAATCGGTGTGCCGCGTCCCGCGCACGCAGAAAAAGCCGATGTCGAGCGCTGGCAAAACGCCATGCGCGCCTACCCCATTGTGAATTCCGTTCTCTCGATGGACGCCTTTGCCCGTTGCTGGGTACAGGAATTTACGCTTTTTGATGCCATTCACAAAGCCCTATCACCCGACCAACTCCCTGCTTTTGAAGCCTTGCGCGAAGTTTGGTCTCGTCAACGTCGTGCGGCATATTCATCAAGCATTCAAGCCTTATCTTTGTATTTGGACAAACTCATCAACGATCGTGAAA
>CALKKK010000200.1 GCA_937995395.1 uncultured Sutterella sp. | reverse complement strand
CTTTTAAACCTTTCGATCGAATCCAAATTCCCGATATCGTCACCCGCGAAGCCGTGGCTTGGCTGATGAAGCAAGCGGTTAAAAGCGGCGTGCGGGGCTTTGCCGTGGCCAACAACAAAGCCGAAGGCTGCGCCCCTTTGACGATGCGCGCGATTGCCGAGCGCATCACCGATTATCGCGTCACCGATACCGAACCCGATACGTTGCCGATGCCGTTACCAGGACGTTAAGGGCAGGCTTTCAACGGGGGCTCGCCCCTTAAATGCGCCTTCAACGGGCGTGCCCACCGTTACCCAGGCGACCAGCTGTTCGCCTTCTTTTTGGCAGAAGGCCGATTGCAGTGCGGCGTCCTTTAAAACCGAGCCCGAAAGCACGATGCCGCCAAAGCCCATGGCATTTAAAGCCAGCATAAAGTTTCCCAAAGCGGCACCGGCCGTGAGCGTTTGCTCCAATTCGGAAACTTCGCTTGCTTTGTCAATGCAAACGACAAAAGCCACCAACCCCGGTCCCTTGAGGGCTTTGGAGCGGGCACGTTGGGCTTTGTCATCGTCGCCGCCCAAGTTTCTCGCGGCGGCTTCAAAGAGATCGGCCAAAGCTTGGCGTTTTTCTTCGGCAACAGAGACAAAACGCCAAGGCAATAAACCGTCGTGACTCGGTGCACTGCAAGCGGCTTGAACGGCTTTTTCCAAAGCTTGGGCGTCGGGCGCCGGTGCGGCCAGATACTTGGGGCGCACGCTTTGGCGCGAGGTGATCAAAGAGAGAAATTCGGAATGCATGGTTGTCTCGCAAAAACAAATGGCGAATAGAGAGATTTTGCTCCGAAATTTTGACTTTGCACAATTGAGATGCCGTGCGAGTAAGATTACGGGAACCATTTTTAAAGAGAAAAGCCCATGCATCGCGTCTTTGAAGTTCCTGTACTGATTCGATTTGCCCATTGCGATCCTGCCGGCATCGTTTTTCATCCGCAATACATCACCATCTTTAACGGGGTGGTGGAAGACTTTTTCCGTGAAGTGGTGCACGTGCCCTTTATGGAGTTGTTCCGTCATGACGTTGCCATGCCCGTGGTCGGGATTCATTGCGACTTTGTCAATCCGTCTCGTCCCGGGGATGAGTGCGTGGCGCGTCTTTGGGTTGAGAAAATGGGCAAGAGCTCCATTCGTTTGGCAATGACTTTGACGTGTGCCGGTCAAGAGCGCGTGCGCATGACCGAAACCATGGTCTGCGCTACGGTCGACGGATCGTTAAAGGCAACGTCAATCCCGGGCTTTATCCGAGAAGCCGTCGTCCCTTATGTTTTAAAAGAGGGCGCTACACCCTTAGCTCTGCGGGCTTAGTGCGAGCCGTTTGCGCGCGCGGCCAGAGCAGTTGCAATACACGGCTGTGGTCGGCAAGGCCGCGCACAAAGAAAGTTTCCTGAGGCAGAGGATTGGTTTCGCGCAAAATCATGTGGGCGGCCAAGCGCTTCTGAGTGACGGCCGCAACAGCTTTTCCGGGCTCGATGAGTTCTACCGTCGGGCCCAAAATTTCGGCAATGGCCTCGGTTAAAAACGGGTAGTGGGTGCAGCCCAAAACGAGTTTATCGATGCCTTGTGCTTTCATCGGCAAAAGATACTTTTCCAAAAGAGCGCGTGTTTCCGATCCCGTAAAGTCGCCTTTTTCCACACATTCCATCAGCCCCGTGGCGCCCACGGAGATCACCTTGGCATTTTGTGCAAAACGCTCCAAAAGCGATTTGTAGCGATCGCTTTCAATGGTGCCGCGCGTAGCAATGACGCCCACAGAATGGGTGCGGCTGGCTGTTACCGCCGGTTTGACGGCGGGTTCAATCCCCACAATGGGCAACGTCAATTCGCGTCGCAAAACGTCGGCGGCAATGGCCGTGGCCGTATTGCAGGCGAGAACGATACATTTGACGCGATGCACATCGATCAAGAATCGACAGATGTCGCGACACCGCTCGATCACAAATTCGCCGGATTTTTCACCCCAAGGCGCATTGCCGCAGTCGGCGCAATAAACGAAGTCTTCTAACGGCAACGTTTGACGCAGGCTCGATAAAACCGACAGTCCTCCGAGGCCGGAGTCCAAAACGCCGATCGGGCACAAGGCGTGCCCGACGGTGTCGGATATCAATGTCAAACTGCTCTGCGTCATGATTCGGACTTACTTGTCTTTGTCTGCCGCTGCACGACCGAGACGATCGTTCACGGCCGCCCATTCGGGAGTCTGGGGCGGCTCGGCAATCAAGATGATGTCGGCGCCTGCCGCATCCAATCGGTGCAGTGCATCGTAAAGGTTGTGCGCATAAGCTTTGACGTCGCTTGCGGTATCCAGTGCAAAGACAACGTTGTCCGAAACGATTTGGCAAGCGTTGGGTGCCATCACGGCAATCTTGCGATCGGCCAATTCGGCGATACGGCGGGCAATGTCACCGGTCACAATCTCGGTGCCGGTTTTGGGTGCATAGTGGCTTTTTAACCGCCCGGAAGCACGCGGCGCGTTGTTGCCGGCATCGGGAACAGAAACGCCCAAGACGGTTTCGAGCATCTCTCGCGTAATGACGCCGTGGCGCAAAATCTCGGGCGTCTTGCCCGTGAGATTGACGATTGTCGACTCCACCCCGACTTCGCAGATGCCGCCGTCAAGGATGTAGTCGAGTTTTCCCTCGGGCTTCACACCCAAGTCGTCGGATACGTGCTGCGCCGATGTGGGAGAAATGCGCCCGAACGTGTTGGCCGAAGGCGCCGTCAACCCTTTGTGTGTGTCGCCTTCAAAGGCAAGTAACAGTTCGCGAATCCAAGGGTGAGACGGCGCGCGGATGGCCACCGAATCCTGACCGCCCGTGACAAAGTCGCCGCAACGATCCGACTTGGGCAGAACCATCGTCAAAGGTCCCGGCCAAAAGGCGGCGGCAAGTTTCAAAGCGGCTTCGGGAACGGTCTTTGCCCAAAAGGAAAGGGCGTCGGCCCCCGTCACATGCACGATCAAGGGGTGATTCGTAGGACGCCCCTTGACGGCAAAGGTGGCGAGCACCGCCTCTTTGTTGTCGGCGTCGGCCGCAAGCCCATAGACCGTTTCGGTCGGAATGGCTACAAGGCCGCCTGCGGCCAAAACTTCGGCCGCATGACGGATTTGCCCGCGGGCTTTTTTATCAATCTGAGGATACATTGACTTCTCTTAGCGAGGTTCGTCCATGCCCAAAATGGCAGCCACTTCTTTGGCGCGCTCCAACGCAACTTCGATCGTGGGACCGATCACGGTCACGTGACCCATCTTGCGCGCACGGCGTGCTTCGGCTTTGCCGTAAAGATGCAACTTTGCACCGGGCACGGCCAAAACCTTGTCCCAGGCGGGTTCGCGCATGGTGTCGCCTTCATACCAAACATCGCCCAAGATGTTAAGCATCACGGCAGGCGTCACGAGGGTGGTTTCGCCCAAGGGCAGCCCCGCCATGGCACGAACCTGTTGCTCGAACTGACTCGTTTCGCACGCTTCGATCGTGGCGTGGCCCGAGTTGTGCGGGCGCGGCGCCATTTCGTTGGCAACGATCGTGCCGTCTTTGAGAATGAAGAATTCGATGCAAAGAACGCCCACGTACTGCAAGCTTTCGGCAATACGCGCGGCATACTGACGTGCCTTGTCGGCAACGGCGGCGTCGGCGCGTGCCGGAATGACGGTCTGCGCCAAAATGCCGTTTTTGTGGCGGTTTTCGCAAACGGGGAACGTGACGATTTGCCCCGTCAAAGAGCGCGTGACGATGACCGAAACTTCCTGCGCCAATTCCAAGCGCTTTTCCAAGATGCAGACCTTGCCGCCCATGGCGTTAAAAGCTTCTTTCGCCTCGGCCTTATCGGCAACCGTCGCTTGCCCCTTGCCGTCGTAGCCCAATCGCGTGGTCTTCAAAATACCCGGGAAGAGATTGTCGTCCAAGGCGTCGATGTCTTCCGCCGAGAGAATGCCTGCGTGCGGGGCGACGGGGACTTGGGCAACGGATTCCAAAAAGGTCTTTTCGTCCAAACGGTCCTGAGCGATAGCCACGGCATGTGCGCCGGGAGCGGTGACACAGTCTTGCGCCAAGCGAGAGAGACTTTCGGCGGGGACGTTTTCAAATTCGGTGGTGACGGCTCCCGTAATCTTGGTCATCAACTCAAGCGCGGCGGGATCGGTGTAAGAGGCGTCGATATGTTCGGCACTGACTTCCGAAGCCGGGCACGCACCCTTTTCCAACACGCAAACGTGGTAGCCCATGCGAGCGGCCGCATGAGAGAACATACGACCCAACTGGCCGCCGCCCATCAAGCCGAGCGTGGCACCGGGCATCAAAGGAAATTCGGTTTTCATCGATTCTTTTTTCTAAAGATTAGTCTTCGGGCAATTCCATGGCGCGAGCCTTGGCGTTTTGAGCCTTTCTGAAGGCCTGAAGCTTTTCATAGAGCTCGGGATTGGTCACAGCCAAGATGCTCACGGCATAAAGTGCGGCATTGGCGGCACCGGCCTCCCCAATGGCAAAGGTCGCCACGGGAACGCCCTTGGGCATCTGCACGATGGAAAGAAGACTGTCTTCACCGCGCAAGTATTTGGAAGGAATCGGCACGCCCAACACCGGCACCACGCACTTGGCGGCAATCATGCCGGGCAAATGGGCGGCACCGCCGGCGCCCGCAATAATGCAGGCCAGACCGCGTTCTTTGGCGCTTTCGGCATAGGCAAACATTTCATCGGGCATGCGATGTGCGCTCACGACCTGTGCTTCGTAGGGAATGCCGAATTCTTTTAACACGGCAACGGCGTTTTGCATCACGGCCCAGTCGGAGTTGGACCCCATCACAACGCCCACGAGAGGCTTGGCGGAATTGGTCATTTTTATGTTTCTCTCAATCGTAGAAAAATAACAAAATCGGCGCTCGAAAATGAGCGCCGAAATACGCGTTTGAATGCTAATAGCGTAAAGCGTCAGCTCAAACGGTTATTGTAACTGTTCTTTCGTGATTCCCGTCAGACGCGTCAAAGCTTCCAGGTACTTTTCGCTCGTCTTATTGAGAATTTCTTCCGGCGGAATCGGAGCGGGCGGCGTCTTGTCCCAAGGCTGGGTTTCGAGCCAGTCGCGAATGAACTGCTTGTCGTAAGAAGGCGGCGAAATGCCCGTGTCGTACTGATCGGCCGGCCAGAAGCGAGAGCTGTCGGGCGTTAACGTTTCGTCCATCAGGCAGACGTTGCCGTCTTCATCCAAACCGAATTCAAATTTCGTATCGGCAATGATGATACCGCGGGTGGCGGCGTAGTCGGCTGCGCGCTGATACAGCGTCAAGGTCAGTTCGCGAATGCGGCTGGCAATCTTTTCGCCGTACATTTCCACGACCTTTTCGTAGGAAATGTTTTCGTCGTGCGTACCCACTTCGGCCTTGGCGGCCGGCGTAAAGATGGGCTGGGGCAACTTCTGGGCTTGCTTTAAGCCTGCGGGCAGTGCAATGCCGCACACCTTGCCGGTGGCCAAGTAGTCTTTCCAACCGCCGCCGATGATGTAGCCGCGAGCGACGCATTCGATCAAGATGGGCTTCAAGCGCTTGACGACCATGGCGCGGCCGCGCACCTGATCGCGTTCTTCGGGCGCCACGACCGTTTCCGGATCAATGTCGGTCAACTGAGTGGGCATGTCGGCCGTGAGCTTTTCGAACCAGAACTTGGTCAAAGCCGTCAACACCTTGCCCTTGTAGGGAATCGGCACACTCAAAATGACGTCAAAGGCGCTGATTCGGTCGGAAGCGATCATCAAAAGTTTATCGTCGCCCACGGCGTAGCATTCGCGGACTTTGCCGCGGTACACCAAAGGCAAGCTCTTGATGTCGGTTTGCATAATGCTAGACATTGAAAACTCCCCAAAAAGGATTGAAAGGACAGGTGTCCGAATAGTATTGGCGCTATTGTAAAGTAAACCCTAGCTTTTGCGTCTAAGTTTTGAACCACGGGCGATTTGCGTCAAGTCAAAACCTGAGAAACCTAGACGAAAGCACTCCACAAAAGCGTGATCCAAACGGCACCGGCACAGATCAAAGAAAAGAGCACGGCACAACTTCCCACATCCTTGGCAAACTTGCTCATGGGGTGGATTTCGGGGCCGATTCTGTCAATGGCGGCTTCAATGCCGGAATTCAAGAGTTCGGTCACCAAAACGAAAACCAAGCTCATGAATGCCAAAAGTTTGAGACTGATTTCCGCCGGAATAAAGGGCAGGATCACGACCAAGATCAAAGCCAAAATCGACTCTTGGCGAAAGGCTTCTTCGCTTTTAAATGCAGCAACGAAACCTTCTTTGGAGTAGCGCGTGGCGTTGATGAGACGCGTCAAACCGCTTTTGCCTTTCAAGTCGGCGGCGGTTTTGGGAGGTGTGCTCATAGTTTAAAAAATGCCGGTCTTAAATTTTTTAGTTCAAAATCGGAAATGCCCGAAGTTTGTTGCGGCTTCGGGCATTTTTGTGGCTTAGACGATTACTTCACCTGCTGGGCAAGTTCGCCCTTGGCGTAGCGATCGGCCATGACGGAGAGCTTGACCGGACGAATCTTGGCGCCCTGGCCTTCGCAACCGAATTCGAGGTAGCGGGCCTTGCAAAGTTCGTAAGCGGCCTGACGAGCCTTCTTGAGGTAGTCGCGCGGATCGAATTTTTCGGGATTTTCGACCAAGTAACGACGCACCGCGGCGGTCATGGCCAAGCGAATGTCGGTGTCGATGTTGACTTTGCGCACGCCGTGCTTGATGGCTTCCTGAATTTCCGAAACGGGCACGCCATAAGTTTCGCGCATGCTGCCGCCGAATTCGCGGATTTCGGCCAAGTATTCCTGCGGTACAGAGCTCGAACCGTGCATCACCAAATGAGTGTTGGGCAAGCGAGCGTGAATTTCCTTCACACGATCAATGGACAAAATGTCACCCGAGGGCTTTCGCGTAAATTTATAGGCGCCATGGCTCGTGCCGATGGCAATGGCCAAAGCGTCGAGCTGCGTTTCGCGCACAAAGTCGGCAGCCTGATCGGGATCGGTCAAAAGCTGATCGCGCGTCATCGTTGCGTCCGTTCCGTGGCCGTCTTCCTTGTCGCCCTTCATCGTTTCCAATGAGCCCAAGCAGCCGAGTTCGCCTTCCACAGACACGCCGATGCAGTGAGCCATTTCAACGACGCGACGGGTGACGTCGCGGTTATATTCATACGAAGCGATGCTCTTGCCGTCGCTCATCAAAGAGCCGTCCATCATCACGGACGTAAAGCCCATGCGCATGGCAACCTGGCATACGGCAGGACTTTGGCCGTGGTCTTGGTGCATACAAACGGGAACTTCAGGCCAGGCTTCGACGGCGGCCTGAATCATGTGACGCAAGAATTCTTCACCGGCATATTTGCGAGCGCCGGCACTGGCTTGCATGATCACGGGGGCGCCGACTTCGCTGGCGGCCATCATGATGGCGTGAACCTGTTCGATGTTGTTGACGTTAAAGGCGGGAACGCCGTAGCCGTTTTCTGCTGCGTGATCGAGCAGTTGGCGCATGCTGACAAGAGCCATGGTAGTAAAACTCCGCAAAAATTGTGAGTCAATAATGGGTTCGGTATCGCGGTTTCAAGGAAAACTTTCAAAAAGGAAATGCACACAAACACCCCTTGGGTTTGAGTCGAACTCGACCCCCAAAAGTTTTCCCTTAACGACAGTAATAATCAATACCGTTTCGGTTGCCCCATTTTAGCCCAAAAGGCGTAAGAGTTTCGGGCATAAGCGTGAATGGGATGTGAAGAATCGAAGAAATTTTTGTCATTGAACCTTCATCGAAATTGAATTGTCGCGTCATAGAGTCTATTTAGAGTTCCGCTTGCTTCAATTGAAGCAAACCTCAATGACTTATGGAGAATTCCAATGGAACTCGAAAATCGTTCCCGTCGTAGTTTTTTGCAGACCGCCGCCTTGGGTAGCGTCGGTGCCGGACTGGGGCTTGTGAACCCGGTTTTGCGGCGGCAAGAGGCC
>CALKKK010000199.1 GCA_937995395.1 uncultured Sutterella sp. | reverse complement strand
GCTGGTGGGTACGACCTCGATTGAAAATTCCGAACGAATTTCTCAAATGCTTAATGCCGACGGGATTGCGCACAACGTTTTGAACGCCAAGCAACATGACCGCGAAGCTCAGATCGTTTTGGAAGCCGGACGTCCCGGTATGGTGACGATTGCCACCAACATGGCCGGTCGCGGTACCGACATCGTGTTGGGCGGCGGCATCAACAGCCACATCGACGAAATCCGTGCCGACGAAACTTTGAGCGATGAAGAAAAGACGGCCAAGATCGATGCCTTGAAGGCCGATTGGCAAAAGCTTCACGACGAAGTCGTCAAGGCGGGCGGCTTGCGCATTATCGGTAGCGAACGCCACGAGTCTCGCCGTATCGACAATCAGTTGCGCGGTCGTTCCGGTCGTCAGGGCGACCCGGGCAGCTCCGTCTTCTATTTGTCCATGGAAGATCAGTTGCTTCGCATCTTCGGCGGCGACAGAATGCGCGCCATTGCCGATCGCTTGAAGCTTGAAGACGGTGTGGCCATCGAATCCAAGATGCTCACCCGCATGATCGAAAGCGCACAGCGCAAGGTCGAAGGTCGCAACTACGACATTCGCAAGCAGTTGCTCGAATTCGACGACGTGCAAAACGATCAGCGTAAAGAAATTTATCGCTTGCGTAACGAAATCCTCGAAAGCCAGGACGTGGGCGAAATGCTCAACGGCTTGCGCGAAGGTTTCTTCACCGATTTGTTCCGCAGCCACGTTCCTGCCGATACGGTCGAAGAGCAGTGGGATCTTGACGGCTTGATGCAAGCCTTGCGCAACGATTGGGGCATTGACCTCGACTTCAAGGCCATGCTTGAGTCCGACGACAACATCACCGACGAAGACTTGCTTGCCAAACTGTTGGAAACGGTCACCGCCATTCAAACTTCCAAGGAAGAGTTGGTCGGTCACGAATCGTGGGTGGGCTTCGGTCGTCACGTTTTGCTTCAGGTGCTCGATACCACGTGGCGTCAGCACATCACGGCTTTGGATGCATTGCGCCAAGGCATCTACTTGCGCGGTTACGCACAAAAGCAGCCCAAGCAGGAATACAAGCGCGAAGCTTTCGCCATGTTCGAAACGCTTCTGGATACCGTGCGCGAAGGCGTTTGCCGCGTCATGATGCACGTTCAGATCCAGATGCCCGAAGAAGCTCAGCAAGCCGCTCAGGCCGCTCAGCAGGCTGCAGAAACCCGCGTGGAAAATGCTCAGCCTCAGCACGAAGAAGCCCAAGGCTTGAACTTTGCCCACGTCGGTCGCAACGACCCGTGTCCGTGCGGCTCCGGCAAGAAGTTTAAGGACTGCCACGGCAAGCTGAAGTAATCGGCTGACGACAATCGGACAATCCCGCTCGCGAAATTTTTTCGAGCGGGATTTTTTTTCGAAATTTGTTGACGTTGCGCAATGGGACTTTGCCCTGTTTCTCAAGAGAAAATTTTCAGAGAAGGGCATAATTTTCGAACGTTTGCCCGTTTGGGGCAAAACTGAAAAACAAAAGAAAAATATAGGAGTGAAATTCATGTCGGTGAATCTCTCGGCACCCGATCCTCGTACGATTTTCCCCGTGGACGGGGTTCAGCTCGGCATTGCGCAGGCCGCCATTCGCAAACAGGGGCGCAAAGACCTGTTGGTGATGAAGTTTTGCGAAGGCACCAAAGCTGCCGGCGTCTTTACTCAAAACCGTTTTGCCGCCGCTCCCGTACAGGTCTGTCGCGCACATCAGGAATTGACGAAAAACTTGCGCGGTATCGTGGTCAATACCGGCATTGCCAATGCGGGCACGGGCGAATTGGGTTTGAAAAACGCCAACATGACCTGCGCGAGTGTCGCAACCGAACTCGGTTGCTCCGCCGAAGAAGTGCTTGTGTTTTCTACGGGCGTCATCATGGAACATCTGCCGATGGATCGTCTGTTGGCAGGGATTCCCGTAGCAGTCAAAAACTTGGCACCCGACAACTGGATCGATGCCGCTCAGGCCATCATGACGACCGATACGGTGCACAAGGCTTTTTCTACCAAAGCAGTGGTGGGTGAGGATCACATTACGGTCACGGGTATCAGCAAAGGTTCGGGCATGATCGAGCCGCGCATGGCTACGATGTTGGGCTTTATCGTGACGGATGCCGCCGTTGCCGGCGACGTTTTAAGCGTTCTTGTCAAGCGTGTGGCCGATGCAAGCTTTAACCGCATTACGGTTGACGGCGACACGAGCACCAACGACAGTTTCATCATTGCCGCAACGGGCAAAAACGGTATGGCACCGATCGCGTCTTTGGACGATCCGCGTTTGGAAGCTTTGACGGCCGCTTTGACGAGCGTGGCGCAGCATTTGTCGCAATCGATGATTCGCGACGGCGAAGGTGCAACGAAATTCATCACGATTCACGTCGAAGAAGCGCAAACCCGCGAAGAAGCCCTGAAGGTTTGCTATGCCGTGGCACACTCGCCTTTGGTGAAAACGGCATTTTTTGCCTCCGACCCCAACCTCGGCCGTATTTTGGCTGCCGTGGGCAACAGCCGCGTCGAAGACTTGGACAGCAACAAGGTGGGCTTGTGGTTGGACGATGTGGAAGTTGCTCGCTTAGGCGGTCGTGCACCCGAGTATCAGGAAGAAGACGGCGTGCGCGTCATGGCAAAACCCGAAATCACGGTGCGCATCACCTTGGGGCGCGGCACCGAAAAGGAAACCGTTTGGACCACGGACCTGTCGCACGACTACGTGACGATCAACGCCGACTACCGTAGCTAAAACCAAAAAGAGAAAAAACGCATGACCCCCGAAACCGAAAAGCTTTTTGCCGAAGTTTTGAGTCGCTTAAACGACTTGTTGCCCGAGCCCGTCGAACGTTTTGACTGGAGCAAGCCCGCTTACCGCTGGCTGCGTCGCAAATGTTTGGGCACCGACGTCGGCAGGCTCGAAGCCGTCTCCAAATTTGCCGAAGTGGATTTGGATATGTTGCAGCATATCGATCGCCAAAAAGCGCTTTTGGTGCAAAACACCGAGGCTTTCGTTCGGGGGTTGCCGGCCAACAACGTACTGTTAACCGGCGCGCGCGGCACGGGCAAAAGCTCTTTGATTCGCGGGTGCTTGACGCGCTACTACAGTCAAGGCTTGCGTTTGATCGAAGTGGGTAAAGAAGACTTGTGCGACCTTTCCGACATCGTGCGCACGATCGCAGCTCGTCCCGAGCGCTTTATTCTTTTTTGCGACGATCTTTCTTTTGAATTGGCAGAAGGCGGTTACAAAGCATTGAAAGCCGCTTTGGACGGCTCGGTGGCCGCGGGCGGCGAAAATTTGATCGTGTACGCCACCAGTAATCGCCGTCATTTGATGCCCGAGCCCGCAAGCGACAACTTGTCTGCCAAGCTCGATGAAAACGGCGACTTGCATCCCGGCGAAGTCTTGGAAGAAAAGTTGTCGTTGGCCGAGCGCTTCGGACTGTGGTTAAGTTTCTATCCCTTCACCCAAAATGAATACTTGCGCGTCATCGACGGCGCTCTTGAAGCTTTGGGAGTGGCAGACTCGACTCAAACGAGCGAGGCGCTGCGCTTGGAAGCCTTGCAGTTTGCCATCGAGCGTGGCGGCAGAAGCGGTCGCGTGGGCACGCAGTTTGCCAAGATGGTGGCAGGACGCACGGCCTTGGAAAGCTTGAAATGACGCAGGGCAAAACCGCCCCCGACGGCCGTCCTGTCGTTGAGGTGGCCTTGGGTGTTCTTATCGATCGCCAAAACGAGCTTTACCTGATGGGCTCGCGCCCGCAAGGCAAGCCTTACGCCGGCTACTGGGAGTTTCCGGGCGGCAAGGTGGAGGCGAGCGAAACTTGTGTCGAAGCCCTAAAGCGCGAGTTTGTCGAGGAGCTCGGCATTGAACTTGCCGACATCACGCCTTGGTTTGTGCTGGAGCATTCTTACGAACATGCTTATGTGCGGTTGCACTACTTTCGCGTGTGGAACTGGAAAGGCAACCCAACGGCACGAGAAAACCAGTCTTTCGGTTGGTTTAAGGTGGGAGAAGTCGACGAGAGTCTGAAGATGCTCCCGATGAACGCATCGGTCGTCAAGCGCATGGCGGTTCCTCAAATATTGGCCGCTGTCGACAATCCCGATGCGGTTGGAATTGCCGAGACAATCGAAAACGTCGGCGGGCTGCTGCTTTTGCCTGAAAGAAAGAGTGACGGCGCATTCGTTGCAAAACTCGAGCGTTTGGCGCAAAAACTCGGCGTCGGTCTCTATACTTGCGAGTCTTATGCCGCAACGCCGGAAGAATCGGCAAAAGACGAAATGCAAGAAGCGCTTTTTGCCGTTGTCGGCGCGGCCAATGCAGATGCGATTTTGCAAGAACAAATCCAGCGGGTGCCGCTTGTTGTCGAAGCTTCATCCCAAGAACTTGAGCAATGGATCGCCAAAGGTGCGCACGGCGTTTTCGTGCGGTTGTAGAAGAGGAACAAAAAAAAGATGAAAGTCAAATGCCCGACATGTCGCAAAGAGCATGAGTACGATGTTAAAAGCCCGTGGCGTCCGTTTTGCTGCGAGCGCTGCAAATTGATCGATTTGGGACAGTGGGCAAGCGGCTCCTATGTGATCGAAGGCGTGCCCGGATCGGCCGATCCCGACCTTTTGGTCGAGCAGCTTGAAAAGATGCAAGCCGAAGAGGAAGAAATGGCGCAGGGCAAGCGTCGTCGTTAGGTCGAGCAATTTGCTTTCGACAAAAACAAACGGCACTCGGAAGACTCCCGGTGCCGTTTGTCGTTATTGCGGTCTCAAAGTTTTACAAGCCGCCCGCAGCCATTCTCAGGTAGAACTCGTGCAAGCCCTTGATCTTTTCTTCCAAAGACTCCATCGAGCCCGAGTTGTCGATTAAATCGTCGGCTGCCGCCACACGCTTGTCGCGGGAAATCTGCGTATCCATAATGGCGCGCGCCTGTTCTTCGCCCAAGTGGCGATGGTAGACCAAGCGGTTGATTTGCTCTTCTTCGCTGACGTCAATCACCAACAAACGCTTGCAGGCGTCGGCCCAGCGACCGGACTCAAGCAACAGCGGAACCGACAGAATCACGTAGGGTGCCTTGATGATTTTGAGCTGCTCGAAAATTTCGCGCTTAATCATCGGATGCAGAATGTTTTCGAGCTTTTCTTTCGCCTTGGGGTCGGAAAAGATAATTTCGCGCATCAAGTCGCGTTTCATGCCTTGCGCACCAATCATGTCGGCGCCGAATTCCAAAGCGATCTGCGGCAGTGCCTTGCCTTGGTGGCCGGTCAATTCACGGGAAATTTCATCGGCATCCACCACCGGAACGCCCAACTTGCGGAAGATGTCGGTTACCGTCGTTTTACCGCAGGCGATACCGCCCGTCAAACCAATGATCATTGTCATACAAGTCTTCCTTTTTCCCCGTGCGAGGAACGTGAGGGATTGTGTGAATCCCAATTTTGTGGCTTTGTTGTTACTTTCATTGTAACCGCGAAAAGAAGGTTGTGCGGACAGTTTTTACCCCTAACCCTCAAAAGAAATGCAAAAGGTATGGCAAAGACGCGGCTATAATTTTTCTCGGAAGAACTTTTTGAAGCGGCCTCTCGACGGTGAGGGACTGACGGATGGGCTTTTCCGGTATAAACGGGCGGACGACGACTCGGGCCTCGCAAAGCGGGACTTAGGGAAGTCGCCTGCTTTTTCATGGTCGGGAAATGAAAAAAGGAGACAACTGACGTCGTCTCCTTTTTGAATTCTGGTCGGGGTGAGAGGATTCGAACCTCCGACTCCTACGTCCCGAACGTAGTACTCTACCAGGCTGAGCTACACCCCGAAATCGGTTCTCAAGACCTTATCGATCTCTCTGAACTGATAAGAATAAGAATTTTATCAGAGATTCTCTAAATTGTCCAGAGGGCAATGCATTTAATGCTTCCGACCCGCGTTGAACCTCGATTTGTGCGCGCTCCAGACACTTTTGCAAAGCTCCGCAACCGATCACGATACGGCTGATGGCTTCAAAATCGCCGTCGCCCTTGCGAATGGCTTCGCGAATGAGTTCGCGATCGGAGTCGTTTGCCAACTGCATGGCGTAAAGCACCGGCAAGGTTACTTTACCTTCGCGCAAATCGGCACCGAGATTTTTGCCGATGGCGGCAGCCTCGCCGTTGTAGTCGAGAATGTCGTCGGCAATCTGGAAAGCGTTTCCGAGATGCAAAGCGTATTGTGCGCAAGCGTTTTCCTGTTCGGGGCTTGCATCGGCAATGGCGGCGGCCATGTGGGCTGCGGCTTCAAACAGGCACGCCGTCTTGCGTTCGATCACGGCAAAGTACTTGGTTTCGTCCGTGTCGGGGTCGTGCGCGTTTTGCATCTGCAACACTTCGCCTTCGCTTAAACGATTGGCGGCATCGGCCAAGGCTTGCATGACCTTGAGGTTGCCTGCGCGAATCATCATCTGAAAGGAGCGCGTGTACAAGAAGTCGCCCACCAACACGGCCTGACCGTTGCCCCAACGGGCATTGGCCGTTTCGCGGCCGCGACGCATCTTGCCTTCGTCGACCACGTCGTCGTGCATGAGGGTGGCGGTGTGCAAAATTTCTATCACGGCACCGAGATAGGCGGCCAATTTGGGTTCGGCCCCCATGGCGCGCGCCATCAAAATCAAAAGTGCCGGACGCATGCGCTTGCCGCCTGCGGAGGTGATGTAGCGGGCGATTTCTTCGACGTGTCCGACGGCGCTGGCCATTTCTTCGGAAATGACGCGCTCGACTTCTTGCATGTCGGCTGCAATCGGAGCCAAAGCCATCATTGCAGCTTGTTTAAGAGAGGTGTTCTGAGTCATAGTGGTGAGGATTTTGCACGGATTTTTTACAATCGTCAAAAATTGCGATTACTCGACAATGCCTAACATTCTGGCCTCGTAAACGGCTTCGCTACGCGAGTGCACATTGAGCTTGCGATAAATCTTTTTGATGTGCGTCGTGACCGTATGCAGGCTGATGGCCAAAATTTCGCTGATCTCCTGAAAACTGATGCCCTTGGCCATCAGACGCACGATGTCGAGTTCGCGCGGCGACAAGGGCGAATCTTCGGGCATGCTTCGGCGTATGGCGGCTCGGCACTGCAATGTTCTCAAAACGGTGCGGGCGATGGTGGGACTGACGGGAGAGCCGCCAGAAAGCATCAGTTTCAGACATGAAGCGATGCCGGTTTTGTTTTCCGACAAAAGTACGTAACCGTTGGCGCCGGCAGTTACCGTTTGCATGATGGTCGACTCTTGCGTGGTGTCGGTAGCCGCCAACACCAAGGCTTCGGGATAGCGCTTTAAAGTCGTGCGAATCAACTCGGCGGCGTTTCCGTCGGCAAGCAATGTATTGACCACTAAAAAGTCGATCGGATGGCGGTGCAAAAAGAGCACCGCCTCGCGTTTGCCGGTGAAAGTGCCCGTGACGGTAAAGTCCGGATCGCGCATCAAATCGAGCTTGTGCTTTTGCTGACGATATTCGTCGGGCTCGACAATCAAAACCTTGTAAGGCGCATGGGCTTTTTCAGTCATCGTTTTTCTTTGTTGCGCTTAATGCAGGAGAGCTTCGAGTTTTTCGGTATCGGTCGCAAAGTTGCGAATGCCTGCACTGAGTTTGTCGCAAGCCACGGCACTGCGATTGACTTCGTACAAAAATTCGCTTTGCGAAATCGCAATCGGTGCGGCGGGACGCAAGCTGTCGACATCCAATGCCTTGATGATCGGAGAGAAGCTTTCCGACAATTCGCCGATCAACTGGGGCGAGACGGTCAAAAGGTCGCAGCCGGCCAAAGCCAAAATTTCGCCTTTGTTTCTAAAAGACGCCCCCATCACCTGCGTGCGGCTGCCTGCTGCTTTCAAGCACTTGTAGATGGCGGTGACCGACTGCACGCCCGGATCGTTGGGGCCGGCCATGGCGGTTTCGTTCCAGTTGGGACCTTCGCTTGCCTTGTACCAGTCGTAGATGCGACCGACAAAGGGACTGATCAGCGTGGCTTGGGCTTGTGCGGCGGCCTTGGCCTGCGCCAAAGAGAAGATCAAGGTCATGTTGCAGTGAATGCCTTCGGCTTCCAAAATTTGAGCCGCGCATGCGCCTTCCCAGGTTGCGGCAATTTTGATGAGAATGCGCTCGCGCGCAACGCCTTGGGCTTCGTAAAGCGCAATGATGCGGCGCGCTTTTTCCACCGTGGCGCGCGTATCGAAAGAAAGTCTGGCATCGACTTCGGTCGAAACGCGTCCCGGAATGTGTTCGAGAATGCGGCAACCAAAACCGGTCAAAACACGGTCGATTCGCAATGCGGCAGATTCGTTGACGGCTTTTGCCGCTTGGACGATGCCGTCATAGGCGCCGCTTGCAACGGCTTTGAGAATCAATGAGGGGTTGGTGGTGGCTTCCGTCGGTTTAAGACGGGCAATCGTATCGATATCTCCCGTATCGGCCACGATTGTCGTCATGGATTTGAGTTGCTCAAGTTCGCTTTGCATATCTGAAAAGCCGTCCTTTTTTGAAAATGTTTTTTGGTCGGTAACCCGAAAGATTAGCACCGACAGCACGGATTTTGAGGGCGTATTCGCCGCGGACATTCGAGCGTACTGCAAACTCGACAAGTTTCCCACATGTTTGGGCAAAAATTCGCGCTTTTCTGTGCTTTTCTCAGATCGACTAAGCAAAAAGTCGCATACGGCGGGCGGGTATAATTACACGATTTAATTTGGATGAGTGTGTCGATGGAAACGATCGGCATACGTCAAGTCCGAAATGAACGGTTTTCAGTTCGAGAGCGGTTTGCCTCAGACGAAGGTGCAAACGGCTCTTGGGTTTTGTCGCAGTCTTTGATTGTCGACGGCATTGTGCTGCTTTACCCTGAAAGCTCTTTTGACGACAGGCAAATTCTCAAAACACGGACGGAGAAGGCGAGGTCGGCAAATGACGGTGCAATGACGCGTCGCAATTTCAAAGCAATTGAAATTGATAAGGGGAGATGCCTTGAGCAACATCATCACCGACACGCGTGCCCAAGCCGCACTCGTGCTTGCCGACGGAGAAGTTTTTCTCGGGCGAAGCATGGGTGCTGCGGGTATGGTGACAGCAGAAGTGGTATTCAATACCGCCATGACGGGTTATCAGGAAATCCTGACGGATCCGAGCTATACGGGACAAATCGTGACGTTAACGTATCCGCACATCGGAAACACGGGCGTCAATTCTCAGGATGAAGAAAGCCGAGGCGTGTGCGCCGCTGGCCTCATCATCCGCAGCGAAAGCCCCGTTGTGAGCAACTTCCGCGCAACGGGCGATCTTTCCGGGTATTTGAATGAAGCCGGTGTCGTGGGCTTGTGCGAAATCGACACCCGCAAACTGACGCGTATTTTGCGTACCAAGGGTGCGCAGGCCGGCACCATTGTCGTGGCCGAAAACGGCACCTTGACCGAAGAAGAAATCGCCAAGGCCAAAGAAGCCGCAACGAGCTGGGGCTCGATGGTCGGTCGTGACTTGGCCAAGGAAGTCACGTGTGCCGCCCCCTACGAATGGACGGAAGGCACCTGGGGCTTGAAAGACGGTGACGAAGGCTCACCGGGCTTTAAGCACCCCAAGGAATTCAAATACAAGGTTGTGGCTTACGACTTTGGTGTCAAGCGTAACATTTTGCGCCTGATGGTCGATCGCGGAATTGCGGTGACGGTTGTGCCCGCAACGACCTCCGTCGAAGACGTCTTTGCCATGAATCCCGACGGCGTGTTTCTTTCCAACGGCCCGGGCGATCCCGAGCCCTGTACTTACGCCATCGAAGCCGCCCGCGCATGTTTAGCCAAGAAGATTCCGCTCTTTGGCATCTGCTTGGGTCACCAGATCATGGGTTTGGCTTCCGGTGCCAAGACTTTGAAGATGAAGTTCGGTCACCACGGCGCCAACCACCCGGTGGTGGATTTGGAAACGCGCGGCGTGGCCATTACGAGCCAAAACCACGGCTTTGCAGTGGACGCCGCCACGTTGCCCGCTAACGTCAAACCCACGCACGAAAGCCTTTTCGACGGCTCTTTGCAGGGTTTGCGCTTTATCGATGCACCGGCTATGAGTTTTCAGGGTCATCCCGAAGCCAGCCCCGGTCCGCACGATATCGAAAGCCTGTTCGACAAGTTCGTCGACATGCTCGAAGCGACCAAAAAGTAAAGAACCTGACTATTTCGGAAAATAGAACCGATGACGACTGAAATTGAAAAAATCGCCTGTGTCAAAACTTCTTTGACCGAAGCCAAAAGCGCGTTGGATGCTCTTTTGGCTAACGACGAAGCCTTGACCAACGTGGCGCGCGCGGCGCAACTTATCGTTGACAGCCAAAAGGCGGGCGGTGCAGTCTACTCGTGCGGTAACGGCGGCAGCCTTTGCGACGCCATGCACTTTGCCGAAGAAATGACCGGCCGCTATCGAAGCGACCGAGCGCCCTATCGTGCGGCGGCCATTTCGGACGTCTCGCACATGGCCTGTGTCGGTAACGACTACGGTTACGAATTCGTGTTCTCGCGTTGGATCGAATCCATGGGCAGAGCCGGCGACGTTTTGATTGCCATCACGACTTCGGGGACGAGCAAAAATATTCTTGCCGCTGCCAAGGCCGCCAAGGCCAAGGGCGTGAAAGTCATCGGTTTGACGGGGCGCGCAAATTCGCCCATTGTCGAGCTTTCCGATATTGCCGTTGTGACTCCCGCGGGGGCTTGGGCCGATCGCGTGCAGGAGTTGCACATCAAAGTGATTCATATTTTGATCGAGCTCGTCGAACGCGATCTTGATCCGCAAAACTACAAAGGCGCATAAAAACCATGCCCAAACGTACAGACATTAAAACCATCATGATTCTCGGTGCCGGTCCGATCATTATCGGTCAGGCCTGCGAATTCGACTATTCCGGTGCTCAGGCCTGCAAGGCCTTGAAAGAAGAAGGCTATCGCGTGGTGTTGGTCAACTCCAACCCCGCCACCATCATGACCGATCCGGTGATGGCCGACGCCACCTATATCGAACCTTTGAATTGGCAGGTGGTCGAGCGCATCATCGCCAAGGAAAAGCCCGATGCGATTTTGCCGACCATGGGCGGCCAGACGGCCTTGAACTTGGCCATGGACTTGGATCGCGAAGGCATTCTGAAGAAATATAACGTCGAATTGATCGGCGCTTCGCCGGACGCCATCGACAAGGCCGAAGACCGCCAGCGCTTTAAGGAAGCCATGGACAAAATCGGCTTGGAATCGGCTCGCTCCGGCATTGCCTACACCATGGCAGAAGCCCTTGAAGTGCAGGCCAAGGTCGGTTTCCCGGCCGTGATTCGCCCGTCCTTTACCTTGGGCGGCTCCGGCGGCGGTATCGCTTACAACATGCCCGAATTCTTGGAAATCTGCGAGCGCGGTCTGGCTTTGTCTCCCACCCACGAACTTCTGATCGAAGAATCCCTTCTCGGTTGGAAGGAATACGAAATGGAAGTGGTGCGTGACAAGAAAGACAACTGCATCATCGTGTGCTCGATCGAAAACTTGGATCCGATGGGCGTGCACACGGGCGACTCCATCACCGTGGCGCCAGCCCAGACTTTGACCGATCGCGAATATCAGCTCCTTCGTAACGCCTCTTTGGCCGTGTTGCGCGAAATCGGTGTGGATACCGGCGGCTCCAACGTTCAGTTTGCCGTCAATCCCAAGAACGGTCGCTTGATCGTCATCGAAATGAACCCGCGCGTGTCGCGATCTTCGGCCTTGGCTTCCAAGGCAACGGGTTTCCCGATTGCCAAAGTCGCTGCCAAGTTGGCCGTCGGTTACACGCTCGACGAACTCAAAAACGACATTACGGGCGGCCAGACGCCGGCTTCCTTTGAACCCACGATCGACTACGTCGTCACCAAGGTGCCGCGTTTTGCCTTTGAAAAGTTCCCGCAGGCCAACGATCGCTTGACCACGCAAATGAAGTCCGTGGGCGAAGTGATGGCCATCGGCTCCACTTTCCAGGAATCGTTGCAGAAAGCCTTGCGCGGTCTTGAAACCGGCAAAGACGGTTTGACTCCGATGACGACCGATCGCGAAGAAATCGTGCACGAAATCTGCGAAGCCGGTCCCGAACGTCTGTTCTATGTGGGCGACGCATTCCGCATCGGCATGAGTGTCAACGAAGTCCACGAAATGACGTCCATCGACAAGTGGTTCCTCGTTCAGATCAAGGAATTGATCGACATCGAAAAGCGCGTGGAAGGCACCTCTTTGGAAGACCTGACGGCTGAAGAAATGCGCTTTTTGAAGAAAAAGGGCTTTTCCGACAAGCGCCTTGCCGCCGCTTTGGGCGTTAAGGAAGCCGACGTTCGCGCCAAGCGCGAAGCTCTGAACGTGCATCCCGTTTATAAGCGCGTCGATACGTGCGCTGCCGAATTCGAAACGAAGACGGCTTACATGTATTCGACCTATCAGGACGAGTGCGAAGCTGCGCCTACCGACAAAAAGAAGATTGTCGTTTTGGGCGGCGGCCCCAACCGTATCGGTCAGGGTATCGAATTTGACTACTGCTGTGTACACGCCTCG
>CALKKK010000198.1 GCA_937995395.1 uncultured Sutterella sp. | reverse complement strand
CTCCTTGGGTGCGTTTATTCGTTGTGACGGGGATTTTGGGGGGCTTGACCACGTTTTCGACTTTTTCGGCCGAAAATGTGACGATGCTTCTCGAAGGCGACTATTTGCGCAGCCTCACGCATGCGGTCGTGCATCTTTTCGGTTCCTTTGCCATGACTGCTTTGGGCTTTTGGTTGGTTCGACAAATTTTTTCTTGAGTAGAGAAATGAAACGTTTTGCTTTGGTTTGTGTTTTGGGCGTAAGTACCTTGAGTTTTTCCGCTGTTGCGGCCGATGCTTTAAGCGACTGCTATCGCAAGGCCGATACGGCGCCGGCCGTGCAGGCCTGCCTGAAAAAAGAGTTCGATACCGTCAAAGATCACTACGACGACGTGTTGGACCGCGTAATGAATTCGGCGCGCGAGCTCGATCGCGTGCAACGCAAGAAAGTCGCCGTTAAGGCACTCAATGATGCCAATAAAGCCTTTGATGCCTATGTTGAAAATCAGTGCGATTGGGTGGAGGCAAGCTATGGGTCGGGAAGCGGCGCCGGTGCGGCCGCTTTGGCCTGTCGCGTCAATTTGTATCGTGCCAGAGCCGGTGCGATGGATGCGCAGTTCTTAACCAAAAACTGAAAGATCGGTCTGTGGGCAACAGGGCGTCTTGTTCGGGGCGCCCTTTTTTGTTGCCTGTAAGCCTTATGCCTACGTCTACAGACATAGGCAGAAAAGAACATGTAACGACTAATTTCCGATATCATCTTTCTTTACAAACCCGAGGCGCATTTTCTCTTTTTCAAGTGCCTCATCGATGTTTAGGGTTAAGAAGGGGCCCCTTTCATGTTCAATGATTTATTAGAGCGCTATTTCGGTCTGAAAGAGTGCGGTACGTCCGTTCGCCAAGAGTTTTTCGGCGGTTTGACCACTTTCGTTGCGATGAGCTACCTTATCTTCGTGGTGCCGTCGATGTTGGCTGATGCCGGCATGAATCGCGAAGCCGCCACGGCGGCCACGATCGTCGTGACGATTGCGGCCAGTGCCATGATGGGCCTTTTTGCCAATCTGCCGATTGCGGTGGGACCCGGTTTAGGGATCACCGCATACTTTGCCTACTACGTTTGCGGCCCTGCCGGGTTTTCCTGGCAAGCAGGTTTGGCCGCGGTCTTTATTTCGGGTGTCATCTTCTTTCTTTTGACCGTCACACGCATTCGTCAGTTGATTGTGGACGCCATTCCGCATGATCTGAAAATCGCGACTTCAGCCGGTATCGGGTGCTTTATCGCTTTGATCGGTATGAAAAACTGCGGATTGATTGTGAGCGATGCCACGGGTCTTGCTTTGGGGAATGTTTCCAATCCCTCGGTTATTGTGGCAACGATTGGCTTTTTCGTCACTGCCGCCATGATGATTCGAAAGATTCCCGCAAGTATCGTGCTCGGTATTCTTTTGACTGCCGTGATGGGCTTTGCCTGCGGTTTGGGCAAGATTCCCGAAGGCAATCTTTTCTCGTTCGAGTTGCCCGACGTTTCCGGCACGTTTTTGGCATTGGACTTCGGTCAGGCTTTAAGTCACGGCTTGATTACGATCGTCTTTACGCTGTCGGTGGTGGACCTTTTTGACAACATCGGCTCTTTGATCGGTTTGACTCGCAAAGCCAATTTGGTGCGTCCCGACGGTAGCATCAAGAACTTGGAAAAGGCTTTCTTTACCGACTCGGTCGGTACGGTTTTCTCGGGGGTTGTGGGCACGACCACGGCCGTGCAGTATTTGGAAAGCGCTGCCGGTATTGCTGCCGGTGCTAGAACGGGTTTAAGCACTTTGGTGACGGCCGTCTTTTTTGCTTTGGCCATCTTTGCCATTCCGTTGGTGAGTGCCGTGCCGTCTGCGGCTACGGCACCGGCACTGATCATTGTGGGCGTTTTGATGATGCAAGACGTGGTGAACATTCGCTTTAACGAACTTCGTATTGCCATTCCTGCCTTTCTGATGATTTTGGGTATGCCGGTGACTTTTAATATTGCTACGGGGTGCGGGTTCGGTTTTATAGCCTACGTACTCCTGTCCTACGCCACCGGTCACTACCGTGAAGTCAAACCCACGATGGTGGTAATTGCTTTGGTGTTTGTGGTGAGCTTTGCATTGCGCTAAAACGTTTGACAAAATTTGACCGAAAATTTTCGTCCGGGTCGGTTGTCGACTCGGGCGAATTGTTTTGGAATAGGCAAAAAATTTCCCCGTCAGGCGAATTTCGCGAGACGGGGATTGTCGGCTCAAGCCTGTTGTGACGGATTACTTGGCAACGACGTTGACAAGCTTGCCGGGCACAACGATCACTTTACGCACCGTGGCTTCGCCCACAAAGCGCTGAACGGCTTCGTTGGCAACGGCTGCGGCTTCGATTTCTTCCTTGGAGCTCGAAGCGGGCACTGTCATCTGACCGCGCAACTTGCCGTTGACCTGCAAGACGTAGAGCACTTCGTCGGCCACCAAGGCCTTTTCGTTGACCACAGGCCAGGGAGCATCGATCAACTCGGTCTTTTCGGTTTCGACAAAACCCAAATCCTGCCACAGAGCCGTCGTGATGTGCGGAGCGATCGGGTAGAGCACGCGCATCAAAATGGAGATGGCTTCGCGACGAGCGGCTTCGGACACGTCATCCGTGCCCACAAAGCCTTCGATCGTGTTCATCATCTTCATGGCGGCAGATACGACCGTGTTGTACTGCATGCGATCGAAGTCGGACTCGGCCTGCTTTAAGGTCGAGTGGATTTCGCGCAAGAAGTCTTTCACAGCCTTGGGCGCAGTTGCCAAGTCAACGCAAGTTCCTGCGGCCTTGACTTCGGCTTGGTGCGCCACACCCCAATTCCACATGCGGCGAAGGAATCGGAATGAACCTTCGGCACCGGAATTGGACCAAGCGGCGGACTGATCGGGGGGACCGGCAAACATCACGAAAGTACGAGCCGTATCGGCACCGAAGCGCTCGATAATGTCACGGGGTTCGACCACGTTGTTCTTGCTCTTACTCATCTTTTCGATGCCGCCGCTCACGATGGAGAGACCATCTTCTTTGCTCGTGACCTTGGAAGGACGACCCTTTTCGTCGTATTCGATTTCGATTTCGGACGGGTAGTACCAACGCTTGTGGCCGTCTTCGAGTTCACGGTAGAAGCATTCGGCCGTGAGCATCCCTTGGGTAAAGAGACGCTTAAACGGTTCGTCAAACTTCACCAAACCGAGATCGCGCATGACCTTGGTCCAGAAGCGAGCGTAGAGAAGATGCAGCACGGCGTGTTCGATACCGCCGATGTACTGATCCATCGGAGACCAGTAATCGTTGCGTTCGTCCACCATAGCGGTGTTGCAATCGGGCGAGCAATAGCGCATGTAGTACCAGGAGCTGTCGACGAACGTATCCATCGTGTCCGTTTCGCGACGAGCGTCGGCACCGCATTTCGGGCACTTGCAAGCCAAGAATTCTTCGCACTTGTTAAGCGGATTGCCCGAGCCGTCCGGAATCAGATTTTCGGGCAGCACAACCGGCAGATCCTTTTCGGGAACCGGCACCGGACCGCAGTGCGGGCAGTTGATGATGGGGATGGGGGTGCCCCAGTAGCGTTGACGGGAAATACCCCAGTCGCGCAAGCGGAACATCGTTTGCTTTTTGCCCAAGCCCATGGCTTCCAAGTCGGCGGCAACGGCGTCGATTGCTTCATGGATGTGAAGACCGTCGTACTTGCCGGAGTTGACGCAGTAGGGGTTTAAGGTCTTATCGCCATACCATTCCTGCCAAGCGTCCGTCGAGAACGTTTCGCCGTCAACGGCCACAGACTGAATGATTTCGATGCCGTACTTCTTGGCAAACGCAAAGTCGCGTTCGTCGTGCGCGGGCACAGCCATCACGGCACCTTCGCCGTAGCTCATCAAAACGTAGTTGCCGATCCAGACTTCAACCTGGCGACCGTTTAAGGGGTGCGTCACGGTAAAGCCCGTGGCAATACCCTTCTTTTCCATCGAGGCCATGTCGGCTTCGGAAACAGAGCCCTTGGCGCATTCGGCAATGAAGGCCTGAAGATCGGGACGACCTTCGGCCAAACGCTTGGCCAAGGGGTGCTCGGCAGCAATGGCCACAAAAGTCACGCCCATGATCGTATCGGCACGCGTCGTATAGACGTTTAAAATCTTCTTTTCGCCGTCGATTTCATAGGGGAAGCCGAAGTTGACACCGATACTCTTACCGATCCAGTGTTCCTGCATGCGGCGAACCTGTTCGGGCCAGCCGTCCAACTTTTCCAAGTCGGCCAAGAGTTCTTCGGCGTACTGCGTGATGCCGAGGTAGTAGCCCGGAATTTCGCGCTTTTCAACTTTAGCGCCCGAGCGCCAGCCGCAACCGTCGATGACCTGTTCGTTGGCCAAAACGGTCTTGTCGACCGGGTCCCAGTTGACGATCTGCGTCTTGCGATAGGCGATGCCGCGCTCGAGCATCTTCAAGAACATCCACTGGTTCCAGCGGTAGTATTCGGGCTTACACGTGGCCACTTCGCGCGACCAGTCGAATGCCAGCCCCAAAGGACGCATCTGGGACTTCATGTCTTCGATGTTTTGGTACGTCCAAGCCGCCGGTGCAACCTTCTTGGAAAGCGCTGCGTTTTCGGCGGGCAGACCAAAGCTGTCCCAGCCCATGGGCGTCATGACGTTGTCGCCTTTCATGCGGCGATAACGGTACAAGACGTCGTTAAGCGTGTAGTTGCGAACGTGACCCATGTGCAACTTACCCGAGGGGTAGGGCAGCATGGAGCAAACATAAAATTTGGGCTTTTCTTTGCCGTTAGCGTCAAGTGCGTGTTCGCGAGCGTGGTAAACGTCGTCGCGTTGCCACTGTTCTTGCACTTGGGCTTCAATTTCCTGAGGACTGTAAGTTTCGCGCATGGGCGCCTTTCCTGTAAGAGTCAGTGAGGATATCCGAAATCCTCAAGTATAAAACTTTTCTCAGGATCCCGAGTAGCTTTTTGCGCACGCAAACGGCATAAAATGTGGGAAAAATCTGCTCGAAACGCATTTTTGGATTGAAGCGAATGCGCAACCAATGAAAAGTTATTGGGAGAGTGTGACTCTTGAAGTCGAGGCAAGTTTGTAGACAAACGCCGTTTTTCCCACTTGAATTTTTCCAGACTTTTTGTTTCTTCCAAAGACGGAGTGGTTAGGCGACAGTTGCCAGATTGTGTTCGTCATGGCTTTTTGAGCGCAACGTCAGTCGTTGCAGTGAGTTCGGCAAGCGCCTTTAATACGCTTTCTTTGAGTTCCTCATTCATCGTATCAAGCCCGAACTTGCGCACAAAGAAAAAGCCCTCCATGGTCATCACGGCCAGAAGCATTGGGGTGCGTTGTTTTTCAGGGAGCTGTTCGATACGGGTATAGAGCTTTTGATACCAATCGCTGATGGGTTTCAAAAGCTCGGGGTCCATGGCCTGTTGTCCCAAAATTTGTACACCCACCGAGGCCCAACCGTTGTTGTCGGCCGAAAAGCTTTTGAACCATTCGATGTAAGCAGGAATCAAGACTTCTTCGGAAGAACCCTCAAACATCGCTTCATGCTTTTTGAGTCCCGAATCCAAATGATCGGCATAGTCTTGAATCAAAACCGCTTGCAGCGCACGTTTGGTCGGGAAGTGATACATCACCGCACCTTTGCTCACGCCTGCCTTGGCTGCAACGCGATCCATACTCAGGCGCTCGATTCCCTCGGTACGAAGAACATCGCGAGCTGCCTGAAGAATGTTGGAATTGGTTCGAAGTGCTTTGGTGGAGGGCATAGGCTCAAAATAAAAAAAACAGACCGATCGGTCGGATTTTGAGATTCTACCGCAATTGAGAACCAACCGTCAGCGCAAAGCAGTGGCGTTGTCAGTCAAAACGGCATTGAGCACTCGTTGCACCTCGTTTGCCGTTTGAGAACTCACGCCCACGGATTTGGCCGTTTGAGCAAAACCTGTCACGGCATGGACGATTTCCGCGCAAACTTCCGAAATTTCTTTAGGACGCAATCCCGCCAAACGACCGAGCTTTTGCACGGCAGTCGCAGTCAATGTCTTGCCGCAACCGGCAAAGCTTGTGGCGTGCTCTCCGTAAGCATTGGGTGAGTATGTGATGTCATAGGCCGGCGACAAATGCCACTGACCTCTATCGTCCATCAGGAAACCGAAGTTTTTCGCATGGTCGTCACAGTTGCAAATGAGGAAGTTGAAAACGGCTCGGCGAAACATCTCCTGCGTGTCCTTTTGGGATTTTGTCAACGTTGCCGTTAAGCGAATCAAGTCTTCGTAATCGAGGCTCGGTATTCGGTAGTTGGCGTCCAGAAGGCCTGCCGCCGAAGAAAAATGCAGTTTTCCCGAGGGTGTTCTGTCAAAGCGCTTGACGCCCAACCAATAGGGCGTTTTGGGGCGCCCCTCGCCTTGAGCGCCGGCAAAAAGACGAAAGTCGTTGACGGCGATATCGGCAGCTTGTGCCGTTTTGAGCACTGCGCTTTCTAAAAGTCCGGCCTCGTGCCCGAATGACAAAGAGGAGGAGGTGAACTTCACGATCCAAGGCGAGAATTCGGAGCCGGCATCGAGCGAACATTCGTCAAAGGCTTTGGAAAAGTTGAGCAATGCTTTGGGACAAGCGCCGCCTACGGTGCTGCTTGCGAGCAGTTGAGCCAACAACGGACTGTCTTTGTCTTCGAAAACATCGCACGCTGCCGTACCGAGTTCACAAAGATCGATCGTTTGCGAGTTTTCTTCGAGAACCGGAGAATCAAAAGCGACACCCTCGTAAGACAAAGCGCCGACGGCCCGATCTCCGATAAAAGACAAGAGTTCCAAGCGCGAGATTTGCGCGAGATCACGACCTTGGCTTTTGCAATAGCGATCGAGTAGCAACATGCCCCAACCGTCGGGAAGACTGTCGGCAAAGACGCCGTGAAGACCATGATGAGGGCGCAAGGGGGCGACTTGCGCAGAATTGTCAAAAGCCAGTTTCAGGGGCGACAAATTGCCGGCCGAAAAGGTGTGCAAATAGGTATCGTCGTAACGAAAATTGATTCTGCCATCAACTTGAGTCAATGATCCGACAACAGCGCTTTGCCCGTTGGACAGTGTGCGCGAGATACGAATTTCGTTTCCGTCGAAAAAAGTCATACTACAAAATTTTCGGTTGTCAGGTTCGGCAGTTCTATTGCTTGGCGGCGTTGCTTTGGTTGCTGTTTTCGGTGTTGCTCCCCACCTTTTGAACCACGGGATTGTCCCAAGAGCCGGTGATGTCGTATTCCACCTTAAAAAGCTGGCTCAAGGGCTCGCGCAAAAAGAGCTGTGCCAAGAAGGTACCGATACCGACGGCCGGATTGATGAAGGCTACAGCTAAGCTTGCATTGCCCGCATTGATGTTGGGCAAGAAAACGATATGGCTGTTGAGAAGCCGTTTGGCAAAGTCGGTCTGACCGCTTAAAAGAATCGTGCCGTGCGAGGTGGCAATCTTGGTGTTGTCCGACTTGGAAATACCGCCTTCGATTGTAGACGATCCCACAAAGGTGTCAAAAGAGAGCCCCTTTTGCGTCCAGTCGGTAAAGTCAAGCGTCAAGCGCTTAAGCAGCGACTGAAACGAAATCAAAGACAAAATCGCGCCACCCGCACCGGGATCGATTTGCTCGAACGACCCTTTTCGCAAGTTGACGGCAATGTCGCCGGCCAACGTTTCCAATTGCGGACTCCAGGGCGAGCCGTTGTAGGTCAAGTTGGCATTGGCCGAGCCTTGCGCATCTTGAATGACGCCGGGGTAGCCGAGCTGCGTTAACAAATCGCCCGTGTCGTTTAAGTCGAGCGTGACCGACAGCTGCGTTTGACCGTCTTTGAGTGCCTTGGATTTGGCGTCGTTGGAGGTCGGGTTATGCGACCACGAGCCGTAAGCCGAAAGTCGGGCGGCGTCGCTTTCGACGACAAGCCTTTTGATGTCAAGCTTTTCCGTATTGTTTTGATTGGTGGCAACGGCGTCGAAGTCGACCCGACCGAAATACATGTTTTCATACTGGAAACTGTCGATCTTTCCCTTGACCGAAGGCAGTTGACGCGTGTTTTTGCTGTCTAGCCCGATCTGGGGAGCGTCGCCGTCTTCCAAGAATTTTCGGATCACTTCCACCGTACCTTTGGAGATATGTACGCGCTTTAAGTCGGTCGTGACCGTTCCGAAGCCCTTTGAATCGTAGGCGGCACTGCCCGAGAGCTTATCGGAGTCGATCGTTACTTTCCAAAAGTTGTTCGTCGTATGGTCGACATCAAGCACAAAAGCTTTAAGCGGGGCGCCCGTTGTTTGGAGTTCGTCGATCACGGCGTCGATTCGGGTTAAACCCTCGTCGGCCGAGCTCGACGAGATTCCTTGGCTTTGTCCGGTCTTTTGTGCAGCGGCAATGATGCCCTTCATGGGATCGGTCCACTCGACCATGGACAACTTGGGCGTTGTGACGGAGACGGCAAACCCGCGTTGCGGCAGTCCGGCACGCGTGCCCACGGCAATGCTACCGCGCGTGGCAAGCCCCGAATCATTCATCGGCAACTGGAGCATGACATCAAAACGCTTGCCGCTTTCGGCGCGTACGATCAAACCCTTTTTACCCGAGACGGTCACGGGAGAGACACTGACGTTGGTACTCCATGTCTGAGCGGCCGTTTTGTTCAAAGGTGCCGGCAAATCGCTGGTGACGCCCTTGAGATTGGATTGCGCCACCACCGTTACGCCGCCGTCGCGCTTAATCGATACCGTGGAGATAAAGGGAAGGTTGCCCGACAGATGTTTTACGGTTTCTTCCAAAATGGGCACCGGGGCAAAGAAGGTGAGGTTTTTCACATTCGTTTCGCCCGAAGCCGTAATCGACACGGTGCCGTCGGCAGAGGTCGAGACGTTGGCGGTCACATCGCCCTGGCCGAAAGCGCGCGCCGAGACGCCGCGCGCCGACGCGCCGCGATGGGTAAATTCCACCGTACCTTCCACATCGGTCAAAGGCGGGATGGGAGAGGGCATCGTGATGTCGTTGTCGGTCAACTTGACGGAGCCGGCCACACGCGTGTCATGCGCATGCAAAAGCGGAATTTCCAAGTGCAGTTTCAAGTCGCCTTGGCCTGTAGCCTTGGTCTTGTCAAAGGCGTTGCCGATAAAGCCGCCCACGGGACTGGCTTCCAAATAATCGAACATGTCTTGCAGGTTGCCCAAGGCCTGACCGTCAACGGTCAAAGTCGTGTTTTCATGCGCCGCCAGATCGGCAATCACGGCCGTTGTCGGTCCCACATTGGCGCGATAGGTTTTGGCCGAATCGGCCTTGACCGTCATCGAGGGACCTTCAAAAATCAGTCGCCCGTTAATATCGGTCAAAAGCGGCCAGGAGGCGCCGCGCTCGAAGTTGCCGTCAGCCAGGCGTTTATATGAAGGAACGTAGTCGATGGCTGCTCGATTGACGGCCAAGTCGATATAAAAGTGTTCTTTTGTCGGGTCGGTGGAGTTGCGCCACGGGAAGTGATTGAGTTCTCCGATAATTTCAAAGCGGCCGTCCGAGGCGGTACCTGCAACGAGACCGGCTTGCAACCAATTCTGCGTGCCTTGTCCCACGACCTTGGGCATGTATTTCCAAGCGGCTGTGGCATTGGCACGAGATAAGGTGCCTGTGACGTTTAAAGTGCCTGCGCCGCCTGTAGCCGACCAAGATCCTTGCGCGGAGGCTTTGGCATCGGCATTTTCGGCCTCAATGTTGTTAAAGCGCACGACAAGCGGTGCATTTTCGGGCACCGTCCAGGAAATCGAGCCCGTCAAGCGATCGAATTTCATTTCCGGTACCGAGAAGATATCCGGAATCGTCAGAGAACTTGCTTGCGTATCAAGCATCACGACGCCGGAATTCTGAGTCACCTCCAAATGACCGGAGAAGTTGTCGATGCCCGGCACCATGGGCGAACGTTTGCCTGCACTTTGCGCATCGATCGTGACATTGACGAAGTTGCCCTGAATCTGCCAGTCGGCCGGCGCCGTGAGCGGTCCCGTCCAATTTAAAGTCACATCGTTTAAGTGCCCTTTGGGCGAGCGTTCCCTAATCCAGTCGGCGACCACGCGCGGTAGCGGCACCGAGTCCAGGGTGCTTCTTAAAACACCCAAATCGACCGTCGTGATGCCGAGCTTGCCCGAAGCCGTTTGCATGCCCGTTTCGTCCAAAACGAATTCGCCGTTTAAGTCAAGTGCCGGCAATTCTTCGTCGTTCATGTTGCGCGCACGGAAATTGTGCGCACTCACCCGAATCGTGTTTTCATCCCACGTTTCGGTCAGGCGCGTTGCCACGCGTTTGTACTGCAAGGGGTTGACGCGCTTGGCAAAGCGCAACGTCACGTCGCGCAAAAACACGTCGCTTGTCAAAGAATTGATGCGCCCGTCGGAAAAGTCCATCCACATGCGCGCCGAACCCCGACCGCTTTCCACCACTTCGGAAACGGGCGTGACCACCTTTAAAAAACGTGCGATGTTGATGCGCGAAACGGCCGCATAGATTTTGCCCGAGAACTTGCGCCAGTTTTCCGGATCCAAAACCGAGGTCGAAAACTGTCCGCGCACGTCGAGGGTGTTGTTGGTGCCGTCGTCGTAAATGCCCTGAACGCCGAAGCCGTAGTCCGTGAGGTTTTTGACAAACGTCAGATCAATGTCTTTGATGGTCGTGGCGTTGTCTTCGCTTTGGGTGAGATCCAAATAACGCACGGAACTGTCCGTGATGTCGATGCGGCCTTGTTTGAGTAACCAGGAAATGACCGCGCTGCTGCCGTCGTCGTCACTGTCAGAAGGTGTATTTTCCAAAGCCGAGAGGTCGATGTCAAAGCCCGCAATATCATAGTGCGTCTGATTTAAGCGCCTGACGGTCAGTTCGGCATTCGCAACGGTGAGGTGCTTAAAAAGCGGTTGACCGAAAATCGTGCGCCAGTAAAACGTCGCCGTCACTTGCGGTAACACCAACACATCGTGGGCAGAACTGGAAACGTCGTTTGCCGTTGTTTGAGAGCTCGATTTATGAATGCGAACGTCGCTCAATTCCAGTTGCGGCCAGAACGTATCCCATTTCGGACGAATCTCTCCGATTTGAACCTGACTGTCCAAGGTTTCGGAAAGTGCAGACGCAATGTCGCCCTTATAACGGTCGATTTGCGGCAAAAAGTACCAGCGCGTTGCCAAAATGAGAGAACAGAAGACGAAGTAAAAAAGGGTGACCGCCCAGAATGCAGAAACAAAAAGTCCGCGAATGCGAGGATGCCTGAAGTAGGCTCTCCAACGCGTCGGCAAAATTCTGCGGCTTATGCTCATCGTCTTTAAAAATTCAAAACATTCGCTTCGGCAATCGAGGCGCTAAAATCCAAAGGTTGCCGATTGAAAAAACAATGTGTGATTCACTCGTTTCAAGCGTGTGCTCGTCTCGGTTTGATTAACGCAATAGAAAAAAGTTTCTTCAGTCGCAATATAGCAAAAACCTTGCTTGATCCTAGTCCGAAAGACCGATTTCTTTGTAAGAAAAAATGCCCGAAACCTACACTCAAGTTGCTCGCATGACGGACGATCGTCTCACCGACGCCTCGGCCTTTATCGCTCGAAGCCTTAAAGCGATGTCCTTGTGCGGCCAAAGCGAAGAAGAGATTTTAAGTCGTTGCCTCAATGAGCCCGTCACTCGCGAAGTGATGCGTCAAAGGTTGGATGCGGTCACCGATCCCGAAGACTTGGATCGCGTGATGCGCATGTTGCGCCGCGAGGTGATGGTGTCAGAAGCCGGGCGCGACATGACGGGTCGCGCCGATTTCTTTGAAGTTGTCTCCACCATGACGGCTTTGGCCGAAGAAACGATCAGTGCTGCCGTTCGCGTGCATTCCAAAAAGTTGGCAGAGCGCTTTGGTGTGCCTGTCAGTTCCGAGGGTGTCGTTCAAGATCTGATGGTCGTGGGTATGGGAAAACTTGGCGGCGAAGAATTGAATGCGAGCTCGGATATCGACCTCGTGTTTGTCTACGACGAAGGCGGCGACACGCAACCCTTGGGTGAGTATAAAAACGCACGCCGCCAGATTTCCAATCACGAGTTTTTCGACAAACTCGCGCGTCGCGTCATTGCCTCTTTAAACGACTTGGACGGTATCGGTTTTGTGTTCAGAGTCGACATGCGCTTGCGCCCCTTTGGCGACGCCGGTCCCTTGGTTGTCAGCAGCGCCATGCTCGAAGAGTATCTCTACAGCGAAGGACGCGATTGGGAGCGCTTTGCATGGCTTAAGGGGCGTGTGGTCAATCGTGCGGTTTTGGGTAACGACACTGACTTTGCGCAACATGTCGAAGGGCTTCGTCAGCTCGTGCGCCCCTTTGTCTTTAGAAAGTATGTCGACTTTTCGGCGATTTCGGCCTTGGCGCGCCTGCACGAAATGATTCGTGCCGAAACGGTGCGTCGCGAAGCGGGCAAAGATCGAGGCATTAACGTCAAACTTGGCAGCGGCGGCATTCGCGAAATCGAATTCATTACCCAAACTTTCCAGATTATTCGAGCCGGTCGCGAGCCTGCCTTGCGG
>CALKKK010000197.1 GCA_937995395.1 uncultured Sutterella sp. | reverse complement strand
TAACAGATAAATGTTCTCGCCAACCACAACTGAAACAAACCGAGGCTTCAAGTCGAAAGCCTGAAGCCTCGAAATCATTTCCAGTTCCAAAGGCATCAGAACCGATAACTCATCCCCACAGAGTACTTAAAGTTCTGCTGGAAGTCAGAGCCGTTCGTGCGCTCGAGCGTCCCGTAGAAACTCAAGTTATTGTCGGTCACAAAGTTCGCACCGACGCCATACGTAAACCAAGTTCCACCCAAGTCATTGGTCATCTGGCGAGCCTTGCCGACGGCAGGTGTAGCCGTGTAGTCGGCATCCCCCAAGAAGTCGTGATTGACTGACGCCGTTAAGAACACGCGCCCCGCCCCTTCGGCAAAGGTTGCACCCAAACGCGCACCCAAACGACCCACCAAGGTCTGAAAGTCGTCTTGTTCGATCTTGACGCCATTGGTAGCCCTGAAGTCGTCCCCGAAAATAACACCATAGGTCAACTCAGCCTGAGGCTCAACAAAGAAGATGTCGTTGATGGGGTAGTTGTAACCGACTTCGGCAGACAACGACAAGGCCGTGTTATCGTAAGATGCCTTCAGGGCATCAACGTGGCTCCCCGCAGACGATGTAATGTCGCTTGACAGCCTGCCCACTCGTGCAATCAAATCCACAAAGCCCCCGCAAGCGAACTTGCCCGTGGCGTAAGCAGACAACGTATAGCCGTCACTTTCACCCGAGCCGTTGCTAAATTCCGAACTCAGGTCCGTGTAAGCAAAGGCGGCACCGATCAGCCAATTGTCGATGCGACCGTCTCCGCCTACCTGAATCGTGGTCGAATCGACGTCAACCGTGGTGGTGTCTTTGATTTTACTTTCAGAGCCATAGACACGCGCCCAGGCGCCGATTTGTGTGCCGTCTCGCACGTCGCCCAAGCGCTCATGCAAACTGTTGATTTCGTTGCGCCACTGAACGAACGTCATGCCGTTGAAGCTTCCGAAGGAAGCTAAAGATTCGTTCTTATTAACCGTGGGATTGCCGTTCTCGTCAAGTCTCCAACCGTCTCCGGTGGTGCCTGATAAGCCACCTTTTTGATAGCCGCCTTGGGCGTTCACTTGCTTTTGATATGCAGCATAAGCTTCTTCGGGCGAATCATACTGATCGGCGAGTTCAGCTGCCTGCATGATGGCAAAACCCTGAACATCTTCAGTAATCATCACGGCATCGTCTGCTGTGCTGTTATACACCAAAGTACCGTTGGTTCCGCCGACTGTCTTTGCCTTGAACGTGCTGTCTTTGGAAAGCGTTACTTCTTGGTTTTGGAGGTTAACCGTGCCATTTGATGCGTCAACGCTGCCGTTTAGGGTCGTCTTACCAACGGTGCCTTGAGTGGAAGCGGCAAGCGTCAACGTACTGCTGTCCCCGACGGTCAAGGCGTTATCCTTGCCGAAGATGGTAACTGTGTCGCCTGCGATAGTGGCTTCGCCAAGTTGAATGCGAATCCCGGCAGAATTATTGGATGTGACTTCAAGATTTCCGACATCGATGCTGAACTTTCCTGCATACGCTGTGTTACCTGCCATACCGACATCGATAGCACCCTTAGTATTGTCGTTGCCGACAATGGTTGCAGTGCTATCCTTGCTTCCGACAATCGTTGTCTCTCCCGGACCGTTGATATCAATGGCTGAGTGTCCGCCTCCCACTACGTTTAATTTGTCAAATCCCTGAATTTGGATAACCTTGTCCACATATGCGTCATCTTCGGGAACATAGATAGCCTTGTAGCCCTGATTCGTGATATTGATCGTTTGAGCATCAAGAACAACCTTGCCGCCTTTGGCCACAAGCGTCGGCTTCGAATCTGAACCAGCGCTTGTCAGCTCAATTGTGCCGGCCTTCACCTGAAAATTACCAACGAACAAGGCACGTTGTCCGCTAGGGGCATGGACGGCAAAGGTTGATGTGTCTGAACCGATGAATTTCGTCCCGTAATCTTTGTACTTGCCGTTTTCTTTCTCAAGATCACCAGCACTGATTTGATACGTAATGATCGGCGTCTGTTCAAAGATCAGGTCTTTATCAAAGGTAATCGTGCCGTTGTTGTAGTAACTGTCGCCGACATGGGTTTGAATACCGTTCACTTCAACACGATCCCAACGTGGAAAAGTTATCCCGGGTGTAATCGTGGTTGATTCTGACAAGTGATAGGAAAAGGCTTCATCTTTAAGTGTGGCTTTGAGTGCATCACTGAGCTCATCCATAGTCATGGAGTTTGCGCTTGCCTGCCCTGCAACTAGTGCGAATGCCACACACTGCGCCACCAAACGAATCTTTTGCATTCTCTCCTCCTAATGAAAAGTTCCGCCTCCCGTCAACTGAAGTGCCTTGTGTGACGGGTGAGCTTTTGTTTGCTCACTTTACTCTTTCTCAACAACAATGACTCATCATTAAGTAGGAATTTGAGTCTCATTCTTCTTTTGCGCAAAACGACAAAGATCGACTTCGTCGTAAAGCTTGTACCGTTTGCTTAGCTTTTGTGTCAGATTCTGATGCACAGATCAATCCAAAATTGACGTACGTATCTTGCCAAAAAAGGCATAATGATTTGAACCTGTTTGATCGGTACTACATTTTTGCCTTTTTGAGCAAATTGTCGTAAAGTGAAACTGACCAAACAACCGTGGATCCGAATTTCTTCCGATCCCCTCCTCGAACACAAACGGATCAGTTTGTTTGAATGTTTTGACCGACAACTCTCGAAAGGTCAGGCAGTACTCTCTATCGGGCACATGTAGCGCGTGCCGCAACAAAATCAATTCCTTCGAGACGGTGTCGATGTACTTGGCGCGCTTTGCGATATTCTCCGTTTCTACTGTAGGAGATTGAATATGTTATACCACCCCCAGTTGGTTCATTTGAATCACAGAAAATCTGTTATGTTCGACTATACAAAAAGTGTTTTGGCCGTTGCTTTGGCGCTTATGCCTTTTCATCAAGCTTTGGCTGTCGACGAAATCACCGCAGAGAATATTGACCAACTATCAGGAATTGTAAGTGTCAATCACTTTACGAGTGAAGCAGCCACCAATCGAACTCTTACCATTACCGGCAACGGTCTGACGCCCTCTCAGACAATATCTTATGTTGCTGCCGGGCTATCCTACTATCGGAATTCGGTTCCAGACAGTACTCATAACACCCTTATAGTTAATGGAACTCTTTCAGGAACGAAACTTTACGGCGGTTACTCCGCCCAGGGAAACGCCACCGGCAATAAAGTTGAGGTCACAAATATCAATGTCGGGGACAGCAAGATGGGGAGTATTTACGGAGGTTATGCCTGTGAAACCGGGACAGCATCCGAAAACTCTGTAACCGTCAAGAAAGGATCAACTGTCTTGACTGACTCAGGAACAGTTACCGGCGGATCGGCTTATAAAGGGGCCGCGCTCAACAATACAGTCACGGTTGAATCGAATGCTACTGTCACTGCTCATGTGAAAGGAGCTACGGCCGGTAATGGATATGCGAACCAGACTTCCAACGCCGAAGGCAACACGGTTATTGTCAAATCCAGTGCGACAGTCAACGGAAATGTGACCGGAGCGGAAACCAATTTCACGGCTTCTAAAACCACGGTCAATATCTATGGGACTGTCAATGGCAACGTTTACGGTGCCACCACAAACGTTAGTAGAGGCGCAACACCGATTTCCGACACAGTCGTTAACCTAATCGGCGCTCGTGTTGAGGGAGAGCTCATGGTCATCAGCCAAAATTTAACTAATTTGCTGGGGTCTGGCAATGCACTGAGCATGACTGATTCTACAGTGACGGGGTTGGTGAAGTTTTCCAATTACGAAAATGGCTCCATGACTTTTACAGGCGTCAACACTGTCGGGCGGCTAGAAAAAGTGGGGGAACTTATCCTTAATGTTACCGATGTTAACCAAGTGAAGGCTGTTTTGACGTGGACACAAGGAAAATCACAGATAGGGTCGCCAATTGAAGGCAATTTAGATTTGAGAGAAGCAACCGTTGTGATATCTGGTGCTAACACGATTGATCCTCAAGGCTCATATAAACTCATTGACAACAACGGAAGCGGCATTATCTACGTCAGCAGTAAAACAAAGATTGAAATGAGGGGAGTTTTTGTTAACAATCTTTGGGAAGCTGAAATCCCGGAAGGTGTGTCATACGTTCCGCTTATCGACGGAATTCAAGTGACGAACGGTGATATGACATCCGGTGATCTGGTCATTGCCATCGGCAAAGAAAAACTCAACGACAACTCCAAGACGCTCGCCGAATCCTTCCTGGGCTCCATCGCATTCGTGAACCAAGGTTCGGAATTCATCGCCGACGAGGGCTTGCGTGCAATCAATACCGTTGCAACGACGAAGGGCTTCACGGCCTTCGGCGCCATCCACGGCGGCACATCTCGCTATGAAACGGGCTCCCACGTCGATGTAGACGGTGTGAGTCTTGCTACCGGTGCGGCTTCTCGCTTCGGTAACTTGACGGTTGCAGGTTTCATCGAAGCAGGTTGGGCAACCTCCGAAAGCCACGTCTCGGGTGCAACGGGCGACGGTGACCATGACTACTACGGCTTGGGTGCGGCCATGCGCTACTCGTTTGAGTCGCCTTGGTATGTCGAAGGCTCTGCGCGTTTAGGTTGGGCATCGACCGAATTTGACGGCAAGTATTCTGACGCCGCGGCAACGTACGATGCCGACAGCTTCTATGGGTCGTTGCACGTAGCTGCGGGTTACGTCTGGGATATTAACGACAAGATGGCCCTCGACCTCTACGGGCGCTATACCTTTACTTATCTCGAGGGCGACACGGTCGATATGAAGGGTGTTGACGCCACCAAGTTTGAAATGGACGACGTCATGACGCATGCTTTCAGAGTCGGTGCCAGACTGACGGGTGAATTTAACGATGCGGCTACTTGGCGTGTGGGCTTGGCTTATGAACACGTCTCCGACGGCGATGCCGAATCCTCCGTCATTGAAAAGACGCGTTTGGCACTTGAAACCCCGACCTTGGAAGGCGACACGGGTATTGTCGAAGTGGGCGTGCACATGACGCCCTCTCAAACGAGTCCCTGGTCCTTTGATATCGGTGCCAAGGGTTATGTGGGCGATCGCAAGGGTGTGAGCGGATCGGCCACGGTTACCTTCACGTTCTAAAGAATTTTTGACGGTTGAAGCAAACGCCGCGGGTTTAAGGCTTGCGGCGTTTGTTTTTGTCATGACTCGCAAGGCTTGGTGCTATGATGAATTCTTGGTCCTTATCTCGAGGTCGCCATGGATCCGTACAAACTTTCGCTTGCCTCTGCCAACTTCGAGTTCGTCGAAGGCGAGTTTATCTGGGAGGTTCAAATGTTCTCCCGAAGTAATAGTCCGATGACCGCCGATAGCGCAATCGTCAAGTTCGTTGAGATGCTCGAAGACGAAGGCGATGAGGATCACTCGTGGATTGCTTTTATCAAAAGCAAAGACTTCTGGAAGTTGCAACTTAAGCACACCGATGCTTTGCGCTTGATCCGAATCGTTGAAATGAAACGCAGAAACGGCACACTCAAGGTCGCTCCCCTGCCGGATCGGCAACTAGTCCTGTGAGTCCTTGAGAAACGATAAAGCAGCTTTAAGCTTGGGCAAATTGTCAGGGTTCATTGACTGCGAACTTGTCAGCAATTTTCAAAACAAGCCCCTTACCGAATGAATAACGAAGAACTCAAAAAGAAAGTCAGATCATCCGTTGACTGTCAATCTCGTCAGAGAGGCTTTGCAACGCCGGTCGACGTGTTAATCGATATCAGTGTCCTGCCAAAACAAAAGTATGAGGATTGGCGGCTTGGGCGGGTAGATTTCCTGGAGCGCGTCTGCACCGTCAATCTCAACAAGCTCTCGATCATCATGCGTGAGTTGCGCTCGTACGCGCACGCATCAGGCTTAAAGCCGTCGTTGTGCTTTTACAAACAGTGGGGCGGAAAACGGAAAGCCGGTCAAGGTGGTCAGGGTGCGACTGCCCTACGATTCAGTAAGAGTGGCAGTCCCGAGATCGAAAAAGCGTATGCCACGCACTTTGTAGATACCAAGAGGATCGAGGAACTGAAAACTCAGCGGACAGCTGACAGTTCGGATTGACCGTCACCGGGCTGCGCGCTGTGTGGGGCAAAAATAAGCGGCGCTTGTCCAAATATTCGGGAGTGCTGTCCAAATGTCTAAGAGATTTGTCCACACGAAAAACCCGCTTGGCGTTCTGACCGGTAGGTCGTCTGACAAGCGGGTTTCGTTTGGTTTTAGGTATGCGGTTGTGTTTTAGAACACGTGACGCAAACCGATGTTCCAGCGGTAGTTTTCTTTGACTTCGCCACCAGACGTGCGTTCCAAGTCAACATACGTGTAGGTGTTTTCCGTCCAATTGAAGTTGGCACCCACGGCATACTCTACCCAAGCACCGCCCAAAT
>CALKKK010000196.1 GCA_937995395.1 uncultured Sutterella sp. | reverse complement strand
TGCTGCCATGGCTTTGCGCGAAGACGGTTACGAAACGATCATGATCAACTGCAACCCCGAAACGGTTTCCACCGACTACGACACGTCCGATCGCCTGTACTTCGAACCGGTGACCTTGGAAGACGTTTTGGAAATCTGCCGCGTTGAAAAACCCGAAGGCGTGATCGTGCAGTACGGCGGTCAGACGCCCTTGAAGATTTGTCGCGCTTTGGAAGCCGCGGGCGTGCCCATCATCGGTACGAGCACGGATGCCATCGACTGCGCCGAAGACCGCGAACGCTTCCAGAAGCTCATCAACGACTTGGGTTTGAAGCAACCGCCGAATCGTACCTGCCACACCGAAGAAGCGGCCTTGAAGGCGGCCGAAGAAATCGGTTATCCGATTGTGGTGCGTCCGAGCTATGTGTTGGGCGGCCGTGCGATGGATATCGTGCACAACGCCAAGGAATTGCAGCGCTATATGCACGAAGCCATCGTGGTGAGCGAAGACAGCCCCGTGCTTCTCGATCACTTCTTGGACGATGCCGTTGAAATGGACGTCGACGCCATCAGCGACGGTACCGAAGTGCGTATCGGCGGTTTGATGCAGCACGTCGAAGCCGCAGGCGTTCACTCCGGCGACTCGGCTTGCTCGTTGCCGCCCTACAGCTTGCGCGAAGACATCTTGGTCGAAGTGCGTCGTCAGACGAAGTTGATGGCCAAGGCTTTGGGTGTCGTGGGCTTGATGAACGTGCAGTTTGCCGTCAAGAATGCCGTGACCGAAAACCCGATCGTCTACGTGTTGGAAGTCAATCCGCGTGCTTCCCGTACGGTGCCCTTCGTTTCCAAAGCCACGGGCGAACCTTTGGCCAAGATCGCCGCTCGCTGCATGGTGGGTCAGACGCTCGAAAGCCAGAACGTGCGTGTGGAAGTCAAACCCAGTCACATTTGCGTCAAGGAAGCCGTGTTCCCGTTTGCCAAGTTCCTGGGCGTCGACCCGGTGTTGGGACCGGAAATGCGTTCCACCGGCGAAGTGATGGGTGTGGGCAAGACCTTCGGCGAAGCTCTCTTTAAGAGCCAGTTGGGTTCCGGTTCCGTTCTGCCCCCGAAGGGCACAGTCTTTATCTCCGTTCGTGACGAAGACAAGCCGCGTGCTATCGTGGTTGCCGCAGAATTGCTGGATGCCGGTTATAACCTGGTGGCAACGCGCGGTACGGCTGCGGTCTTTAGTAAGGCGGGTCTGGACTGCAAGATGGTCAACAAGGTTTCCGACGGTCGTCCCAACGTGCTCGACAAGATCAAGAACCACGAAATTCAGCTCGTGATTACGACGAGCAACGAATCTCGCGGCGAAATTTCCGACGCACGCGACATCCGTATGGCAGCCTTGGCCAATCGCGTCACTTACTACACGACGATTGCAGGGGGCCGCGCCGCCGTCGAAGGCATCAAGCATCTCAAGGAAGCACAGGTTTACTCTTTGCAAGAGATGTATGCCTCTCGCTCGTAACCGAGTGTGAGAAAGGTAGCGAGTCCGGTGTCGGACTCGCTACAATACGCCCTAAATCAGTTTTTGAGTCCGCTCCCGAAAAAATACAAACTTTTCGGGACGGCTTTTTGTTTTCTTATTAAGTTGAAAAACCAAGATGGATAAGCGAATTCCCATTACCGTAGCCGGTGCCGAAAAATTGCGCATGGAACTCGATGAACTCAAGCGCGTCAAGCGTCCGGCCGTGGTTCAGGCCATTGCCGAAGCCCGTGAAAAGGGCGACTTGTCGGAAAATGCCGAATACGATGCCGCAAAGGAAATGCAGGGGCATATCGAAGGTCGTATTGCCGAACTCGAAGGCAAGATGGGCGTTTTGCAGATCATCGATCCCGCTTCGCTCAAGCATCAGGTGGGCGATAGAATCGTGTTCGGTGCAACCGTCGAACTCGAAGATGAGGACGGCGAAGCTCGTACCTATCAGATCGTGGGCGACGACGAAGCCGACATAAAGCAAAACCGCATCTCCATTTCGAGCCCCTTGGCTCGAAGCCTGATCGGTAAGTTCGAAGGCGACGAAGTTACGTGTCCGGCTCCCAAAGGGTTGGTGCACTATGTGATCGTGTCGGTGGACTACATCTAACCGAAATTTTCGGTCGCAGAAAATAAGGCCGATCGTGTAGGCGTCTGTTGGCGCCCGGACGATCGGCCTTTTTGTTATCCGAATTTCGTGTATGTGTGGAAACGAAGGCAAAAGAAAGGCAACCAAAAGAAAAAGCCGAACGTTTTAGAGGGTTCGGCCTTCTCGGAGGTTGACGCAGAGACTATTCTTCCGAAACGCGCATGGACGCGGGGAAAATGAGCGTAAAGGTCGATCCTTTACCTAAGTCGCTTTCAACCGTCATACGCGCATTATGGTGCAGCAAGACGTGCTTGACGATGGCTAGTCCCAAACCGGTACCGCCCGTGTCGCGCGAGCGCGATTTGTCTACGCGATAAAAGCGCTCGGTCAGACGAGGAATGTGTTTGGGATCGATGCCGATACCGTTGTCCTTGACGCTTACGGCAATCGAGTTGTCGTTTCGAACACGGCACTGTACTTCAATAGTGCCGCCTTCTGGCGTGTAGCGCAGCGCATTGGTCATGAGGTTGACGACGGCACTTTGAATTTCGTCGCCGAAACCCTTGACCGTGACGGGGATTGTGGCGCAATTGACGGTGTGGGTACCTTGCGCCATCACGCGAATTTCTTCGGCAATGCTAGTGACCATATCGGATAACGAGAACGTTTCGGCCACTTTGTTGCTGCTGCCGATTTCAAGACGCGACAGTGTCAACAGGTCGTTGACGATGCGCTGCATGCGCTGCGTCTGATCGCGCATCAGTTTCATGTGCTCGGTTTTCAAAACGGCGGTTTTGGTTTCGGGGCCGTCGTCCAGGCCTTGCACGGCCATATCCAAAAAGCCCGACAAAACCGTCAGGGGCGTTCTCAATTCGTGCGAAACGTTGGCCACGAAGTCGCGACGCGTATTGTCGAGCCGCTCCTGCTCGGTGATGTCGCGCACGATGATCAGCGCATTTTTCTTATCGGCCACCACGACGCTTAACTCGTAAACAAGCCCGCTTTCTTCGCGACGCCAAATGAAAGGATCTTCAAAATGTCCCGCCTTCAGATACGAAAGCAGATGGGGATCTTGAATGAAGGCGAAGATGTGACGTCCCACATCGTCTTCTTCGCCGGGAATGCCGAAAATTTTCGAGGCGTTTTGATTGCACCAGGAAAAGGCCCAGTCGTTTTTTACCAGAACAATACCTTCGGGCAGAGCCGTCAAGGTTTTGCGATAACGCGCTTCTCTGTCGGAAAGACGCTTGGTGTTTTTTTCAAACGCCTTGCGGCTTTTGCCCAGACGGTAAAAGATTTCCGTCCAAAGCGCGGATCGAACCTGAGGGACGTTTTTTTCTTCGGGAGCTTCGAGCCATTGCGCAAGGTAGGAAATATAGTTGAGGTGAATGATCACTTCGAGCAAAAGGCCGACGATCATCGCCACCATCCCGTAAGTCGGCGTCCAAATGCCGGCGATGGCCAAAGATACACAGCAAAGAATGATGAGCCTAAAGATGATCGGTCCCAAAAGACGAAGGCGTTTGCTAAACATCGGCACCCCTTGTATCGGTTAAGCGGCCGAGGGCAAAACGGCTGCGCGATAGCCGATACCGCGCACGGTTTCGACCATATCGGCGGCGTCCGACCCCGCCAATTGCTTTCTCAGACGCAGAATGTGCACGTCGATCGTGCGCTCGTCAAAGCTGCCGCCGTCGTCCCAGACGCGTTCCAGCAGTTGAGAGCGCGAGTAGACGCGCCCGGGGTTGCTTGCCAACACCAAAAGCATCTTGAATTCGATTAAGCCCAGCTTGAGTTCCTGACCGTTGACCTTGGCCGAAAAGCGCGCTTCGTTCATGACCAAGGGACCGCAAACGACGTTTTTCTCCGCTTCGTTCGAGCCGCGGCGCAACACCGCGCGCATGCGTGCAATGAGTTCGCGAGGCGAAAACGGTTTGACAACGTAGTCGTCGGCACCGCAATCCAAACCTGCGACTTTATCGCTTTCGGTGCCGCGTGCCGTGAGCATGATGACGGGAATGCCCGACAGGCGCTCGTCGTGCTTGAGGTTGTCGAGCCACTGCAAGCCCGAAAGATCGGGCAACATCCAGTCCAAAAGGATCAGGTGCACCTTCTGACTTTCCAAAAGGATGCGCGCTTCTTTCACCGAGCCCGCACGCAACACCGTGTAACCCGAAGATTCGCATGCAAAACCGATCAATTCTCGAATGGCCGGTTCGTCTTCAACAACAAGAATGGTCTCTGCCATGATCAAAATTTTCAAAAGTTGAGTCGACAGTATTGTCTGAAAAATCCATGTCGAAATTATGACGAAACAATGACAATTCGATGACAAAAAGCGCCGTGCAATCGGTCGAAATGTCTACACGAGGACGCATCGCGCTCGACTTGTTTCAAAAAATGTTTGTTTCAAAGCAAACTTTTGCCACTTAGTTTGCAATGTTTTTGTGTCGTAAAAGCGTCTTGAAAACACCTTGAAACTTCAAAAGTCCCTAGAAAATCAGGGATGTTTACACTTTTTGGAATGTTGATATTTCTCAAAGGTCCTAGGGTTATTACTATCTGACACCGTTGCATTGAACAGACTAAATTAGGCGTTAAGCGAATTGAAACAAAAAATTTCAATCGATTCAGAGACTGTGGTTTCAGTCGGCGGAAGTAACAATCGGCAGGCATAACCCCACGTTCTCCCATAATGTCAATGCAATAGGAGTAGAGCAATGGCTGAAAACAAGAAATCCCTCATGGGTTTGCCGACACAAATGCTCATCGGTTTGGTCCTAGGTGTGGTCGTAGGTATGTTTACCTCGGCCGAATTCGCTCAGACGTGGTTTAGACCCTTGGGCGATTTGTTCATCCGATTGATCCGTATGGTGGTTGTGCCCTTGGTGTTTGCAACCTTGGTCGCCGGTGCCGCCGGTATTTCCGACGTGGGTAAGCTCGGTCGCGTGGCCGTCAAGACCCTCGTTTTGTTTATGGCAACCTCGGCCATCGCCGTGGCGATGGGCTTGATCGTTGCCAACATCGTCGATCCGGGCGTGGGCGTGACGCTTTCGACCGAAGGCTTGAAGGCCGCTCAGGTCAACGCACCGAGTTTTGTGAAGACGTTGCTTGAAATCGTTCCGATCAACCCGATGGAATCCTTTGCCAAGGCAAGCATTCTTCAGATCATCTTCTTTGCCATCATGTTCGGCTTCTGCTTGAACTGGATGGGCGAAAAGGGTAAGCCCGTTTACGAATTCTTCGACATCATCGGCAAGTTGATGATTCGCATGACGCATGTCGTCATGAAGTTCGCTCCCATCGGCGTGTTCGGTTTGATGGCCGCCGTCGTTGCACAGTACGGTATCGCCGTTTTGCTGCCGTTGATGAAGTTGATCCTGGCATCGTTTATCGCCACCAGCTTGCTCGTGATCCTCATCTATGTGCCTTGGGTCAAGTTCGGTATCGGCATTCCTCTCGGTACGTATTTCAAGGGCATTTTCGAACCCTGGTTGATCGCCTTTACGACCTGCTCGTCTGCTGCCGCCATGGCCGCCAACTTGGTTGCCTCCCGCAAGCTCGGCGCTTCCAATGCCATCGCCAGTTTCGCAGTGCCTCTGGGTAACACCATCAACATGAACGGTACTGCCGTTTACATGGGTGTGACCGCCATTTTCGCCGCTCAGATCTACGGTATCGATTTGTCGATCACCGACCAGGTCATCGTGGTGTTGACCGGTGTCTTGGCCGCTATCGGTACGGCCGGTGTTCCGGGTGCAGGTTTGATTATGTCCACCTTGGTCTTTACGCAGATCGGTTTGCCGCTCGAAGTCGTGGCATTGATCGCCGGCGTCGACCGTATTCTCGACATGATCCGTACGTCCATCAACGTGGTGGGCGACTCCACGACCGCTTTGGCCGTTTCCAAGATGGAAGGCGAACTCGGTAAGGAACCGTTCGACGAAAACGCCGTGTAAGGCAAAGCCTTTCGTCAAAGGCGCGGTCCGCTTCGATGAGCATGGCGGACCGAACCTAAAAAATTAAAGCGCGAGGATTTCGGTCTTCGCGCTTTTTTCTCCTCTGTACGGTCTGCGTGGCGCATTCGGTGCAAACGCTTCAAAACGCGCATAGACGCACTTTTTCACAAAAATCGACCGTACCCTCATGCTGATGTCCGGGCTTGCGATGGTGCGCGATTTGAAGTGGTTGGCGAGCAATTTGCGTTGACGGGCGGCAGGCTAATGAAAAGCCCCGAGACTGACGGGGTCCGGGGCTGTACGATCGACTCAAAGAAGAGTCGAGGAAAGTCTTAACGACGGATCAAGAGGATGGGCACGTCGCCTTGTGCGGCGATACGCGTTGCGGTCGAGCCCATCACGGCCGACTTGAAGCGACCGTAGCCGTGGCTGCCCATGACCACCAAGTCGAGTTTCTTCTTCTTTGCAAAGGCGGCGATTTCGTCGCCGGGGTTGCCGACCAAGCACACTTCCTTGGGCGTGACGCCGGCCTTGGCAAGCAACGGACGAATCGTGTCGAGCGCTTCGGCAAATTCGGTCTTTTGCAATTCGACGACTTCGGCTTCGGACAATGCCGGAAGAGCCATGCCGGCCATGTCGGGCATGATGGCGCCGGCATAGTCGCTTGTGACGTTGATCAGGTAGAACTGTGCGTTTTCACCAAAGAGTTCGCCGTGACGGATGGCGTACTTCACGGCGGCAACGCCGTACTTGGAGCCGTCGACGCAGATACCCACGCGCATGGCGTCTTTTTCCGGAGTCGTGCGGTTGCGGATGATCAAAATCGGATTCTTGGTACGAGCCAACACGCCGTTGGTGACGGAACCCAAGAAGAGACCTGCCAAAGCGGTACGACCGCGCGAACCCATCAATACAAGGTCGGCATCCATACGCATGGCTTCTTCGGCGATCTTTTCAGAGGGATCGCCCACGACGAAGGCTTCCGTGTACTGAACGTTGTGATCCTTCAAGAACTTGCGTGCGGGTTCGAAAACCTTTTCGGCTTCTTCTTCGTAATAGCGATTCAACGATTCTTTGCCGACCAAGCGGGCTGCGCGAGCAGGCAACGGATCGAGAACGACCAAGAGCTCGATTTCGGGAGACTTGCCGAGCATGGAAGTACGAGAAGCGATGAAGGCCAAAGAGTTTTCACTGTAGGCGCTGCCATCGATGGGAACGAGAATTTTCATAAGACCTCCGATCCCCGAACGCGGGGATTTTGTCAATAGTGATATGAGGCTCAACGTGCCGATATTGTCTGTTTTATCGAATGGCGTTTGCCGTGAAGAGATGTCGGCAAACATATGTAGACAGCACGAGTGCCTATTTCGATGTTACCGCACAAAAAGTTACTTTGGAGGCACAAAATTGGGAAGTTGTGAGGAAACGCAAAAAAGTGTCGCTTTTGTGGACCTATCGTACTTTGTTCTCAGTGTAAACGATGCCAAATTAGCGCTTGCGCAAAGAGAAAAACGCTCGCCGCACAAAGTGCGAAACGAGCGTTATTTGGCGTATTCAACAGATGTCGATCAATTTCTCAACGAATGAATCGGCGCAGGGATTCTTCCGCCGAAGCCGATGAACTGATTGGACGTTCCGCCCGGCGCACGGATCACGGCAGCTTCGCCCAGCAGGCCGCCGAAGACGGCCACGTCGCCCACGTTCTTGCCCGGAACGGGAATCACGCGCACGGCCGTCGTTTTGTTGTTGATCATGCCGATTGCGGCTTCATCGGCAATCATGGCCGAGATCGTTTCGGCAGAGGTGTCGCCCGGAATGGCGATCATGTCCAAACCGACCGAGCAAACGCAGGTCATGGCTTCGAGTTTTTCCATGGTCAGCGCCCCCGTTCTGGCGGCGGCTTCGATGGAGCTGTCTTCGCTTACCGGAATAAAGGCGCCCGATAAACCGCCCACATTGCCCGAAGCAAACACGCCGCCCTTTTTCACGGCGTCGTTGAGCATGGCCAAAATGGCGGTCGAGCCCGGAGCGCCGATCGAAGAAAGGCCCAAGGTCTGGAAGATTTCGCCCACGCTGTCGCCCACGGCAGGGGTCGGCGCCAAAGAGAGGTCGGCAACGCCGAACGGAATATTCATCTGCTTGGCAACGCCGCGACCGATCAATTCGCCCACGCGCGTGACCTTGTATGCCGTGTGTTTGATCACTTCGGCGATTTCGCCCAAAGAAAGCTTATGGTCGCTTTCGGCAATGGCGCGCTGCAGTGCTTTGTTGACAACGCCCGGCCCCGAGACGCCCACGTCGATCACGACGTCGGGTTCGCCCACGCCCAAGTAGGCGCCGGCCATAAAGGGAACGTCTTGCGGAATGTTGCAGAAAACTACGAGCTTGGCACAGCCGATACCGTCGCGATCGGCCGTGGCCTGCGCCGTTTCGACAATGGTGCGACCCATGAGGCTTACCGCATCCATGTTGATGCCGCTCTTGGTCGACCCCACATTGATCGAAGAGCAAATGCGATCGGTCGTGGCCAGTGCTTCGGGCAGCGCAGCAATGAGGTTGCGTTCGCCCGGCGTCATGCCTTTTTCAACTAGGGCACCGAACCCGCCGATAAAGTCAACGCCCACTTCCTTGGCGCATTCGTCGAGAATTTGGCAGGCGCGCACCATCTGAGCGCGCGAAAAGCCGGCGCCCACCGTGCCCATGGGGCTGATGGAAATACGCTTGTTGACGACGGGAATGCCGTACTTGTCACCCACGGCGTCGCACGTTTCAACGAGGCGCTTGGCGTGCTTGAGAATTTTGCTGCGGACCTTGACTTCGAAAACGTCGAAATCGTGGCTGGCGCAATCGAAAAGATTGATGCCCAAGGTCACCGTGCGAACGTCCAAGTGTTCGCTGCGCAGCATGTTGATTGTCGATAGAACCTCGCGTTCAGTCAGCATTTTGTGTGTTCTCCAATCCGTTTGTTAAACGATATTGACGCGATGCACGGCTTCGAAAATGTCGCGGTGCTGCATGGTTAAATTCAAGCCCATGGACTTGGCGCGCTCAAGCATGACGCGATGCAGGCTTCGGGTATCCAAGTCCGAAGGAATTTCCACTTCGAAAACCTGCATGGAAGCGCCCTCGCCGATGGGAAATGCGCGAAGTGCGTCGATGTTGATGCGCTGCTCGCCGAACATGTGGGCAAAGGTGCCCACGATATCGTTGCGATCGGGACCGTAGACGCTCACCACAAAGGGTTCGGTGGTGACTTCGCTTGCGGGCGGCTCTTCGTAGTCGCGCGTGACGATCGTCAACTTCATTTTCTTGGCTTTGACGGCACGTTCGATTTCGCCGTTCAATTGTTCGTTCGACAATTCGGCGGGTTTGTTGACCAAGTAGATACCTGCAAACTGCTGGTGCAAGGTCGACTGCGTCATTTCTTCAATGTTGCATCCCAAGCGCGTCATCACGGAAGACACGCACGCAATGACACCGGGCTGATCCAGACCGATGACGGCAACAACGACATTGTTGTATTGCATTTTTAGGTTTACTCCTCAAACGGATATAGGCACCGTCGGTTTGCGAAAAAGACGAACTCGCACAAATCACGAGCCCGCAAACTTTAATCCTAGCCCAAAACGTCGGTGTTGAGGCAAACGCATGCAATGAACTCTTGCGTTTGTGCAACTTGACGCCAATTAGGCCGGATGCAATTTCGGAAAAATCGCCCGGGTATTGGCGTAGGCGTCCGCAAGGATCGCCTCGCGCGAGGTTTGCCGCAACACTGCGGCTGCTTGAACGGTAAAGTCGATGTCGGCCGGCACGCTTTGAATCGTTTCGGGGGCAAGATCGACGGAGGCTGCACGGCGCTCAAACGAGGGAATCCACGGCGCATCGGTTTCAAGCACCCAAGCCGACCGGGGCAGTTCGCTAAAAACGCGGCGAATCTTTTTGGAACCGGGATAAGTCAAAGTGCCGCCGAAACCGACTTTAAAGTCGATGCGATTAAACTGCTTTGCCTGTTCGGCCGAGCCGTTAAAGGCATGAATGACGCCTGTTAAGCCTTTGAATTTTTTGATCGAGCGCTCGACTTCGTTCATTGCGGCAAAGGCGTGCACCGACACGGGCAAACCGAGGTCTCGGGCGATTTCAAGCTGCGTTTCAAAGAGTTCGGTTTGCACGACTCGCACCGTTTCGGGATCGGCTTCGGGCCAGAACTCGAGTCGGCGCATTTCGGAAAAGTCCAAACCGATTTCGCCGATCGCCACGATTTCACCGGAGTATTGGCGCAAAAAAGCGTCCAAAGACGAAAGATGCGTTTGTGCTGCCGTCCACTCGAAGGGATGGACGCCCAGAGCAAAAGACAAATCGAATTTGCGGCAAAAGTCGACGTGCGCTTGAAAGCGCGTCGCGTCGTGCGGGCATGTGACGGCGTCAAGAAAACCGATGTCGCGAGCCTGTGTCAAAAGCTGCGCAAAAAGAGCCTCGTCCCAATAACCTTCGAAGTGGCAGTGGGTGTCGTAGAGCCCGCACTTTGCGACGGACGACATTTAGTTGTCCTTTAGGGAAGGTTCGAGTCGATGCACGCGCCCGTTTTCCAATTTGAAAATCACGTCGCACCGAGAAGCCAATTCCAGATCGTGCGTGACGATCAATACCGAGGTGCCCGTTGAGCGCGCCGAAGCGACAAAGCCGTCAAAGACTTCCATGGCGGTGTCGTGATCGAGGTTGCCCGTCGGTTCGTCTGCCAAAATACAAGCAGGGCTTGTGACCATCGCACGCGCAATGGCCGTGCGCTGACGTTCGCCCCCGGAGAGTTGACTCGGCAGATGTTCCCGACGGTGCTCAAGCCCGAGGGCGCTCAGAGCTTGGGCGGCTTTTTTGAGCGCATCTTGCTTATTCATGCGACGGATAAACAAGGGCATGGCTACATTTTCCAGAGCCGTGAATTCCGGCAGCAGATGATGAAACTGGTAGACAAAGCCCAAGTGACGGTTTCTCAGTTCGCCCAAAGATTTTTCATCCAGCCCTTTCAGAGCGGTACCGGCAATGACAACGTCGCCCGTATCGGCCGCGTCCAGGCCGCCCAAAATCTGCAAAAGGGTGGATTTGCCCGAACCTGAAGCGCCGATGACCGCCGCAACGGTGCCGGCTTCGACGGTGAGGTCGACCCCCGTTAACACTTTGACTTCGTGGCCTGTGCCGTCGTTAAAGGTTTTGACGACATTGCGCGCAACGAGTGCTGCAGGATTATTCATAGCGCAGTGCCTCCGCGGGGTGAATCTTGGCGGCGCGCCACGACGGATAAATCGTTGCGGCCAAACTCATCAGTAAACTGAAAACGGCAATGGGGATGATGTCGCCGGCTCTCGGATCCGAGGGCATCGAGCTGATGAAGTAAATTTCGCGCGGCAAAAACTGCACGCCCAAAATCGCTTCGATGCCCGAGACGATGGACCCCAAATTGCAGGCAATCAAAAGCCCGAGCCCCACGCCCAACAACACGCCCACAAAGCCCACGATCGTGCCTTGAATCATGAAGATGCGCATGATCGAGCCGCGGCTTGCGCCAAGGGTGCGCAAAATGGCGATGTCGGATTGCTTTTCCGTGACCGTCATCACCAAGGTGGAGACCAAGCCGAAAGCACCCACCAAAACGATCAAAAAGAGAATGATCGCCATCATGCGCTTTTCGACCTGAACGGCGGCAAACCATGTGCGGTTTTGCTGTGTCCAGTCGCTGGCGTACCAACCGGCGGGCAATTCGGCGGCAATGCGCGCGGACACATCCTGAGCTTCATACATGTCGGTGAGCTTTAAGCGAATGCCCGTGGGCCCGCCCGTGCGGTAAAGCACGGCCGCATCGTCCACATGCACGGCCGCAAGCGTGCTGTCAAACTCGTAGTGCCCCGAGCTGATCAAACCTTTGACGGTCATTTGCTTCATGCGCGGGACAAAGCCCGAAGGCGTCATATTGCCCTTGGGTACGATCAAAGTAACTTTGTCTCCCACGGTGACCCCTAAGCCTCTGGCCAAGTCCCGCCCGAGAACGATGCCGAATTCGCCGGCTTTCAAGTCTTGAAGGCTGCCGAGAATGACCGAGCTGCCCAAGTCGCTGACTTCGGGTTCGGCAATCGGGTCGATACCGCGCAACATGGCGCCTTTGACGGCGCGCCCCGTACTCAAAAGTCCCTGCCCCGAAACGAAAGGAGCGCCTGCAACGATTCGATTGTCTTCGGCTTTGATTGCAGAAAGCGTCTTTTGCCAATCGTCGATGGGCGTGGCCAAACTCAAAACTTCGGCATGCGACAAAACGGAGAGCATTCTGTCGCGCACTTCTTTCTGAAAGCCGTTCATGACGGACAAAACAACGATGAGGGCCATCACGCCCACGGCGATGGACGCCACCGAGATGCCCGAAATAAAACTCATAAAGCCGTCTTTGCGGCGACCGCGACGTCCGGCGCGCGTATAGCGCAGCCCCACGGACAGTTCAAAGGGTAAGTTCACACGGATATCCTTTTTTCTTTAATCTTGCAAAGCAACGTCGACCGGCACGGCTTTAAGGGTTTCGGTCAGGACGCTCGAGGCGATTTTCACGATAAAGCCGCGGCGACCGCCGTTAATGTAGATTTCGGGCAAATCCAAAATCGTCTTTTGCACATACACGGGCATGGCTTTGCGCGTGCCAAAGGGGCTTGTGCCGCCCACCATATAGCCCGAATTTCTCTGCGCCTGCTCGGGTTTGCAAGGCGCAACGGATTTGTGCCCGGTTTGGCGCGCCAGATTTTTGGTGGAAACTTCGCAGTCGCCGTGCATCAAAATGACCAAGGGCTTGGCGTGTTCGTCTTCCATGATCAGGGTTTTGACCATGAGGTGTTCGTCTACGCCCAAAGATTTGGAGGCGCAACCCGTGCCGCCGTGCTCGACCCAGTCGTAGGAAAATTCGGCGAATTCGACTTTGTGCGCTTTGAGCCAGTCGGTAGCCGGCGTTGCGCTTTCGTGTTTAGCTTTTTTACTCATACAAAGGTTTGATCGTGTAATCGAAGCCAAGCGGCAATTTCGGCCAAGTTCGATTCGCCTAAATAGGCGGGGCCGGCCAGAGTCTTGACATCGGTAATGTCGATTTTAGTCAGTTGTTCCCGACTCGCGATGCGATGACAGGGAATCAAAATCGGAAAAGGATTATCCGCCAAAATCTTGGCAACGGCGCGAGCGGCGCTCGGGTGTCCGATGCGCTCGGCCAAATCGGTGTAAGTGACAAGTTCGTTGCGAGGAATTTGCGTCACGGCTTTCAAGGTCGTACGCCCGAAGTCGGACAGTCGTTCGGTCATTGCCGGCAGTTTAAAGAGCTCGGCATAGTCGTCTTCCGTCGGTTCGGCATATTCGGAGAGCATCTTGTCGACCAAATTCATCCAGCGGCAAATGCTTTCGGGTGCCGCATCGGGCGTATGCACGACTTCCAGAGACGGGCGAACGCGAAAGAGTTCGTCGCCCATGGGGCCGAGCCCGGCAAAAACGATACTGCCGAAAGGCGCGGGCAGGCGATAGGTGTGAACTTCGGGCGAGGACATCGTTCAGTTTCCCGTCATTTCTTTTTTGCTTGCGGCCAGATCGCTTTCCCACAAGCCTTTGGGCATGGGGAACTCGACATTTTCTTTGTCGCCGTCAAGTTCTTCGGGCGTCAAGGGGCCGAAACGATCGGACAACCACGCCACGACGCCTTGAACCAAGAATTCGGGAGCCGAAGCGCCGGCGGTAATGCCCACTTTTTCCACACCTTCAAACCAAGTCGGATCGAGATGCTCGGCCGTATCGACCAGATAGGCGCGCGCGCCTTCTCGCTCGCCCACTTCGCGCAAACGGTTGGAGTTGGAACTGCTGCGAGAGCCGATGACGAGCAATACTTCGATTTGGCGCGCGAGCTTTTTGACTGCGTCCTGACGATTTTGCGTGGCGTAGCACACGTCGCTCTTTTTGGGCTCGTGAATAAGCGGGAATCTCTTTTTCAAAGCGTCGATCACTTCGCGGGCGTCGTCTACGCTGATCGTCGTTTGAGAGACGAAAGCCAGTCCCGAGCCGTCGTCTTCGGTTTGCAGACGTTCGACGGCTTCGCCCGACTCGACCAACAAAATACCGTCTTCGACCTGGCCCATCGTGCCTTGCACTTCGGGGTGGCCGGCATGCCCGATCATGATGATTTTTTTACCCTGTTCGCGCATGCGAATGACTTCGCGATGCACCTTCGTGACCAAGGGACAGGTGGCGTCGAAAACGCGAAAACCGCGATCGGCCGCTTCTTTGACAACGGACTTGGGAACGCCGTGGGCGGAAAAAATCAAAATGGCGCCGTCGGGTACTTCGCTCAAATCGTCGACAAAGATCGCGCCCTTGTTGCGAAGGTCTTTGACCACCGTGTGGTTATGCACAATTTCGTGTCTGACATAAATCGGGGCGCCGAACACTTCGATGGCGCGCTCCACAATGGCGATGGCGCGCGTGACGCCGGCGCAAAATCCGCGGGGTTGGGCAAGAATGACTTGCATAGTTATAGAGTCCGTTTGCGTTTGAGTTCTTATTGGAATGTCGAGATTTTAACGGGCGCGGGACAAAAAGCAGAGAAAAGCGCTGCAACAAGAGTGTGAGCAAATGTGCCGTGCCTGCCTTGTTAGAGAGGCGATTTCGCAAGAAGCCCCGAAAATCGGGCGAAAGCGGGCACAAGATTTTTTCCAAAAAATTCAGTAGAATACGCCCCCTGCGACAAGCGGATCTCTACGCTTGACTCGGTCGAGATGCACGATCGAAAAACAACGAGGATTCAACCTTTGCCAACTTAGGTCTTGGCAAGGGCGGTTTTTTGTCGTATAATATTTTTCTTTCCAATTTTCGCGCTCACGCCAGCTTTAAAAATTTGGCGAGGCGTGAAGCGTTATTAACTTTTTTAATTTACGGGAGTTAGCGATGGCACGAGTGTGTCAAGTCACCGGCAAGGCGCCGATGGTCGGCCATCAAGTCTCGCACGCGAACAACAAGACCAAGCGTCGTTTCATGCCGAACCTGCAGTATCGTCGTTTCTGGGTCGAAAGTGAAAACCGTTGGGTCCGCCTGCGTTTGACGACGGCCGGACTTCGCACGATCGACAAGGTCGGTATCGATGCAGTTCTCGCGGATCTTCGCGCCCGCGGCGAAATCTAATTTAGGAGATTGAACCATGGCAAAGGGTGCACGCGAAATCATTAAGATGGAATCTACGGCCGGTACCGGCTACTTCGTCACCACGATGAAGAACAAGAAGAATTCCACGGGCAAGCTCGAACGTAACATGTTCGATCCGGTTGCTCGCAAGCATGTTTTGTTCAAGGAAGTCAAGTTGCGTTAATTCGCAGCCGGAACTTCTCTCGAACTCTTCGGAGTTTGAGGCTGAACACGACAAGCTTTCAAAGACCGATGCGTTGAAGTGAAAACTTCGCATAACGCGTCGGTTTTTGTTTGTCCCCCAAACTCCCAGCCGATTTTTAAAACAGGCGGAGTTTAGAAGACAAAAAACTTAGAAGGACATTGATAAA